>NZ_AFWF01000136.1 GCF_000222605.1 Vibrio ichthyoenteri ATCC 700023 | reverse complement strand
GAAACTTAATAAACATGATGTATGGCTTCGAGTCTCCAATACAAAGCTTAAGTACCTGTCGCCTGAAGAACAAGTAAAAGTCGCCGAGTTAATTTATCTGATGGATGATGAAGCACGAAAAGAGTTTTCTGATTTATCTCCAAGGTTTTGGACTCAGGGTAGCTTTAAGTACGATACCTTGAATAAGCCTTTTCATCCAGGTCAGGAAATGGACATCGATGACGGCACATATTTACCGATGCCAATATTCGAATCTGATCCTAAAGTTGGCCATACACTCCTCATTCTGCTTGTAGATTCAGCCCTTAAATCTTTGGCTGCTGAACGCTCGGGTTGGGTATTTGAAACGAAGAGAACCTGTGGCAGAATCAAAATAAAGCATGAAAAAACACACATTGATGTGCCCATGTATGCTATCCCCAAAGATCAGTTTCTAAAAAAAGAAAAAGCTATGAAAATGGCAATGAACCGTAGCTTAATCCTTGGATCTTTGGAGGCTGAAGACGCCAAACCTGAATCGTACGAAGTTGATACTGAGAGTGTGAACTTGGCGTTGCGGGACGGAGAAAAGAAATGGTTAAACAGCGACCCGAAAATCGTTGAGGATTGGTTTGAACATAGCCGGAAACGAATAGGCAATCACTTACCAAAAGTCTGCCGTTACCTAAAGGCTTGGCGTGATGTCCAATGGCAAGTCGGCGGTCCATCTTCAATCAGCCTCATGGCAGCCATCGTCAGTATTTTAGACACAACACCACACAATAAAGACGACTTTGATGCAACAATGAAAGTCATTACGGATAACCTTCACAAAGAATTTGGTAAAGGTATTGAAAGTCCAGACCATACAGCTAATAGCCTTCTTTTTCCTCCTTTAAACCAGCATACCAAACGAGAAGATGACATTATGGCAAAACTGGAAGCGCTTCCGAATATTCTTCAAAGAGCTGAGAATGCTATATCTAAACAGGATGCATTGAGCATCATCAACACAGCATTTGGTCATCGTGTTACAAAAGAAGAGCTGATTGTGTCGGCTCCTGCGGCCCCAGCTTTCAGTATTGAGCCTGAGCCGTCTAGCTCAGCAGCTAAAATCAGTAGTACCATGGTGAGTGGCTAAAGAACGTGAGCCAAGAACTTCACCATGTTTTATTGAGCTGTGGGTATAAGTATACCCCAGCCTACCGCATCCCCAAAGAGGCTCTAATTTATAAGAAAGAGCCCCAAAGTGGCTACTACGTAAAACACTATAAAACCAGAATCGGGGAGTTCTCCGTCGCTCTTGTATTGTGTGGTGATATTCATACCGAACTTCCTGTTGCTTATATCTTGGATCTCCCAGATGTGTTGCGGGGGCGACTAATCCCACATGTATCCAACGAGAAGCTTCTTTGTTACGTCGAACAAAAGGAAGCTGACTGGGATCCCAATAATTTGGATAGCCTCTATAAAGATGTCGACTCGCAGATCCAATTAACTCTAGATAATGCAATGGATTCGATGGAATCTGGCGATCCTTATGATGATGAGCTTGAAGGGGAGTTTTCTCAATACTGGAACTCAGAAGAAAAGCTCTTTCTTCTCAAGGAGGCTAATCGAACAGTTAGGCTGACAACTTGGCTTTGTGAAAAAACGTTGCCTAATGGAGAGAGTGACATTGAATACGTTACGATTAAAGACGAAAAGGGCAAAAATGAATTGCTGGCTAAATGGTCAACTCACCGGGAATTTAATGACAATTTTCTAAAAGAGCGTCCGATATCTACACATTATATATCTGTTAATCCAAATAGATTAGCTGGCGTCATATGGCCCCCAAAGAGATTAAGCGATATCCTAAACTGGCTTAGCAACGTTGACCACAATGCTCGAAACAAAGTAATCGAACGTATCCTAACTTCGGGTAAAAAGCGCCACATCTTACTATTCGATGTTTACAACCAAGACATGCTTGCTGTTTACGTTGAAATTAACCCCAATACTATAGCGAAAAATCGGCACAAGTTAAAAAGTGTCAAAAAGTCGAGCATAAGAACCCAAATGTCGCTGCTTTGCGGCAAGTACACATGCACGAAATTCATTCGTCTAAGTGTAACTAAAGCAGATCGAAACACCCTTTTAAGCCGAAACGCTTCTCGTTCAGGAGTTGGTAACTTAAGCGATAAGCGTGTTGCGCTAATAGGATGTGGGACTATCGGTGGCTATTTGGCTAGTCTACTTTTGAGAAGTGGTGCAGGGTGTGGAGATAAGTATTTTCATTTGTTTGATAGTGATACTTTCGCTCCTCAAAACTTTGCTCGACACGCGTTAACTGCAAACGAGTTTGGCCATTCAAAAGCAAAAGCGTTAGCAAAAAGCCTGTTATCTTCAGTGCATATCGCGGAGAACATTAAAGGCCTTGATATGAACTTCCCCATCACTCAGTCGATGCTATCTAAGTACGATATTGTTATTGACGCTACAGGGCGCCCTCCTGTATCGAAAAGACTGGCTTCAACTGTCAGGATGATTTCCAATGGAAGACGTCCAATAATCATCCATGCTTTCAATGATGGAAATGGTAGAGCATCCAAAGTGTTAGTGGATAATGGCAGCCAGTGTTATGGTTGTATGGTGATGAATCCGGAAACCCACAGAGCTGAAACTGATCTCCGCTTTGGACACATCAATCATATGGACGAAAGGCATACAAGCTGTGGTAGTACATTTACGCCGTATGATGCTGCGGTAAGTCACATAACCGCGGCGTTAGCTCAAGAAGCGGTGCTTAATACACTAGAGCCAGATATGATTTGGACATATAACGAACACATGTTGGATGGCAGCAGATCTAAAAAGCCACGCATGCTAAAACGACAACCTAACTGCGCTATCTGTCATGCAGTATGAAGAGCTGGTATTCAAGGATGTCGATGGCAACCTTGTAGTTATAATGAAAAGTGCAATTGAGCTCTTACAATCACACCGCCAATTCGATTTTGAGAGTAAAGAAGCAGGCGGCGTTCTCATCGGAGAGCGCCGTGGTTCTCACTTGGTTATTTGTGATATTTCGGAACCAGGGGAAGGTGATACACGTCATCGTTTTAGCATTAATCGAAAAGGCCCGCATCATCAAGCTAAAGTAGATGTGGCTTTTAGCCTCTCCAATGGAACTCAACAATATATTGGAGAGTGGCATACCCATCCAGAAGATATTCCTTCACCTTCCTTTACAGATAAGTTCTCATGGCTACGTTATATATCCAGTCAAAAGCCGATGGTTGTTCTAATTGTGGGCCGAGAGCAGGTTTGGCTAGCCAAAAAGATAGGTAACCGATTATTCCCTATGTCACTCGCTTAATTAAAGTAGGAAAGTGTCATGTAGGAAGGTTGTATAGAACAACATTCTCGTAAGTAGATGAATTCGCGCCTGAATGTTACGTCAATCACGACTTATGCAGGCTAATTGTGCCAGCCGTCTGCTGGCCTTTCTGCCAGCATCGATTGGTCCAATATACACCCACTAAACTAACTTCGTTTTCTTCAAACCTGACATGAAGTTTGGCCGAGCCATCGAATTTAGAGTCATCTGTTTCAAGTGGACGATCAACGACAGACTCAAATATATAACTGAGGTAAAAAGATCCGTCTCGTTGGTCTTTGTATATTTCACTTTGGACAACGGTGCTTCGCTGGTATTTATCATCAGAGAGTAGGCGAATATCAAAATTAAAAAACGAAGCCTTTACAACTAATGTCACCGATTTTTTGTAAGGATTTCCATCGACATCTGTGAAAGTTGAAATAGTTTCACCTATCCAGACGCCATTTAAATCTGGGCAAACTTTTTGATTAAGAAAACTAGTCCCTAAATATGGAATTTGCCATACAGCCCGCCATACATATGTTCCAATAAGCCAAGTTAAAAAGATAAAAATAAGCAAAACTGGCATTGTCAATTGTGCAATTACGTCGAAACCATCGAATTTTAAAAAATGCGCTAAACCAGACCAACCACTGGAAAACCAAGTAACTCCGGAAGTTACTAGAAAACAGATTAAAAACATTAAAACTTTTGCTAACCCAAATTTCGGAAATATCTTCCACATAACTACCTCCAAAGGAACCAGAATGGTTTCTTTTTTTACACCAACGGTCGGGCAGGCCCGACCGTAACCTTACGCAAGCTATCTTTACAATACTCGCTCATTAAAATCTATGCGGTCCGTGAACGCAGTTTCCCTTCGAAGACTTTCACTTATGCCCCAAGCAATCTTATGTCCTATGTTGTTAGCAGCTGCAGTGGGCTTATTTACCTACCTGAAGTTATCCGAAACGTGCAGTCTCAAACGTAATTTCTAACTCGAAATTTTCTCCTATAAAATTCATGTAAAAGGCATGCAACTCACGTCGTAATAGCTAATTAAAAGTGGATAATTAGCTACTAACTCCCAGGGGTATGCAGAACATGATTTTGAGTCACTTTGGGACAAAAGAGTGTTCTTTTGTTTACGTCTCGGGCTGCTTGTTTGTGTTGCAGCTTCGGCTATTTAAGAAGTCTAGTTGAGTTTTGGTCTCCTTCTCTAACTCACCGGCATAGATTAATGATGTCTCGATATTGGCGTATTTTCCGCTTCTGCTTGCACTAAACCAATTGAACGACCCCACCGCCATATACCGATCATCAGCAAAAACGCTTTTACTATGGACACCATTTATCACATTGATAACGATACCAAGCTGTTCCAAGGTCGCGCAACAATGTTGAAACGCTTTTACTTTATTAGTATCTGGTTGGTTTGCTATCGTGGTATTGAAATGTCTGTCGGTGTGTATGGTTATCTGGATACCTTTGTACAGTGCTGTTTTTAGTAGTTCTAACTGCCCAGTTGATTGTAGTTTGTTTAGCACTAACCAGGGCGAGACGATATCGATTTTTCGTTGTACTTCCGTCAGCAGTTTTGAAAGGAACGCATCGTGTTCTTCGGCATTGGTTAGCAGTTTCGGATGGCCGCATATTTGTAATAAATCTGGGCGTTGACCAACACTAAACTTAAGCCCATTTCGCTCGTCAGTGAAGAGATACTTGGTGAGTAATCCTCGTGGAGAAGATGATGGCGCAGCTTCAATGATATCCAAATCACCAAATACTAAGAATGCATCTTTGGCTCGAGATACAGCGACGTTGAGCATTGACGGATCCATATCGATAAATCCGCCATCGTTGTGTCTGGTGTACACCTGGGAAAAAATAATAATTTTGCGCTCAGCACCTTGAAGAGAGTGAACGGTGCCAACGGTTAGTTGGTCATCCCCTTTGCCTGCTTTGATATTGAATTCACCACACGCAGTTTTGATCTGGTTCACTTGAGCTGAAAATGGAGTAATGATACCCACACATTTGGTCAGTGGCTCACCGTAGTAATTCTCTATTTCAACCTTATTAGCATGTAGCCATGCAGCGATAGTTTCTGCTTCTAACTTATTGAGTCGGCTGCCGCTAAATGATTCCGCGATACCGTCAACGTGCAAATGACTGAAAGGAGAGTAGAGGCTATCTTCGGTCGCTTGTCCTCGCTTGGGGATTAGGAGGCCTTGATAGCAAAGCTCATTGCAGTATGAGATTAATTCATCGTAGCAGCGTCTATGTTCTTGCAAAAACATTCCAGGCTCAGCTTCCGGCATATAATGAAATCGGCTTGCCTGCTGCGCTACATGCATCACACTGCCAGTCACGACACTTCGGCCTTCCTCTTGAATGACTGTGTATTCATCAGCAGAGCTGATAACTTTATGCTGCTGTAAATTACCCCGATCAATTGATGAGCACACATTTCTAATCGGCGGGATTTGGTAAATATCACCAATCACCAACGCTTTTTTGGCAAGTGAGAACGAGGCAGCGGCAACTTCTGGAGCTACTTGGCCTGCTTCATCAACGATCAAAAGGTCGATTTCATTAAGCAGATAATCCGTTTCAAATTCATTATTCCCAACGTGAGACTGGTAAGTCATATGAGAAGGCAGAGAATGGAACGTTGATACAATGCAAGGAGTGATCATCATTCGGCGTTGCCAGCGAGGACGAACCGTTTTCAAGCCTGTTTTCCTTGCCTGCTTGTTCAGATCTTGACCCAAATCTCGGCAACTGAGCAGCCAGCATGCTTCCCAGTAATGGACAGCTAAGCGGAACATTCGAAAACGGGTCGTGATATCTAAAACCGAATCGATGTCGGTCAGTTGTGGAATAGTATGTTCTGGAGAGCCTTCAGTAAAGATATTGATAGAATCAAGCCAATTCATTTGTGATTTCTCAAACTCTTGATACTGCTCTAACCAAGACTGATACCGTTTTTTTTGATTATCAAAATCGTCTTTTTTACTAGAAAACACTTGCTTGAGTAGGCTCTCAAATCGGTCTGATGGCAGATTTTCAATTTGCTCTTCATCGTGCTCAATAAGGTTAAACATGAAACTCCTGCGCTGAAGTTCAAGTTTATTCTTGATTGGCGGTAACCACTTAAACAGAGTTAACCATGTAGATTCATTGCCGAGGTAGCTTCGCCACGCTGTTAACTGTTCTTTGGCGTTATTTTTCAATGCTTGCGCATTAGAAACGGCTTGTTGTTGATCTGCCAATGTTTGTTGGGGATTGCCCCCCAGTCGAGAATGGATGTCATTCAGTTGGCGGTTGTAGTGATACCAATTGTTTTGGATGTAATCTAACTGGTTTTGATGTTGGCGCAATTCGGCAAGGAGATACGCTTTAACTTGCGTTACATCAGCAAAATTCTGTTGTGGTAATGCCTGTTTGGCCCTATCCAAATAATGAGCTTCGGCTTGATCGAGAAAATCCAACTGCTCGACTTTTTCATAGAAATGCTTAGTTTGGTAGCTTTTGGCAGCTTCCAATTCTCCGTACGCCGATGGCAGGTAGCCACCATAGCTAAAAATGTCGGGTAACCATCGGCCTGATAGTTCGTCGTCACCTTCATCGAAGTCTTTTCCAAAAGCATCAATGATGTTAGTTACTGCTTGATTATTAGTCGATGCAGCAATGATTAGCGGCGGTTGACACTCTTTTAGCGCAGATTCAATCCACAGTGAAGCGACTACAGATAGAACAAACGTTGTTTTACCTGTGCCAGGAGGACCATTTACCGCAAGAATATCTCCTTCTTGCATGGCTAAGGTATGGGCTAAGGCATCGCATTGAGCTTTAGCCAGCGGGAATTGACTATTTGAGTGGCCAAACCGCAAATTCACTGTCTGAGATACATCAATACATTCATCGTGGTTGGTTACTGTTTTTGACGCGTAGCTATCAAGCAGAGGCAAGGTTGTGCTTGAATTGCTCAGGTTATCGTACAGTTTTAAAATATGCCTTGAAGCTCCCAAGCACACGCTGATTTTGTTGACTAATCCGTGACTTTTAATGTCTTCGTAGAACTGCTCGATTTGGTTGCTATCGCAGTAATCGGCAAATAGTTTTTGGGTGAGGCCGTAGTAGTTGAACCAATCTTTTTGATGGTTCTGATATTGTTCTTCTTGTTCGAATTGAGCTGGAATACTTTCAGTAGACGGTGCCGGAATTTCATATGTTGTCAGGAATTCATCGAGCTTATCGACGTCAGCGATAGTAAATGTGTCATTTCCTTGAGGGGTAAGCAAATCACGAGGTATTAATGGCGTAGTGTGGGGAAATAGTAGTCCTTCACGATTAACCCATAAAGAGCAAACTATCGGTGTCAGTACACCAGGCATATTTCCGCAGTAATCTTTGCCATGAACTTTCCGAAGATAATACGTGACCGGTCGATGATGAATTTGTACGGCGGTTAGGGTATCTGGTTCATTACGAAACAGATCTTTTAGCAATGCAGAATCAGGTTTAAGCTTACCTTCTTTGAACTCGTCGGTTGTCACTCGTGCATAATTCTTCAGATCTTGCTTTTTTAGTGCACCTTTCGCACTATCGGCATCGGCCAGAGAATTACGCCAATAGTGAATCCAGCCTTGATTATTCATACACGGTCCTTGAAGTTTTCGTGTTAAGCGTGTGATTTTAGAAGAATATTCTATAACCAATGGAGTGTTTTTTGTTAGAACTTTGAACAATTTATTGCTCGGCGACTTTCCCTTTGAACCATGCGGATGATAACTATTTGAGTAGTTAAAGAATTGGGGTTGAGGTATTAAAGTCTATTTTCCCAATTCCATATGAATTCAATGATTAATTCTGTGAATATTTAGCTACTGGTGACTTTTGGAAGATACCGCAAAAATTGCGCTTGTAGGCATACCTGTAATTATCCACAAGTTACTAATGAT
>NZ_AFWF01000137.1 GCF_000222605.1 Vibrio ichthyoenteri ATCC 700023 | reverse complement strand
GCCGTTTAATCATGGTAAACCAGACAGCCTGTTGATCGCAGCAGAAGCAATAAGACCTGTAGAACCGTTACCTGAAATTAAGAAAGTCGATATGTCAGTGGTGGGTTGTGAAGCTGGGGTATTTATTCGGTCGTTTTATTTTTCTCATGATAGTGCGACTAGTGATATCTCTAGGGAGGACATAGCTCTCATACAAGCATTGGATGGCACGCGTTATACCGTAATAGGCCATACGGATAGCTTAGGTAGTTCGGATTACAACCAGAAACTGGGGTTAAAAAGAGCGGAATTTGTCAAACAAGTCTTGCAAGAGAATGGTGTGCGTGAGGGAGCAGTGTTTGCCTGTAGCCGAGGTGAAGCGGAAGCGAGAGAGGAAAGGGTGCATACAAATAACGCGTTGCAAAGACGAGCGGATGTTTATAAAGATTAGTCAGCTTTAAACTTGTACCTATAAAGGTATTATTACTTGAAAAATCAAATGTGTATGCAAATGCTTATTGCTATGTTCATGGTGTCTAGTGCGTCGGCACAGACTCTATCTGTTCAAGGGCAATTATCGCTACTTGCTAGAATTCCAGCTAACTCTGAATTCGGAAATATCAATAGTTATATACTTGATGGAAGCCATAGACAGCTTAAATACAACTTTTCTTCTGGTAGATTTGATGATGTGTTTTATTCTGTTCGATCAACGTTACCCTCAAGAACCATTCCTGGTGGGTATGGTGTTTCTATTGTTTATAATTCATTAGCATGCATTGGAGATAAGTACTCGGAAGAGTTGTCTATGGGTGTCGATGTAAATGGTGAACTTGTTAGCTCAGGGGTTGTTAATTTAAATGGTTCAGGCTTATGGTATTTATCCAATAATAATCATTATTCTGATATATACATTGGGTTGAAAAGTCCCGCTATATCAAATGAAAAAACGAAATCATGCGTAGGGAGGGTGTCGGTCTTAATTCAAGAGGATGTGCATTAATATGAATATAGCAATTGTTAGAGTGTTTACTTTGTCTTTTATTTTTATGTTGCCATGTTTTTCGCAGGCAACAGGACATAATGGTGTTACTCCTGATGCAATTTATAACATATCGTTGAAATACAACCCTGCAACTAAAACGTTTTATGACTTTATTGGTGAGCCAAGTCTCTTGTCATACGAACTTGGAAGTGATGGAGTGGTTTTATTTCGCCATGTTCGAGATAATTTAATTGGTATGTCATACGACCGAAGAGAGATATATCATCGGCAAGATTCGAATTTAAGAGCTAAAACGGTATCATTATCTAACGGTAAAGATACTATTACCGTTGAGACTGCAATTAATCGTTCAGAATTTCCAAATAATCAAGCTTCAGATTGGGGAGGGGACGCAGGTTCAAGTTCCTGCGCCAATATAGCTGGTTCTTATAAATCAAAGCCATGGTACATTCAAGATCGAGATACATTTGGACCGGGATGTAGAAGTACTATTTCATCTGCATATCTGCGTGCTGCTGGAATATTAGGTCCAGAAGATGTAGGCTATATTGAAAGGGCATTTAAGTTTAACTTGGAACGGTTAAGTAGTTATCCAAATGGAGTATATACGGGTACTCTACCACCTAAGACAATTGACTATATACGCTATAGCCAATCAGCTGTTCAACGGCAAACATATAATATAACGCTAGAAATCATTAATACGGTCACGGAACTAAAATTACCATCAGGTGTTGTTGGTTTTAATGTATCTAAGAGTGAGCAAGGTTATTATGGAGTGGCATTTTCTGAATTTGAAGTAATGGGCTCTTTTAATCGAGAGCAAAAGTTCAATCTTTCTGTAGTTAGTCATAATTCTCAAAATGGAAAGCTGTCTCTCTATAATAGTGATGCGGACAAGTATTTGGATTATGATGTTTATATTTTTGATGTATATTCCTCAAGTAATAAGTTGATTAATGTAAATGGGGGGTGGGTGGATTTACAGGCTCCATTTAAAGATTCGTTACCAGGAGTTATTGAATTTAGATTTGACAGTAACGGTTTTGATCATGCAGGTGACTATAGAGATGTTATTGTGTTTACAGTATCTCTAGATTTGAATGGTTGAAATGTTTCCAATACTGGAGGGTATGTGAAAAACTTACTTTTAAATATCTATGATAAGTTTGGTTTTTGTCTTGATTTGTTTTTATTTTTACCTTTGATTTTAATCTTCATTTTATTGCTTGCTTTATTCCTAGCTTTGTTTCTGTTTGAGAGACTTGATGAACTATTTTTATTTTTCCACACTAAGCGTATTAATTATCGATGACTCTAGGTTGATGTTGCAGTATTTAAAGGATGTTCTTGTTAGCATGGGATTCAAAGTGAATAAAATAAAAACCATCGATCGATATGAGAGTGGTGCCAAATTAGGTGGTCAACATTATGACTTGGTGATTTGTGATTACTATCTTGATAACGGTTTTAATGGCATCGACCTCATCGATGTCATGAGGCGCAATGGAATAGTGACGTCGCAAACTGTCTGCATTATGGCCTCAGGTGAAACCTCAAAAAATATTATTCAAAGATGTGCTGATGCGCGCATAGATGATTATATGGTTAAACCCTTTGATGTTGCCTTTGCAAAAGCGAGAATTTTGCAAAATGTTAAAAGGATTAAGATGAGAAATAGGTATTGATTGTAATGAATACACATCAAAAAATGAGTGGATGCTTTGGCGTGGTTAATGTTCATTGCTTATTGTGTGTCAAAGCGATGGAATGTCACGCTTATTTGGATGAATTTTATCCAACTCAAAGTTCTGAGTTAGTGCATGAGCTTATGTCCATAACTTCTACGAGTGAAAATTGTGCGCAATTTGATAAGGGAGCTTAGATTACTTGTGAGCGTTAGCAACCAACATAAGATAAATGATATTGCCTTAGCCTATTTGAATTATTTTATGCAAGAAAAGCTTGATGAAATGAGAGTGAATTTGCAGAGGATTAATAATATCGAAAAAATACAATCTTTTTAGTAAGAGCAGAAAGTGATCGTGCTGTCATTCAGTATCAGTGAACTATCAGTCGATGAGGATGAAAGAGAAAGGTTTGAAGATCTAAAAAAACAATACCTAACTTTATTAAATTTATATCTAGGTTGAATTTTAATTTTTTCGTTGTTTTTAATTATCAGTTTCCCATCTTCTTAGCGTGATAAGTTATTTATCTCTGGCACTTATAAGGTGTTTACCGTTCTCGCACGTTTAGATATGAAACTGTTTTATTTTAGTGACTGGCGCAAGTGTGCTGGAAATTATTAGTGTGGGTCTAAATTGAATAATATTAATATTAATATGAATTCGAGTGAGTTGTTTGTTCCTAGTGGTATAGAACTCGTATCAACGACTAATACACAAGGTATTATTACTTACGCAAATCAAGCATTTTGTGACGTGGCAGGATTTACTTTGGATGAGTTAGTCGGGAAACCTCATAACATCGTTCGTCATGATGACATGCCTAAAGCCGCTTTTAATGACCTATGGTCACATTTAAAACAAGGTGAGGTATGGCGAGGTGCGGTAAAAAATAGAACTAAGTCTGGTGGATTCTACTGGGTTGATGCGTTTGTCAGTCCAATTTATAAAAACGGCTGTTTAGAAGGCTATCAGTCAGTTCGAGTACGTTTAGGTGACGCTGAAAAAGAACGAGCAATCGCACTTTACCAGAAAATTAACCGCAGTAAACACGTCAAAATTGCTGTGGGTCAATACCATAAATTCAAACTATTCGTTGCTGTTTTAGCGGCCATTTTAACTTATTTGGTGGCTCTACATATCAACCCGATTAGTACGTTGTTTTACCCGTTGCTACTTGTTTTGCTCTTTCGTCGCGAGTTGCTAATTAAGCCTAAACACGAAAAGCGAATCGCAAAAGATTACGATAGTGTATCAAGGTTAGTTTTTTGCGGTGACAACACCAGTGCTCAAGAGTTTCATTGCAAGATCGAGCAAGGACGGGTACGCACGATACTAGGAAGAACGGTTGATAATAGCAATCTTCTGCTAAATAACGTTATGGACTTAAAGCGTTGCTCACTTGATGCTCAGGATAATATCGGTTTAGAAACACAAGAATTGTCTTCAATTTCAGTTGCGATGGAAGAGATGGCAACAACCATTGCTGACATTGCACAAAATAGTGTGATTACTTCAGAGCGCGTCGATTTAGCTGCAGAGCATTGCCAAACTGCGATTGCTTCAATCGAAATGACTCGAAGTAAAGTAGAACAACTCGCAGGGGATGTCGCGGAATCATCGCACGTAGCGACATCATTGGTTACCGACGCTGAAAAGATTGGTGTGGTGATGCAAGAGATACAGGGCGTTGCTGAACAAACGAACTTACTAGCCCTGAACGCTGCGATAGAAGCTGCTCGAGCCGGGGAGCAAGGTCGAGGCTTTGCTGTAGTCGCAGACGAGGTTCGAGCTTTAAGTTTACGTACGCATCAAGCAACGGAGAGAATACAATCTTCGGTACATGGTATTCAAGATACACTCAAGCGTTTGGCGGAAACACTACGCTTAAGTGAAACATCGAGTCATGAATGCGTCAAAAATACGCTTGAAACTGAAAATAAGATAGTGATGCTCACCAATATTATGACTGATATTTCAGGCGTCGCGATTCAGACATCGACTTCAGCGGAAGAGCAGAGTCTAGTTTCACAAGAAATAAGATCAAATATCTTCCGAGTGAATGAAGCGTCAAGCGCGAATTTAGTGCAATCAGAGATGGTGGCGAAACTGGCAAGCGATTTAGAAATACAAGCGGAAGAGTTAGGAAGTTTAGGCTTGTCTTTTAGCCGTCAATCATGATGGTTTGAACACGCATAAGCTTAACTGGCCTATGCGTGTGTGATGTTTTCGATCACGCCGCTTCAAAGGCGAGAGCTTTTTTCTCTAACTGGCGGAACAGTAACGTCAGCACGCCATTAACCATCAAATAGAATGCGCCTGCGATACCAAACACAGTCAAAGTGTCGTAGGTTTGTGCATTGATACGTTGCGCATAACCCATCAAATCCATAATCGTGATGGTACTTGCAAGCGATGTGCCTTTGAAAACTAAGATCACTTCGTTTGAATATGCCGGTACAGCACGACGTAACGCATAAGGGAGCAATACGCGTAAACTGGCGGCTTTACCCATACCAAGAGCTTTACATGCTTGCCATTGTCCTTCTGGAATAGTGTTGAACGCACCTTTAAACAGCTGCGCACTGTACGCAGCGGTATTCAGCGCTAGAGCGAACATAGCACAGAACCAAGGTTGGCTTAACCAGACCCAAAAAATGCTTTCCCGAATCCATTCAAATTGTCCTGGACCGTAATAAACCAAGAAAATTTGCACTAACAACGGTGTTCCAGTGAAGAGAATGATCACCCCTCGGCTTATCCAATGCAAAAGCGGTGTACGCATGATGAGCGATACTGTCATTAATAGCGATAAAATGCAGCCGACCAAAAGCGAAGCGATAGTGAGCTGAAAACTGGTCATTAAGCCTTCAAGGAGTTGCCAAAGATATTCCGCTTTCATGCTTTTGCTCCTTGAATACTGCTCATGCCTTTAATGGCAAATTTTTTGTCGAGAATCTTTACTAAGTGCTGAGTGATCAAAGTAATGATGAGGTAAATTGCCGCTGCGGTGGCATACCAAGTAAAGGCTTCATGGGTGGAAGCTGACGCTAACTGAGCTTGTTTTAGTAGATCCGTCACACCGATAAGTGAAACTAAAGCAGTATCTTTAAGCAGCACTAACCATTGGTTGGTGAGTCCAGGCAGGGCGTGGCGAACGGCTTGTGGTAGCACAATCTTAAAAAAGACATGTAAGCGTGACATGCCTAACGCCAGCGCGGCTTCACGTTGACCACGATTTACCGCTTTCAACGCGCCACGAATCGTTTGAGAAGCGTAAGAGGCGAAAATTAAAGATAGAGCGACAACGCCAGAGATAAAAGGACTGATCTCAATAAACTCACCCGTCAACAAAAACAATACGTGAGTAGAGCCAAAGTAAATAAACAGTACAACTAATAGTTCTGGCAATCCCCTAACTAGGGTAACAAATGCCGTTGTTGGCCATCTTAGCGCAACACGGCGCGACATCTCTCCACTGGCGAATAGAACCGCCAGCACAAGACCAACAATTAGGCTGGTACAAGCAAGTTGGATAGTCATCCAACTTGCTTGAACGAGCGACAATGTGTAACCCGTTAATAGCATATTATTTTCCGAAGTACTGGGTGTGGATCTTATCGTACACGCCATTTGCCATAACAACTTTTAATGCGCTGTTTAACTTGTCTGTAAGCGCTTGGTTGTCTTTGTTCACAGCAATGCCAAAGCCGTTGCCGAAGTACTTAGCATTAGTGATGTTATCGCCAACATAAGCTAGGTTGCCATCACGCTTAAACCATTCTGCAACCACGGCATTGTCACCAAATACCGAGTCGATACGGCCATTTTTCATATCCAGAAACGCATCTTGGTAGCTCGCGTAAGGAACGGCGGTTACGCCAGGCATTTGCTCAATTAGGTAGCTCTGGTGAGTGGAACCATTTTGTACGCCAACACGCTTGCCTTCAAGAGCCGCTTGATCAGCCACTTTGCCATCTAGTGAGATAAACGCGGCTGAATTGTCATAGTAAGCATTTGAAAAGTTCACTTGTTCTAAGCGTGCTTCAGTGATGTCCATTGCAGAAATAGCCGCATCGTAACGTTTGAATTTAAGAGCAGGGATCAGGCTATCGAACGCTTGGTTATGGAAAGTGCAGTTTGCTTTCATTTCATCACAAAGTGCGTTGGCAAGATCAACGTCAAAACCTTGAATTTGATTGTTCTCATCCATGTATTCAAATGGAGGGTAGGTTGCTTCCATCACGAATTTAATATCTTGTTGTGCAAGAGCGTGAGTTGAAACAACACCGATTAACGAAGCGAGAAGAATTTTTTTCATTTTGCATAACTCCTAGATTACAAAAGCTGTCTCCGTCAATGGGCAGCATGAGTGAATAATTAGTGGTTTAAATAGTCCGCAAACTTTGTGGTTTGTGGCTGGGTAAATACGTCATGAGTGCCTTGTTCAACAATGCGGCCTTGTTCCAAATAGAGCACGTGTGAGGCGATTTTTTTCGCAAAATCGACTTCGTGTGTCACAACAACCTGAGTAATACCAGTCGCACTAAGCTCCTTGATGATCTCAACTACTTGGTTGGTGATCTCTGGATCAAGTGCCGCGGTTGGTTCGTCAAATAACAGTACGTCAGGCTTCATCATTAGTGCTCTGGCAATCGCCACACGTTGTTGCTGGCCGCCAGAGAGTTGCATTGGCCATGTGTCTGCTTTATCTGCAAGCTTTAAAGTGGTAAGTACCTCAAGTGCTTGTTTTTTTGCTTGTTCAGCAGGAATGCCTACTACTTTTACTGGCGCTTCAATAAGATTCTGCATCACCGTCATATGCGGCCATAAATTGTATTGTTGAAACACCATGCCAACCTTACGGCGTAGTTGACGCTCTTGTTTTTCTTCGATTGGCAGATTGAAATCGAATTTGTGGTTAGCAATTGATAATTCACCATTATCGGCGGTTTCAAGCAAGTTAAGCACTCTAAGAAGTGAGCTTTTTCCTGCGCCACTAGGGCCAAGTAAGACGAGCGTTTCACCGTTGTGACATTCAAAGCTGACATCGTGAAGAACTTGGGTGTCGCCGTATGATTTATTGATCTGCTTTACTTGAATACTCATGCTTAAATACTGCATTAATTACCAGATGTCATTCATGCTACTATAAGTGAGATATTATGCAATATAAATGTATAAAAATTTAATTTGTTAATTTTTTGTATAATTAACAACCGATCGAACAGGATATATCGCTATGCATGGTCAGAGCATGAAAAGCGAAGAATTAGACTTGAAAAAGCATAGGAAAATAGAAGCGAGAGGCGAGAATTCTAGAGAAGAGAAGAGAAGAGAAGAGAAGAGAAACGGAGCGGCAACGAAAAAGCCCTCGCGATTAGGCGAGGGCTGGAGAATTAAGCTCAAAGGAGTGGTTTAAGCCGCTTGAGAAAACTCGGCTAGAAAACGATCTTTCCGTTCGTTAAAGCGATTCACTAGGTCATCGATATCTTCTTGAGTGTATGGTTTTAAGCCACTGGCGACCATGCGTTTAACGCCCTTACCGACGACCTCATCATCTTGTTTGAAGTCGAAATTAAGGGTTACAACACCACGTTTACCTTGTACATCAAAGGTTGCACCAGAGAAGATAACTTCAGGCGCCGAAATATCTAAGCGAGTGAATTCCACTTCCATGCTTTCATAGATAACCAATGGGCGTTGGCAGTTGATCATCATCTGCTTCTCTTCCATCAGTGGCACCATGATATGTGGAAAGTTCATGCCTGAGAACTGTACGTAATTTCTTACCACATGCTCAATGAAAGTAGCGTCATGATTGACTTCGCCTTCACGCGACATACGTAAGTATTCTTTACCGTTGGCATCAATTACTGCCGCTTCTTTACTGCATTTATGCTCAACATGCAGCGCTACGCCATCATTCACCATACCGGCAAAGTCGAATCGCATTTTTTGGCTCACGCCTTCTTTGCTTAGTAGAACGGCAAACAGTAAGTCACCCGGTACGCAGAAGCGCTTGTTGTCTTCGTCGTGCAGTGGGTTAAAGTCGCCCGCTACTTTTTTAGCAAAATGACTTGCTTGTAAACGAGTGAATTGGAATTGATGATCTTGTGAAGAAAAATACGGTGTTAGAGACATATCTTACGCTTAGTAACCAAAACTGGGAGGGATTATATATGAGTAATCAATTTGACTGGTCAATCCAGTCAGCTATTTGGTGATTTAATAAGGCTTGTGCTAACACAAGCCTTACACATCAATGGCTAGGCAGCGTACCATTAGGCATTAAATCATGATGAATCGCTTGTTTTAATAAGCGATTAGCACTCTCAATGTCTGCGGCGAAGTAGCGGTCTTTATCATAAAAGGTGACTTGTTCGCGTAGGCGGCGTTTGGCTTCTTCCACTCTAGGAGAGGATTTTAGTGGTGCTCTAAAGTCTAGCCCTTGTGCGGCGGCAAGATATTCAACCGCTAAAATACCACGGGTGTTTTCGGCCATATCACGCAAACGTCGACCAGCGAATGTGGCCATCGACACGTGATCCTCTTGGTTGGCGGAGGTTGGAAGGCTGTCAATGGAGGCAGGGTGAGCAAGGGTTTTGTTTTCACTGGCCAATGCCGCGGCAGTGACTTGAGCAATCATAAAGCCAGAATTAACCCCGCCATTATCAACCAAAAACGGTGGCAACTTACTTAATGCACTGTCAATAAGTAAAGCCATGCGTCTTTCTGACAAGCTCCCGATCTCTGCGATCGCAAGGGCTAAATTATCGGCTGCCATCGCCACAGGTTCGGCGTGAAAATTGCCGCCGGAAATAATGTCACCATCATCAGCAAAGACCAGCGGGTTATCTGAAACGGAATTGGCTTCAACGGTCAGTGTCTCTGCTGCGTGGCGAATTTGTTGCAAACAAGCGCCCATCACTTGGGGTTGGCAACGTAAAGAGTAGGGATCTTGAACCTTTTCACATTGGTTGTGCGACGTGCCAATTTCACTGTTGCTCTCAAGTAGATGTCGATAAGCGGCGGCGGCATCCATTTGTGTGCGATGGCCGCGAACGCGATGAATGCGCGGATCAAACGGTTTTCGGCTACCAAGTGCCGCTTCTACCGACATTGCTCCACAAACGGTGGCTGAGGCATACAAATCTTCCGCAGCAAACAACCCTTCTAAGGCAAAGGCGGTAGAGGCCTGGGTGCCATTGAGCAGCGCTAATCCTTCTTTAGGGGCCAAAGTGATCGGTTGCAAACCTGCAATATTGAGGGCTTCTGCGCCGGAGATAATCTTACCATTATGCCGCGCCTCTCCCTCACCCAATAATACCGTGCTCATATGAGCGAGCGGGGCGAGATCGCCGGAGGCTCCGACCGAGCCTTTTTGCGGCACGCAAGGGTAGACTTGCGTGTTAACTAATTCGATTAAAGCTTGAATCACCGATAAGCGAATACCGGAATAACCTCGGGCAAGACTGTTGATTTTAAGCACCATCATTAGGCGCACAGTTTCATCGGCCATTAGCTGGCCAATGCCTGCAGCGTGAGACAAGACAATACTTTTTTGCAAAACTTCTAGGTCTTGCGGCTCGATACGTGTATTTGCGAGTAAGCCAAACCCAGTATTAATCCCATACACAGTGCGTCCTTGCGCAATGACTTGCTCGACCACTTGGGTACTTTGTTCTATGTCAGAGAATGCCGCGCTATCAAGGCTCAAATTTATCGGGCTTCGGCTAATTTGGCGTAACAGGGATAAGCTTAAATGGCCGGGATTGAGTATGAGGTTTAACATCATTATTCTCCTAACTCGTTAGACGAACGAGACATCATAGGTAAATCAAGTTGCTGTTCAGTGGCGCATTGTTTGGCGATGTCATACCCGGCATCAGCATGACGCATGACACCTGTAGCGGGGTCATTGTGCAGTACACGCGCAATTCGGCGGCTGGCATCTTCACTACCATCGCAGCAAATCACCATACCAGAATGTTGCGAGAAACCCATACCCACTCCGCCGCCATGGTGCAGAGAAACCCAAGTTGCGCCGCCAGCGGTGTTGAGTAGTGCATTTAACAGCGGCCAATCAGATACCGCATCGGAGCCATCAAGCATTGACTCTGTTTCTCTGTTTGGACTAGCGACAGAGCCTGAATCGAGATGATCTCGGCCAATCACAATTGGCGCTTTTAGCTCACCACTTTTCACCATGGCATTAAAAGCTTGCCCTAAGCGTTCGCGATCTTTAAGACCCACCCAGCAGATGCGAGCGGGTAATCCTTGAAACTGAATTCGTTCACGCGCCATGTCGAGCCAGTTGTGTAGATGAGGATCATCTGGGATCAGTTCTTTGACTTTTTGGTCTGTCTTATAGATATCTTCTGGCTCGCCAGAGAGTGCTACCCAACGAAATGGGCCGATGCCTTGGCAAAATAATGGTCGAATATATTCAGGCACAAAACCGGGGAAATCAAAGGCGTTCTCAACGCCTTGTTCGAGCGCCATTTGACGGATGTTGTTGCCATAATCAAGCGTTGCTGCGCCGCGAGATTGCAGTATCAGCATCGCTTTGACTTGTTCAGCCATCGACGCTTTGGCTGCCGCGATGACCTTTTGCTCATCTTGTAAGCGGACGTTCGCCACGTATTGCATGCTCCAACCTTGCGGCAAATAGCCGTCAAAGCATGAGGGTGTTCAGCGACATCAGGATCAAGGTTGTTCATCAGTATTCTTAGAGGAGCTTCCGTCATCCATGATCGGGCACGGAGTTGTGTGCCATGCGGGGCACGAATGGTTCGTTGAGTATCGAGACGCGTATCGTTGCGTTCCGTCATAACAAGACTCCTTGTGGTGAACTACTTTTCAGAGAAGGCGTTGGCAATATCCCAGCATAACCTTGCGGCCAAGCGGGCCGTTTGGCTGTCGATATCATAAGTTGGGTTATATTCAGCAATGTCGGCGATCACCAACTTGTCCTTGTAGTGGAGGATGCGATCCAAAAATAGATTGAGAGTATCTAAGCTGATGCCACGCGCCGCTGGCGCACTAACTCCGGGCGCTATCGCGGCAGGAAATACATCTAAATCAATCGTTAAATAGATATAATCGCAATTATCGATAAAGTGCTGCAGTTGCGTAAGATGATAAACATGGTTTAAGTGTGAGAGATCTTTGTCTTCCACATACCACACGTTGAGTGCATCAGCGCGTTGAAACAGCGCGCGGGTATTGCAAGCACGGCTGACACCTAAGCAGGCGTAGTGAAAGGGCCATTGCTGTTGCTGGCAATATGTTGCGATTTGCTGAAAAGGGGTACCCGAACTGGGTTTTATCGCAACATTGGCATGTTCAAAGGCACGTAGATCAAAATGAGCATCGAAATTGATGATGCCTATCTTAGGGATTTGAGTTGGGTTATTGATTGCTAAGTGGCGTGCTAAGCCTTGAAAGGAAGCCCAAGCTACTTCATGGCCGCCACCTAAAGTAATAACTGGAGTTGCAGGTAGGGCTCGCGCAATGATATCGGCACAATCTGATTGGGCTTTTTCGAGTAAATCATCTTCACAGACAACATTACCCAAATCGATCAGCTTGCTCTGCTTGTGCCACGCCATATTACCGAGCGCACGGCGTATAAGATCGGGCGCTTTACGTGCGCCAATACGACCTTTATTACGCGCCACCCCAGCATCACAAGCAAATCCCAGAAGGCTAACGGCATCAGTGTTAGGTGCTAGGTCTTTAACTTGCATGGTACGAATGATCTGATGAATTCGATGACCATTAACGCCATCCTCGTCATCAACGCGGCCTTGCCAATGAAACTTTTGTTCCGTGCTTGGAAGATTAGGCATAGCAGATTGCTCCCTTAATCAATCGGGCATGCAAACGTTGCACACCTTGCAGATAACTAAATTCGGCGGGATGCTCGACATTCCAAATGGCGATATCTGCGTCATACCCCACTTGGAGTTGACCGCGAGACTGACTCAACCCTAATGCCTGTGCTGCGAACTGTGTGACGCCGCGTAATGCTTCTTCAGGAGTTAGGCCAAAAAGCGTGCAACCCATATTCATCATCATAGTTAAATCTGCAAAAGGAGAGGTGCCCGGATTCAAATCCGTTGCCAGTGCGATAGGGACGCCATATTGACGCAGTAGCGCCACTGGGGGCTTTTGAGTGTCGTTAAGGAAGTAAAATGCGCCGGGTAATAGTGTGGCGACCGTACCCGAACGGGCAAGTGCTTGAACGCCACTTTCGTCAAGATATTCAATATGATCAGCGGAAAGTCCGGCAAATTTCGCGGTTAATGCGCTACCACCGAGGTTGGTTAACTGCTCGGTATGTCCCTTAATTGCCAGATGGTACTGCGTGGCGGCGGAAAAAATACGTTCAGTTTGCGCTAAGTTAAATCCAATTGACTCACAAAATACATCGACGCTAGTGGCAAGCCCCAACTCGGCGACCGCAGGGATTATTTCCTGACAGATCAGATCCACATAGCGTTCAGGAGTGTGCTTAAACTCAGTTGGTACGCAGTGAGCTGCGAGAAGAGTGGGGCAAACGCGAATCGCCCGATGGTCTTCTAACCGTTTGGCTGCGCGCAACATTTTAAGCTCATCATTGAGTGTCAAGCCGTAGCCCGACTTCACTTCAACCGTGGTGACGCCACTATTAATCAATCCATCCAAACGAGGTAATGCCAACTCAATAAGCTCATTTTCACTGGCCTGACGGGTTGCGGCTACGGTTGCTAAGATGCCACCACCTTGCTGTGCAATGGTTTGATAAGGGATACCGTTGAGGCGCATCTCAAACTCATCAGCGCGGTTGCCTGCGTAAATCAAATGAGTATGACAGTCGATAAAGCCGGGAGTAACGAGTCTGCCTTGGCAGTCTATTTGTTGGCGAGCACTCGTTGCTAATGGGGTCGGGGATACGGCAGCAATTTTGCCATCGCGTAAATATAAACAGGTGTTATGGCTAATTGTATAGCCACCGAGATTTGGTTGCATCGAAACAATGCGCGCATTGAGCAATACCACATCATAGTCGCATTGAAGCGATGTGGCGTTGAGTCCCTTTTGACAACAGTGTTTACCGCTTTGTTTATCCATGACAAACCATAATCTGTTATGTATATACAAATAATGGTTTTGTTCAGTTAATTGATCAAGTTAATTGTAATTAAGTTGTGATCAAATGCCGAAGTTATCACTAGCCAAGTAAATTGATAGTAGAGCTTAATTTATAACGAAACGCAGGATGATAGAGTAAGGCACTACTGACCAATTGCTGACCGCTCCAAGTGCGACGATGAAGCAATAGGCAGGGCTCATTCGGCGCTAAATGCAAGCATTGTCGCGTCATGGTGTTAGCGATAACGGCCTCTACACTATGTTCAATGGCACTTAATGGACAAGAGTTGAATAGGTATTCGGTTGGCGTGAACTGACTAAAGTTTTGCTTGAGGTAATCTGGGGCACAAACTGGGTTGACCCAGCGCTGCTCAAGTTGGATCGGGAGCGTATCGGCGTAATGAAGAATCTCACTGAAATATACCTTGCTGCCCAATTTTACGCCTAACTTAGTGGCAATGGTTTCGTCGGCAACCAAGCTTTTATGTTGCAGTATCTCATTGCTGTATTGCTTTCCTCGAGCCGAAATTTCATCGGCAATATTACGAATATCAGTCAACGGAGATTCGGATTTTTCGATTGGCTGACAGACAAAGGTGCCTAATCGAGGGGTTCGCTCCAAACGACCATCATTGACTAAATCACGCAGTGCTTTATTGACCGTCATACGACTCACTGAAAATTGTTTGGTTAGTTCAAGTTCAGTGGCAATGCGAGTACCAACAGTCCATTGGCCTGAGTCAATCTGTTCAAGAATATAGTTTTTGATTTGTTGGTACAGCGGTAATTGAGACATGGCATCATCGAATAATTAATTGACTATACAAATGTAATCGCAATGAACGAGCAAAAGCAAGTGTTGTACTAAAAACGTGCAAATAACTCTGGTTGAATCCATTTAGTCAGTAAAGGACTTGCTTGTTAGTCCTCTGTTGTGAACTATGTGGAGTGGAATGATTTAAGGCTTAATCGGCCGTAATATAACAATAAAGAAAGGTAATCGATGTTTGGAAAGTTAAAAGCGTCACTAGGAATTGGTGCAGCTCAAGTGGATACGGTATTGGAAAGCAACTCGATTGTTCAAGGCGATACACTTAAGGGGACTGTACATATTCAAGGCGGAGATGTTGAACAGCAAATTGACGCGATCAATTTAAAGCTGTGCACCGAAGTTAAAGTTGAAGCAGAGAATGGTGTCAGTTACCAAGAGTTTATTTTGGGTAAATTACAAGCGGTACAGCCGTTTACGATTGGTGCGAAACAAAACAAACAAGTACCTTTTGCTTTGAAACTCGATGATGAAACGCCAATCACGGCCTTGAATGCGTTAAAAAACCAGTGCCATGTTTGGTTAGAGACAACCTTAGATATTGATTTCGCCGTTGACCCTAAAGATCGAGATTACGTTGAAGTGAGACCCCTTGCGGTTGTATCGAAAGTGATTTCAGCCATTGAGCAAGGTGGTTTTTCGTTGGTAAAAGCGGATGTCGAGAAGGGATTTTTACGCGGCCAGAATTTTAGCTCGAAATCAGGCTGCTACCAAGAGATTGAATTTAAAAACAATGGTTTTATTAATAAGAAAGAAATTGAGTTGTCATTTGTGCTTGAAGGAAATTGGGTTCACTGTTTAGCCGAAGTGGACCGTTCACTTAGTATGCGTGGTGATCAATATCTCTCATTCACTTTAGCAAAAGCGGCGTCAGATGCTGAAGTGAGCTCTTCTGTCGCGCGTGTTTTAGCTATCTAGCGAAAACGTTTTATTCTTGAGCGTTAAAACGGTACCGATAGGCGAGGGTGAATGCCACATCGGTACTGTTATCGGCATTAATACCGTTTTCAATCACAGACAACTCAATCGCTGAGCTTGGCATTTGGTAACGATATCCGAGCGTAAATTCAGTCGCGATATCGGCAAAGCTGCTGTCGTCGTTTGTAATCCCTTCATAAAGGGCCATTTGCGTGACTAAGAAGTGATTATCGAACCACTGATATCGGTAACTCGCGCCAACGCTCCAGTTATTTGCACGATAGGGTAACGCTGCAAAATTAGTAGGAGTATCGCGAAAGGTTTGGCTCAAGGTGGCGTCAAAGCTATGTTTGTTTTGACGGTAACCGTAGTTGATTTGAACCGCTTGCTCCCAATCACTATGGGCAAAAATCGTCTGCCCAATATCGCTGTAGTAAAGACTGGCGCCAATCGACAAACCATGATGTTGATTTTGATAGAGTTGATATTGCACATAGCTGTAAATGCCTTGGCTAAGTATCTCGCCGCGAAAGTCGCGTTGTTCGATTTGATAGTCAGGCATGTCGATCACAAAACGGTGCTTGTCTACCTGATCTCGGCCATTTTGGTCAATGGAAAACCAGTCATGAAAATCGATAATAAATGAATCTAAATGATTATTGGCCGCGTAGTTCCACCGATAACCCAGCTCGATTTGCCAATGTGAATTGAGCTGCCACTTGCCTCCTAATTGCAGTTGATTTTGATAGTAATCGAGCTCGTATCGGTCATTGTTCGCCCAGATACTCGCCATTGAAAACGTACCATATAGCTCAACCTCTTGTTCGGGAATTGAGAAGCCAGAGCGCAATTGTGGCGCTAATCCATTGGTAATAAATGGAGATTGCGCATACGTTTGCAATGGTCCGTAGTCGGCATAAGTGTGCAACGCTGCGTGACTTTGTAAGGCGCTAGCTGTTAAAGCGATGAAGTAAATAATTCGCATCTCTACCTCACGTTTATTGTTATTAATTCTGATAAAACTATAGATTAATAATCTGAATACAGCGTAATCGTGAGATATAAAAACAGGCTGTTAGAACAGCCTGTATGAGGGAAATGTGAGTTTAATTATGAGTTAAGCTGCGCTTAACCTGGTTGTAATGTAGGGTTGCCAAGCATCTTGATATAGCTGGCGTGATTGGCGGCGCATGGTTTCAATTTGTGCTGTCTCAAATTCACTCAGCGTACGTTGATCGTTATCGGCATTACGCTCGATGCGTTGGATTTGCTCATACAATTTATGTTCAGGGCCTGATTTTACATCGGCAATCGCTTTTAAATGCAGCTGAACTTCTGCCACTAAATTAGTTTTTGGTAGTTGGACTAAAACATTGAGGTCGCGGTAACCTGATGCTGCTGGCTGCTTAAAGCGATTCTTCACTTTTACGATGGTCGTTTCACGATCAAGTACTTCAAACACTTCCATTAAACTTGCCACATCATCGGCCACGATAGTTGCTCGGGCTAAATCGGTAATACGGTTAACTTGGCCATCTAATTCCAAGGCGATTTTTTCTTTAGCGCGGTTAGATGACTTTATGCCAGCAAAGTATGCTTCGGTGTCGGTGAGTAGGGCTGTACTTTTACAGATGGTTTCGAGTTCATATTGCGCTTGGTGAGCTTTGCTATAAAGCACATCAAAGTCATTGTAGGGTTGGGTTGGCGTTTGGTTAGTCGATTTGATGCCATACAAGCCACTTAGGTTATGCTTGAACGCTTTCGAACAGACTTGATTTTGATTCGCACTGCGGCTGCCGTCATTACCCGGCGCTGCCACTGGAATTGCGGCAAAAGCTGGGGCGCGGCTTAGCATCAATAGCATCAGTGCCGTCGTGCGCAGGAATAAGCTCATTCACTCTCCTCAGAATTGTCGTTACTTAGAAAAAAGGGCAACTAAAGGCATAGCTACTAAGTAAAACAGTCTGTATATCCAAGCCAACTTACTTGGTATACCTCATACATGGGGGCAAGAGTTTGGAACTCAATCTTAACAGATTGTATTGGTTCAAAAGTTTTAACTTGCTCTCATTTCTTTGTAATTTGAGTGGGTAAACCACGGTTAGTTCAGTTGAACAATGTAACTAAGTATATCGATTCAAGATGAACTGAATCTGAAGGGAATGTTTAAATTCCGTCAGCTTTTGGTTAGGCTTAGCGCTTAAAAGTCAGCTGAGAACAATTACAATGAAAGATTCAGAGTTTTGGCACAACAAATGGGCAGCAAATCAAATAGGTTTCCACTTAGAAGATGTAAACCCACTGCTTATAAAATATTGGCCAATGACAAATCCAAGTTCGAGCGATAGCGTGTTTGTACCGCTATGTGGTAAATCCGAAGATTTGGTGTGGTTAGCCACCAAACATCAAGATGTTCAAGGCGTTGAGCTAAGCAATATTGCGGTACGCGCCTTCTTTGCCGAGCATTTTTATACCCCAACAGTGATGCCAGTTAGTGGTCAACACGAACTGTTTCAGTTCGATGAACTCAATATATATGTGGGTGATTATTTTACGGTGCCCATCAAACCCGTTGACATTATTTACGACCGAGCTGCATTGATCGCGTTGCCAGAAGCCATGCGAGATGAGTACATCTCCTGCCTAAAAACTCGTTTGAAACCGGGCGGTCGGATTTTGCTTGTGAGTTTAGATTACCCGCAAGGTGAGATGGCGGGGCCTCCATTCTCCGTTGCCGAGCAAGAAGTCATGCGTCATTTTGCCGAGTTTACAGTGACCAAATTGAATCGTGACGAAGCGGATGAACATCATCCTAAAATTGCGCAAAAAGGCTTGTCTCGCTTTGCAGAAGAAGTGTACTTAATCGAGAGTTAAGGCTTCTTGGAATGAAAAACGCTTGCCTAATGGCAAGCGTTTTTATTTGTGCTTTATCAAAAACTGTCCTGAGGCTTAACGGCTAAGTTAGCCATTGGAGCTTAATAGATAACTTCAACTTTGCCCGCCGCTTCTACCGCGTCTTCTATTGCTTGTTCAATACTGTCACGGCGAGTGATCGCAACTCCCAAACGGCGACGACCATCGATTTCAGGTTTACCAAATAGACGCAGTTGGGTTTGAGGTGCAGCAAGAGCCTCATTTAAACCTTGATAGCGTATGTTCGTTGACGTTCCTTGGCCAAGGATAACGGCGGATGCAGCAGAACCAATCTGTGTAATCGCGCCAATTGGCATCCCGGTAAACGCTCGCACATGCAAGGCAAATTCAGACATGTCCTGTGACATCAGCGTGACTAAACCGGTATCGTGTGGACGAGGGGAGACTTCATTAAAGATGACCGTATCACCTTTGATAAACAGTTCAACACCAAAAATACCAAAGCCACCAAGCGCTTCAACTACTTTGCCCGCGGCATGCTGTGCGGCTTTTAACGCACTAATCGACATTAACTGCGGTTGCCAAGATTCACGGTAGTCACCATCTTCTTGTCGATGGCCGATCGGGGCGCAAAAGTGAATGCCATCAACGGCGCGAACAGTTAATAAGGTGATTTCATAATCGAAATCGATAAAGCCTTCAACGATAACCCGTCCCGCGCCTGTGCGACCGCCTTCTTGGGCGTAATGCCACGCTGTTTCTACGTCTGCTACCGTTTTGATGACGCTTTGGCCTTTACCAGATGAACTCATTACTGGTTTGCATACGCAGGGAATACCAACCGCTTCAATCGCTGCTACAAAATCGTCGTAGTTGTCAGCAAAGCGGTATGGAGAAGTCGTTAACTGCAGCTCTTCTGCGGCAAGGCGACGAATTCCCTCGCGGTTCATGGTTAATTTAGTTGCTTTTGCCGTTGGCACGACATTCAAGCCTTGCGCTTCTAACTCGACCAGTTTTTCGGTCGCAATCGCTTCAATTTCAGGCACCACGTAAGCGGGTTTTTCTTTTGCGATTATTTCAGCAAGCGCATCACCATCGAGCATATCTAATACATAGCTACGGTGAGCAACTTGCATCGCTGGTGCGTTTGGATAGCGATCACAGGCGATCACTTCCAGTCCCAAACGTTGACATTCGATAGCCACTTCCTTGCCTAGTTCGCCAGAACCCAGCAAAAGAACACGAGTAGAATTTTCACAAGTTGCGGTGCCAAACATACATAACCTTTCATCTAGAGATATCGAGAACTGGCACAAATCATACTGAATTAAACGCAAAAAGCAAACGTTTGCGTGTTGTGATAAAAACATCACTTACTGACAAAATAAGACATGAAGCACACTTTTTTAAGTCGGTCTTTTGTGAATGAATATTCATTGATCTAAAGCTAGATTCTATAGTCAAAACAGGCGGATGATGAGTGCTCACTATCAAAATCTCAGGAAGAGTTGTGACGTTATGCGTTCTTATTTTAAATACATAATCCCAGTGGTGATCCCACTGCTGATTCTTTTAATGCCGTTAAGCGCGTTCCCGTTTGAAGGGATTACTATTTTGCAGCAGCGAGTCATTGCCATTTTCTTACTTGCCGCTTTGTGTTGGGTATTAGAGCCCATTCCTATTTATGCCACTTCGGTGGTGATTATTGTTCTTGAATTGCTGATGTTGTCTGATAAAGGTTTGATTTTTTTCCGCCTTGCTCAAGATGAACCTCAATTTGGTGAATTGCTTAAATACAATGAAATTATGGCGACCTTTGCCAGTCCGATAATCATGCTATTTTTGGGTGGCTTTTTTCTCGCGATGGCAGCAACGAAGTATCGTTTAGACGTTAACTTAGCGCGCGTTTTACTTAAACCATTTGGTCGAGATCCAAAATACGTCATGCTTGGTTTGATGCTTATTACCGCGATATTTTCGATGTTCATGTCAAATACCGCCACCACGGCGATGATGCTCTCTATTTTGACCCCAGTTATCGCGGTTTTCGGCCCTAAAGATCCAGGACGTGTCGCGTTCGCTCTCTGTATTCCTGTTGCGGCCAATATTGGTGGTATCGGTACGCCAATTGGCACCCCGCCTAATGCCATTGCGTTGAAATATTTAGTCGGTGAAAACTACATTTCATTTGGTGAATGGATGGCATTTGGTGTGCCATTTGTAATTGTTATGATGGCGCTGGCGTGGTTCCTAATTAACCACCTTTATAGTGCAGAACAAAAGACCATTGATTTGGATATCAAGGGTAAATTTCTGAAAACGCCAAAGGCGATCGTCGTTTACATCACTTTTGGTTTAACCATTCTATTGTGGCTAATGGGTTCAAGTCATGGCATGAACTCTTACACCGTCGCGTTGATCCCTGTTGCCGTTTTCTCACTTACGGGCATTATCAATAAAGAAGATTTGAAAAAAATCTCCTGGGATGTGTTGTGGTTGGTATCGGGTGGTATTGCATTGGGTCTCGCGCTTGATAAAACCGGCCTTGCACGCGAAGTGGTACACAGCATTCCATTTGATGAATACTCGCCATACGTGGTGTTATTTGGCGCAGCGTTCCTCTGTTTATTAATGGCAAACTTCATGTCTCACACCGCAACGGCTAACTTGCTGATGCCTATCATGGCCGCGTTAGGGGCATCGATGACATCTCTCGCGCCACTAGGTGGTGAGGTGACCTTGATTCTTGTGGTGACGTTTGCAGCTTCACTTGGCATGTCACTGCCGATCAGTACGCCGCCAAATGCACTGGCACATGCGACGGGTAATGTAGAAAGTAGCCAAATGGCTAAAGTCGGTGTGGTGCTGGGTGTGGTTGGTGTCGCGCTGAGCTTTGTGCTGGTTTGGGTTCTTCACTCTGTTGGTCATATTGGCTAAGTCATGTATCAAGCAGATTTAAAGACGCTAATTGAGCGTTATTTTAGCCAACCTGAACGTAATGTGCTGGTGGAAGCTGGCTGCACGCTGATCGAACAAGATGGCTCAAATGAGCGCCTTTATTATGTGTTAAATGGCGAACTCGATGGCTATTTTACCGAAGATGGTGAAGATTTTACTCAGGTATTTTCAGCAGGACAGGGGGCGTTTATTGGTGTGCACAGCTTTTTCTCTGGCACTTGGATTGCGTCTTCGACGGTGATAGCTAAAAGTGACGTTGAACTGGCTTGGATAGATCGCAATACCCAAGCGGTTGAAGAGCAGAATTATGGGCCTTTAACCGCGCAATTTACCCCGGTGATCGTTAATGAACTGTCAAGACGACAACGGCGAGCAACGCAGGAGGCGCTTGCCAAAGAAAAGGCATTGCAAAAGCTCAATCTTGCAGAGCAAATGACGACATTGGGTCAGTTGGCGGCGGGCATTGCCCATGAGCTCAATAATGCGATTGGTGTTGTAAGCAGTAAGTCAGAGCGTTTAGAGAACGTTATCATGTCACTGCTGGAAGAAGTGCATCCTGAAGCTAGCCAGTTCTTTGATTATGGCTTAATGCAAGGACAGAAGATCTCCTCAAGTGAAGCGCGTAGCCGTGGCAAACAACTTGAACAACAATATGGTCTAGATAAACCGATTGCGAAAGAGTTGGCTCGTGCATTACCGACCGATTCAATTTCTGCCCATTGGTTAAAGAACCCATATGAGGCGATAAAGTATTGGCACATGGGACGTGACTTACATGATTTGCGCATAGCCTCTAAGCATACTGTTGGCATCGTTAAATCGGTGAAGCAGTTGGGTAGAGCAGATGTGGAAACGCTCGAAGAGGTCGATATTAACGAAAGTATTAATCGCGCAGTTTCCTTGCTGCAAAGTGATTTGCGTCGTGTCGCGGTGAGGATTCGTCCCGCGACCTTGCCTTATTTTGTTGGTTCGCAAACCGAATTAGTTCAGGTGTGGGTCAATATTATTAAAAATGCCTGTGATGCAATGTTGGACGTTGATCAGCCGGAAATAGAAATTCAGACCAGACAAAGTAAAAATCGAATCTTGATCACTATTGCCAATAATGGCCCAGAAATAGATTCAGTAACACGTAGGAAAATATTTGACCCAAACTTTACCACCAAGAAAGGTGGATTATCGTTTGGCTTAGGGTTGGGGTTATCCATTGTACGAAGAATTATTTCTGGTTATGGCGGAAGTATTGCGGTGAAGAGTGATAAAGACCTAACAATATTTAGAATTAAATTACCGATTGAGGATTAATATGGACAAGCTTAATGTAATTTGTGTTGATGACCAACGCGAGGTTCTTAGTGCCGTATTGCAGGATCTTGAGCCATTGACCGCGTGGTTAAATATTGAAGATTGTGAGTCAGCAGATGAAGTACTTGAGCTGATGGACGAGCTTGATGCTGATGGTGAGTACATTGCTTTGATCGTTTCCGATCATGTCATGCCGGGCAAAACAGGGGTGGAACTGCTCTCTGAAGTGAACCGCGATCGACGTTTTGCCAATACGAAGAAAATTTTGCTCACAGGGCAAGCAACGCATACTGATACAATCAATGCAATAAATGCGGCTGGGATTAATCAATATTTTGAAAAACCATGGCAAGCTGACGTGTTAGTCAATGCGATTAAACGCTTGGTGACTGAGTATATTTTTGATACTGGACTTGACTATACAGAATTGCATAGCCATCTCGATCAGCAGGTTGTGCTGGAACGCTTGCGATGATCAATTCAGTGGATAACATATATTGACATGTGATTTGAATTTACAAAATATTAAGAAATAAGACGAAAAACAAGGCCGAGGACAGTGATAAGTCCTTGGTTTTATTGCGGGAATTAGAATAATTGCGATGAGGTATAAATTATTTTCGCAACATATTCTGTTGTTTTGTCTATATTTGCACAGAAAAGAACCAAACAGACAATAAATGAAGGTAATATTCGCGCGAGAGTAATATAATTCCTGCCGCCTTAGAA
>NZ_AFWF01000138.1 GCF_000222605.1 Vibrio ichthyoenteri ATCC 700023 | reverse complement strand
TTCTAAGATAATGAATCTTACCCGGCAGCATATTGACCGTGGTATTTCTCTCCATGTCTGCAGATTCCAAGGCAAATTCATCATTATCAAACTGATAATCAACCACCACTTGGCTATAAGGTTTCATCTCTATCAGCGTGTTATTCGTAATGGCTTGTGTCGCTTTTCGGCCTGAGACCTTATCGTGTATTTTGACTTTACCTTCTAGCGCATCATCAAGGCCGTTCACTTCAATCGCACTCGTACTGCCTGATCGTGTTTCTTTAAAATAGGCTCGGTTCGCTGTCACATAGGCAGTCGTTGAAAATGAGCCGTTGTAAGTGACTATTCCCTCTTTTTGTCGGCGAATACCCACAGAACTGTTAAAAGCGTCATGACGATAAGAGCCATTGACATAGGCGTCTAACTGTTTATTTTCCTGTACAGAAACGTCGCTCTCTTCCACATAACGATGCGAAACACCGCCATTGAACGACAACTCATCATTCAAACGAACATTGGTTGATAACTGATTATTAAATTCCCCTCGCCCACCGTTTTGGGTATAGGTCCCGCTATAATGCGTTTGCGTGCTCAATGGAATAGACAAACCAAAATTGATGTTATTTTGAGTATCATTGCCACTGTATGAGGCATATAAACTCACCCCATTGCTAAACGAATAGTTTGTATTTACGTTGTAACTGAGATAGTCATCTTCTCCCAGTTCGTTATAACTAGCACTTAACCCTAAACTGAACAGACCAAAACTTTTGTTCATCCCGCTAGAAATCAATAAGCTATCTTGGTTACCTAGATAACTCTCTTGTCGCGCATCATCCACTTCGGTTTTCGTTAGCGATAAGTTCAACAGATTAGAATAAACATCTGCATTGATACGACTCGCATGTTGACCCAAGGAATACTTTACGCTCAAACGATAATCATTGATGTTAGCGTAATACCCAACCCCAGCGAACCACTCCTCTTCAACCAAAGAAATGCCACCAATTGCACTTTGTTGCTGATAAAGCGGAACGCTCAAGCCCGTATCGAAAACCAGGCTATCTTTATTATTTGTATTAGACTGCTCTTTAGCACCAAGTCGACTGTAGAAAGAGCGCTCGCTCGCATCAAACGCATCGCTATTTGAAACAAAATTATTGCCACTAAACACGACATCATCGTTGTTGGTGACCTCATACTCCACCGCGTAGTTTCCATAGGGTAACGCAGAATAAGGAATACGGTTTCTACCCGAAAGAATATTGCTTTGATAAATCAACTCTCGCTGAGGGTTATAGACTGACAGCACCCCCCTCAGACGGAGAGAAAAAATCCACACTCCGCGCAGCAAAATTCTTAATCTCAAGCCGCTTTTGATTGGAGATCTCCGCCCCTACAAAGCGTTCATTCATTAAGCTATTTTGCCCCGCGACA
>NZ_AFWF01000139.1 GCF_000222605.1 Vibrio ichthyoenteri ATCC 700023 | reverse complement strand
GCAATTTGCCCTGCCGCGAGCGACAAAGACAAATGCCAAGGCGATAACCGCTTGAGCGGTCTTGGCACTTGTTGACGTTGCAAAGGATTAAACTGCATGGTCAAACTTGGCCAAAGACCTTGATGCGTTTGAAATGCTTGCTCAAGTTGTGTGGTGTCAGGCCGAACCATTTCAAAGCGAAAGGGACGGCGATTCACCGGTGATACGTTCATCGTGGTCGCCGCCTCTATCGGACAAGGCGCTCCCTGCCCGATAGCCACCAATTGCTCAAAGAGACAATCTCGCTCTTCTTGGTATTGCGCACCACGTCGGTCAGCTTTTTGACCGAGTATCACCACTTGTTTAAAACGGTCGGTACTGGCCGCAAATACTTGCACACAATGCAAGCGTTGCGCTAAGTAACGACTGAATGCGGGTGTCAGTGACGGGTAGGGGACGACCAAGACCAACACTCCCTCCGTTTTTAACGTCGGCAAACAGCGTTGAGTAAATTGCACCTCTAACCGCGCCATTGAACGTGATGCATTGTCCATTTGGTCGGTGACCGTATTGCCATAAGGCGGGTTTAAAAACAGCACACTTTGACTGCCCGCCCCGATGAGCGTGTCGAACGTATTGCTACGTAACACGTTATCGAGGGTGAGGCTCGCCATGATGGCTCGCTCCGTATCTAGCTCCACACCGTAGGTGTGAACCAGGCATTGTGGGGCTTGTTCTATCGCATTCGCTAAGAGTGTTAACGCTTTGCCTTCACCACAACACGGGTCGAGTAATCGATGCGTACCGGCTTTCAAACAAAGCCGTTTGGCAATGTTTGACAGCGTCGCTTCGTCGGTGGGGTAATAACCATCCTTAAGGTAGTTATGTGCCACACGTGGGTGCATTATTGCCATCAGCAGGCCTCCTCATCGAGACGGATACGAGTCCAGTGCTGTGCTTTCGGCTCAAATCGCCATACTCGCTCGCCTTCAATCAAGCGTTTTAGGTAAGCCAATTGACGTCCCATCACTTCTCGACCGACTTCTGGGTTGAGTTTCACCACATCGTCAATTTGAGCGCCTAGTGGCCACAACTCGCCAAAGAGGGCTGAGACATCATCGATCGGTTGTGCCGGGGGCTGACGTTCACTGCGCTGAATGGCTTGAGCTTGACGCTCTTCGGCCAACGGGTCTGACTCTAACGACTCTTCTGGGACTTTCCCTTCTTGATAATCGTTGAGCCAAATTCCGCTGAGCTCGGCGCGAGTTTCAATCACAACGCGATGCTCTGTTTGATAGCTGCCTGAGAAAATGCGTTTAACCCCAAAAGTGCCTTGATAGGTGCCTTCGTTGTATTCATCGAGCATGGCATCTCGAATCGCAAATTTACCCAGTTCACAATCTAACGTCGCCACATTGAAGTCGCCATAGCGACCGGTGATCGTTTTAATGGCTAAAGAGCCGGTAATTTGGACCATAACGGTCTCCTTGAAAAACAAGCAGACCTTTCACCGAAAGGTACTGCTTCGGTGAAAATCCAAATAAGAATGAAATGAAACGGTTATAACCAACCACGCTCTAC
>NZ_AFWF01000140.1 GCF_000222605.1 Vibrio ichthyoenteri ATCC 700023 | reverse complement strand
CTCTGAATCCATCTCGACCTCAATAAAGTGCTCTTGGTAGTCGGGTAAGACGCCCTCGCCCATCTCTTTGAGTTTGACGAACACCGTATACGGCAAAACATATTTCGCGACCCCGAGCGGCCCAAAACCAGGTGCGCGGGTTTGACTCACTCGCACGTTTTTGCCTTTGGCCGTTTTATGGTTCGCCTCATCCGTCACCTTCATGATTTCCTTGATGATGCCGTGCTCTTGTGAAAACGCGAGCGCGGCACTGCCCAGCTTGCCACGATGATAACGGTAACCGTCGTTCATCATGATGCTGGGCATGGTACGCCACAAAAGATAAAAGAGGTCTTCAGCGTAGCCGCCCATCAAGGTTCCGGTGAGTAGCAAACATTGTTTAACCGAGCTGGCTAAGACTTGCATCGCTTGTCCTTGCGCAGCGCCAGAATTCTTATATTCGTGCGCCTCATCGATAACCAACCAGTCAAAGAACCCGTAAGGGAAATAACGCTTAATGAACTCACTCGCCTGATAATCGCCCTGTCCGAACGCAAATTGCGTCTTAGCCAGTTTTCGCTCTATCCGCTCAGCTTGTCGCTCATTAAAGACAAATTCCCCCTCAGCATCGAGCAAGTTCACCAACTCATAGATATTGTCGGTCAATGCTTTAGCGAGGACTCGTTCTCCAAATCCGTCCAACAAGCGCCCTGCGGTGACCTTCCCGATGGTCGGTAGTGTCTGCAGTGCGCGTGAGACGGTTTTCGTTAAGTTGTCGTCTTGTCGTTGACGTTTCAATGTCCACAGTGCGCTATGACAATGAGCACAACGCAACTGTTGGTCTACAGGAAAATGACTCGGTGCAATTAACTCGCCTTCTTCATCTTTAACCAGTTGACCACAATCTGGGCAACAGACAAATTTGAGTAGGGCGGTTTGCGCTCGAAGTCCATCATGACCCAAGGTTCGTTTTAGGGTTTTGGTTTGGTAAGCCGGTTGCCAGTGGTAACCCATGCGCATCCGAACTCGACCCAGCACCACATACTCTGGTCCGTCATGCTTGGCTGCTTCTCGAAGTTTAAGCAAAGAAAGCAACGTATCCGGTCCATTGAGTACCCATACCTTCGCATCTGGCACCGTATCGAGAATTTCTCGACGCCATTTGTAGACCAGATGTGGCGGTGACAGCACTAAAAAGCGTTGTGCCTTTCCTTCATGGTAAGCAATGGCGGTTGCCGCAATTCCCATCATCGTTTTTCCAACACCCATTTCTCCGTTGAGTATGCCTGCTGGGGCGTGCTCATCGAGAAGTAGGGTACTGATGGCTTGTATCGCTTCCGCTTGCACCTCAAACGGTGTTCGTTTAAGCGATTGCAGGATGCGCGTTCGAGCCTCACTCGGTGATTGGTATCTCGCCGGGTGCGCCGCTTCAATGTTGGACAAAAGCCCTTCACCAAATTGGTCGATGAAACTGTGCAGAGATAACACGTTGTCGCAGGTTGTCTCTACCATGGTTTCTTGTTGGGGTTGCGAGCTCATGCGTACACCTCCTTATTCAGAGGCAGTAAGCCTTGTTGCAACAACTCACTGATTAACGTTTCAATCTCTTCAATCGGTAAATCAATTAAATACCCATGAAGACCATAAGACGGCAATACTGTGATATGCGCCCGTAACCTTGGCTGCAGCGCGCTTTCCCATTCATCCAGCAAGGGTAAATGACAAAGCTGTTTGAGCGTTGGCCAGAGTGCAATCCAAGGCTGAGGCTCAGTACTGAGCACCGTCATGGATTGACCCCTTGGTTTTTGCACATCCGGTTGAAACAACCAGGTATGCACCCATTCCCCCACCTCGGTAAACTTAGGTAATCGAGTGGTACGCTTGGTGAGCATTTTGGCTTGTGCAAAATCGAGCACCAATTTATCCCCACTAGGGAGGGTAACGGTCATGACGCGCAGTCCCCCTTCGGAAAGAGGCAGTGTTAAGGCCGCAAAAAAATGCTGCATCACACCATCTCGTCCCCAGACAGACAAAAATTGCACCAATCCCGTGGTAGAGGTGACAACGGCATCCAGATAGAGACCGTTGTCGAGTTCGATTAAAGAACGGTTAATATTGACATTCATGATGAAGGCTCCAAAAAAAAAGAAAGGCGCCTTCCCGTTAGGAATAAGCGCCTAACGGGCAAACACACACAAGGGTGTGCTTGGTCTATTGAATGATAACGATACGACCAAAGTCCTCACCTGGGGTGAGGTCGATGGCGCGTATCAAGGGTTGAAATTGGTCAATCTTGGTGGTGATGGTTTGATGCTCATCGATACTGGTCATGGTGCGCTGTACTTTTTGAGTACCCCCCTTAACCAAAAGCGTTCGCAATCCATCATTACTCACCACCTTGCCA
>NZ_AFWF01000141.1 GCF_000222605.1 Vibrio ichthyoenteri ATCC 700023 | reverse complement strand
GGCTTTGTTGCGTAAATCGATGGAACTAAATCCATCGCTTACGATCTGATCGGCTACATTCATTAAAATCTGTAGCCTCATGCCTAAACATCGTTACAAAACTATAATCAAGCTCTCATCAGCCGTGGCTCTTTAACGTTTTGGATTGATGAAGAAGCGATAAGTGAGTGGAAACAAAGTAAGCAAAAAAAGCGCGGTAGACCTCGTGTCTTTAGTGATTTAGCCATCACAACAGCTCTGATGGTAAAGCGTATTTTTTCAATGCCACTTCGAGCTTCGCAAGGATTTATTGATTCCGTTTTTCAACTTGCTCAGCTTCCACTGTGCTGCCCACACTACAGTTGTATCAGTCGTCGAGCGAAAAATGTTGAGGTGAGCTTTAAGACGAAAACCAAAGGACCGATTCTACACCTTGCTATCGATGCGACAGGTCTTAAGGTTTATGGTGAGGGTGAGTGGAAAGTCAAAAAACATGGCACGGATGGTAAACGCAGAGTGTGGCGCAAACTCCACCTCGCAGTAGATACGAGTACACACGAAATTATTGCCGCAGAATTGAGTTTATCAGTGGTGCCTGATGCCGAGGTGCAGCCTAACTTACTCAAACAAACACGTCGGAAAATTCTTGAGATATCAGGCGATGGTGCTTATGACACAAGGGATTGCCATGCAGCAATCCGCATTAAACGGGCTGTTGCGCTTATCCCTCCAAGAGAAGGAGCGGCATTCTGTGAACGAGGCCATCCAAGAAACTTAGCGGTTGGCTGCCAAAGACTATATGGCTCGAACAAGCATTGGAAAAAGCGCTATGGCTACCATAAGAGGTCGATATCTGAAACGGCGATGTATCGAGTGAAGCAATTGCTTGGAGGACAGTTAAGCCTAAGAAATTACAATGCACAAGTTGGTGAATCTTACGCGATGATTAAAGCGTTAAATAAGCTTACGGGGCTTGGTATGCCTAAAACGTGCCGCATTGGCTAACAATTAACCGAAACGGAGCTCATCTACTTCGAAAATGAATTACGCAACAAAGCC
>NZ_AFWF01000142.1 GCF_000222605.1 Vibrio ichthyoenteri ATCC 700023 | reverse complement strand
TTATTAACTGTTCGACCATCGCCATTTTACTGGATAGGATTGAATTATTGTTATGATGTTGTAACGCTTTAGTTAAATTGATTAGAGTGAGAGAAAATTCACTTTCACAACATAGCAAGTCAAAAAGCCAGTTTAGTTGATATAGCGAGTAAAAATGTTTCAATTTATTATTTGATAATATTTGTTTGAGATATTTTAAAGTAATGCCATACTGTTTTGATTCCAGTGCTATGTGTGCAATGATAAGATTTATTTCTTCTTGAATCTCGGAAGAAATTTCATCTTTGTAATGCGTTAATACATCCTGAACAATATGCTTTGCAAGGTTTGTATAATTTGATTTATTTTCTTTTGAATTACTGCAAGCATATAATAACGTTCTGATTTTGTTTAATCTAGAGAATACGTTATCTCTGTAAGTATCTTTGTTTATTGTTAAGTAGTTGTCGTATCTATTGATTGCTTCAGCATAATCTCGTTGCGCTAAACACAAGTTTACAAGAACTAATTCTCTTTCGGAGTTTCCAAACGTTAATGAATTAACGAAATCATAATGTTTGATAGCTAAAGGTATATCAGATTTTAATAAGTTTAAGTTTCCTTTAGAGATATTTGCATCAATATTGTATGGGTCTAGCTCTAATACTTTGTCTAATAGTTTATCGGCTTCAATCATATCGCCTAAATTAGCTAAGGAGTTGGCATAACCAATTTTTGCCCATAAAACATCTTTTGTTTCTAACACGGATTGATAAACTTTTTTTGCTTTGTCATGAAGAGAGAGCTTAGTTAAAAACTCGCCTTTGAATTTTTCAATAAGGAATTTATATTCAGGATGGAACTGGCTCAAATTTTCACAATAATCCAATCCTTTTTCATACATTTCTTTTTTTTGTAAGGCAAATAACTCATGTAACGCATCTTTCTTTTTTATAGATCTAAAAAGCCTATGTTTTAAAGATTCAGCATTGAACGGTTTTAGTATGTAATCATCAGGTTTTAATTCCGTTAACATCCTCACAGCTTTTTTAGAACTATCTCCTGTTATAACAATAAAAACACATTTGGATTTTATTAAATCGTAATGAATTATTTCTTCATAAAACTGTTTGCCATTTAAACCAGCGCCAAAGTTATAGTCAGAAATTACAACGTCTATGCTATGGCTTTTTACAAGAGATAAAGCAACACGAACCGATTTTGCAGAAAGTATGTTTCGTTCATTAAAACCGATCTTTATTAGCATATTTTTGACTGATGATATGACGATAATAGAGTCATCAGCAATCAAAACTTTTTTATCTAGCATAGACTTAGCACTGAACCCGATAGTTGAGATGTTACTCGAATTATATCAGCTCACAGAATGTTCTTTATTAATATTAATTGTTGTGTGGATTAAATTTTTTTGGTATGCATAAAAAGAGCGTCTGCATCTGTCAACTGTTTCCAAGTTAAGTTGAGTGATGAGTTTAAGGTATTTTGTAATGGGAGTGCTGCGTGCTGCATATAGCTTATCCGTTTAAGAGAGTTAAGAATGTGCAAGAATCTTTACCTAACGAATGTTGCTTATGTGGAAGAAATCAAATACAGGCTCAGAAAAATCTTCGAAGAAGACGTTCGCTTTGGAGATTTACCAAAACTAAGCGTTGAGGGAGTTTTTGTTGATAATGGCAAACAAGCAATAGTAAAAATCCCACCGAAATGACTGTCTATGAGTTTACAAAGAGCTTCCCTGTAGCCCTTGAAAATTACCCTAATA
>NZ_AFWF01000143.1 GCF_000222605.1 Vibrio ichthyoenteri ATCC 700023 | reverse complement strand
GGCTCAGTTACATGAGTTGGATTGGCCTGCAATTTATGCGAGACAGTGGCAAGGTTGTAAGGAAGGAAAGCAAGCTGAGTTTCTTATTGAGCAAAGTTTTCCTTGGCATTTAGTCGAAGAGATCATTGTCCAATCTCCACTTATTCATCAGCAGGTAGTCAACACGTTGCAAATGGCAGCGCACAGACCACCTGTTACAATTAACTCTAACTGGTATTACTGAGGAGGCCGTAGATATGATCGAAATTACTCGTGGTGACATACTTCGCGCTGATGCAGAAGCTATTGTAAATACAGTCAACTGCGTCGGTGTGATGGGGCGTGGTATTGCTTTGCAGTTCAAGAAAGCGTGGCCTGATAATTTCAAGGCTTATGAGGTAGCTTGTAAAAGTAAAGACGTTCAGCCTGGCAAAATGTTTATCTTCGAAACTGGGCAATTGGCGAATCCGCGTTTCATTGTGAACTTCCCAACCAAGCGTCATTGGCGCGGTGCAAGCCGAATTGAAGATATCGAATCTGGCTTAGCAGCATTGGTGGAAGACATACAACATCTGGGCATCAAATCTATTGCTATTCCTCCATTAGGTGCAGGCTTAGGCGGGCTTGATTGGCTGGTGGTGCGTGAAAAAATCGAAGCAGCGATGAAGCCGCTAACTGATGTCCAAGTATTGCTTTATGAGCCATCAGGAGCCCCTCAAAACGACAGAATAGCAAGGCAGAAAGAAGTGCCAAAGATGACCGCGGGTAGAGCGGTATTGATAGAGCTGATGCAGCGCTACCTGAAAGGTTTGCTCGACCCGTCGGTGTCATTACTTGAGGTGCATAAGCTTTTATATTTCATGCAAGAAGCAGGCGAACCATTGCGTTTGAAATATCAAAAAGCACACTATGGACCTTATGCGCAGAATTTACGCCATGTGTTGAATGCGATTGAAGGACATTTTGTTTCTGGTTATTCAGATGGTGGTGATGCGCCAGATAAAGTACTTCAGTTAGTACCAGGTGCAATCAAAGAAGCACAAGCATATTTAGAACAGCACCCCGATACTCGTGAGAGATTTGAAAAGGTATCTCGATTGGTAGAAGGCTTTGAGTCACCTCAGGGCCTAGAGCTTCTTGCAACAGTCCATTGGTTAAACAGGTATGAGCAAGCGAGAAATACTGATCAGGTAATTGAAGGTGTTCACTCTTGGAATGCGAGAAAGCAGCAATTCACGCCACGGCAAATTTCTATCGCAGAGAAGGTTCTAAGCAATCAGCATTGGTTGAGTGCTTAATACCTTACCCATAGTGATGTCGCTATATACAACGTCTTAGTTGCCTGCTTTACAAAAGAGACTGCCTCATTGCGGTCTTTTTTTTTTATATGCTCCCAAGCATTTAATCCAAAAGATAGTTTGTTTGTGCAGGTATCTCGCAAACGTCAACAATGCACTAAATTCATTGAGTATTTCAATCTGGCTATCAGAAATTGAAAGCTGGTTAGAGTAAAATGCGATGAAGCATTACACATAAAATTAATTGGAAAGTTTTATGTATGTCGCCATCAACAGAAAAACTAAGGATTGATAATGATAAATACAATATATCGCCTGTTGTTGACGTTCAATGCTACGTCATTGTTAGTGATAATCTTCTTAGTACAGAAAACGTATACCTTGGGTTATTTTTACCCCCAATGTCCATTTTTAGCTGAGATGCCTAATTTTTTGTCGTATGTAGGGTACTTTTTGGTTCCCGTTTTATTGACGGGATTTAGTATCTTGCTGAGCTCTTTGCTAGGTCAGGATGATTTTAAACCACAAGAAATTAGCAGCATTGAGCATGCAAATAATAGCTTCCTTCCAAGCTATCTCGGTTACTTTTTCGTCGCGTTGAGTGTTGGCAACTGGGAAACACTTTGGTTTGTGTATGGAGTCTTGTTTGTGTTCACATTTCTATCGCAAGCTTTGTATTTTAACCCATTATTCTTGCTTTTTGGTTTTGAGTTCTACAATATCAATACAAAGAATGGAACATATATCTTCTTGATAAGTAGATATAAATACAAGAATCCTGTTGAGGTGGATGTCCCAGTGGCAAACCGAATTAACAATTACACGTTTATCGAACGAGGTGGCAATGGATCACGTGCTGGCGAAGGTTAAAGGCTTACGTAAGAAGCCTTATTTTAAGCTTATATCCAATAATGGCTTGTTTGATGAGATTCAATTAGATGTTGCTACCTGTGTACCTTATGACCCAGATCACAACTTGGATGAGGATGCTTGGTTCAAAGTTGAAGGATTCAGCCAAAAAGTATTTTGCCTTGATTTGCTAAAGTCTCAATTTGACTCTAAGGATTATGACGATCTGAAAAAAGAGCAGTTTGGGAAGATTGGCTTTGTTTTTTCAGTTCAAGGTGGAGACTTTTACTTTCAGAAGGTTACGCCATCACTATTTATTCGTCGCAAAACACTTGTCTTTGGAGAAGCCGCAACAATTGAGAAGGATGCAAATCGTTTGGTTATCAATTCCGAACCTGATGCAATTTATTTTACTCAATCAGATACGCTCATTTTTACTAACCTCGCGACGATTTCTAGCATTTTTAAGGGAATAGATGTCCTTTATAAAGAAGCTACGGATCAAGAGGTTGAGCAGTTTTTGGAAGAAGACTTTATTGAATTAGCTGACGATTATAACTTGGCTAAGGTATCAAAACCGAATAGAAAGCGTATTGCTCTAGCAATGGATACATTGAACGCAATGGAGCCAGAAGAGCGCGATCAGATGCTTTCATATATTCACAGCTACTGTAATCAAAAGTTGCGTTTTGATACAGATAATGGAAAGTTTGAAATCAAAACGGATGATGAATTGAAATATCTACTTTATGGTATTGAACAGCGTTTTTATACAACGCCTCTCAGTAAAGAAAGGCGTTTAGCAAACTCAGTTCAGTCGATGGATTAAATTACTCTCAATTGTTTAGTTCCAGTGACAGAGAGGCTGCCCTTGGCGGCCTCTTCGATATGCCCGCTCCACCAGCACATCATTGGCTTTCTGCGTTCAAGGTAGTCAGTACGGTTGTAGGCACTTCGAACCTGGTTATCATCCACGTGAGCCAATGCCGATTCCACCAAGTCAGGTTCAAAGCCTTGTTCGTTGAGTGTGGTGCTAGCTAGTGATCGCAAGCCGTGGCTTACCAGTCGACCAGCAAAACCCATACGTTTCAGTGCCATATTTGCTGTTTGGCTATTGCAGGGCTTTTTAGGGTCTCTATCTGACGGAAAAACAAAATCGCGATGACCGCTTATAGGCTTCATTACTTCTAATAGTGCCAGCATCTGCTCAGTGAGCGGGATGCGATGCTCTCTTCTTTTTTTCATTCTCTCAGCGGGAATGGTCCAAACTTTCTCTTCCCAATCAACTTCATCCCATCGAGCACCAGATGCTTCCGCAGGGCGTGTCATTGTATGCAGTTGCCACTCAATTAAACAACGCGTAGTTCGCTTGATACTGGCATTGGCAATCGCGCCCATTAGTTCAGGCAGCTCTGCGGGTGCCAGAGCCGCCATATTTTCTTTTTTTGGCTTTTTGAAAGCAGCGCGAATGCCTGAGAGTGGGTTAGCTTGGATAAGCCCACAGTTCGTCGCGAAGTTCATCACTTCATTGAGTCTTTGAGCTAAGCGCTTCACGGTTTCTAAACTTCCTTTGGCTTCTATTGGTTTTAGGAGCTCAATGATGTCTGGTGCAGTAATCGTTTTAACTGGTTTATCTGCAATATGCGGGAAGATATGCAAATCAAGTGATCGCCAAATATCGACGGCATAATCCGGTGTAACCGAGTCTTTTTTGATTTCAAACCATTTAGTAGTGACATTCAAGAATGTGTGCTCGTGAATTTCTTTATGGGCTTGTTGTTGTCTTTTTCGTTCTTCTTGAGGATCAATACCTTGTGCGATCAGCTCTTTTGCTAAAAGAGAGCTTTTTCTTGCTTGTACAAGAGAAATGTCAGGATATCTACCTAGGCTTAGGTTGGCGCGCTTTCCACTTATAGGGCGATAGTAATTGAGTTGCCACTGTTTAGAGCCACTAGGTAAAACTCGTAGTTTCAATCCTTGACCATCTACTAGGTAATACTCTTTTTCTTTCGGCTTAGCGTTTTTGACTTCCGTAGCGGATAGCTGTTTTGTTTGTCTCGGCATGTTTAGGAACCAAAAGTGAGGAACACAAATCCTAGGTTCCTACAACGGTTCCTAAAAGTCAAAGATGTCATGAAACACTCTGGAACCTTAATGGATGCTAAGTTATTGATTTTTGGCTCTTACAGGCATAAAAAAAGACGTCCTGGGACGTCTTAATTCAATGAATTGGTGGAGCTGGCGGGAGTTGAACCCGCGTCCGAAAACCTTTCATCATTGGTACTACATGCTTAGTCGATCTTTAATTTCACCACCCACCTGCGAACCGACACGCTAGTAAATGGCTATCCTGAATTATAATTCGAACTTCATCTCTCAGGCGGGAGAATCCGATCTAGCTAGTTTGGGTTTGACTCTTTGTTGTTCCCCGTCTTACAAGCGGAAGCTAGGGCAAAGAGGCTCTTGGCAGGTTATTAAGCTGCTAGTGCGTAGTTTTCGTCGTTTGCGACTATTTTTTTGCGGTTTATTAACGAGGCCTACCGCACCTCGGCATGCACCTCAGACTTCTGAATTCCCGTCGAATCCTAAATCAGCCCCAAGTGTTTGATGCATAGTATCAGAAAAGCTCAGCCTGTCTAGTACTCTGCGTCTAAGTGGTCAAGTTTAACGCAATGAGCTCTTCATTACGCGCGATTTCTCACGAGCCCAATCTTTTTCTTTTTGATCAGTACGTTTGTCATGAAGTTTTTTACCTTTGGCCACGCCGATCTTAAATTTCACCCAAGAGTGAGACCAGTAAAGTGCGAGTGCCGCCAAAGTCATACCTTCACGGTTGATTCTGCCAGTTAGGTTGTCGAGTTCACGGCGGCTCATTAGGAGCTTACGAACGCGAGTAGGATTCGCGACAACGTGAGTCGATGCTTGATTAAGAGGAGTGATCGTCATTCCGCTGACAAAGGCTTCACCGTTACGCATAAACACATAGCTTTCTGCGATATTGGCTTTACCTTGGCGAAGGGCTTTCACTTCCCAGCCTTGTAGCTCCAAGCCAGCTTCAATTTCATCATCAATGAAGTATTCGTGGCGAGCTTTCTTGTTAAGCGCGATGGTATTGCTACCCGCTTTTTGATTTGTTTTTTTCTTTGCCATAATAGCTGCATTATACGGTGCACAGCGGGGTTAGCATATCCCTTTATTTGCGCTTACCGCAAATAAAAGTAAAATTGCTACGAGCATACGTTTTGAATGTTCGCCTTGAGGAGATTATATGAAGCAAGTCAGCCGTTCTGCGTTGGTATCATTTAGTGCAGAGCAGATGTTTGATCTGGTGAACGATGTGGCCCGTTATCCAGAGTTTTTGCCCGGCTGCTCTGGATCGCGCGTTCTAGAAACCAGTGCATCGGGTATGGTTGCTTCTGTCGATGTATCTAAAGCTGGCATAAGCAAAACCTTCACCACTTCTAATGAGTTAGTGGCGGGGGAGGCGATCCTAATGAACTTGGTTGATGGCCCGTTTAAAACCTTAAAAGGCGGCTGGTTCTTTACCCCGTTAGATGAGCAAGCCTGCAAAGTTGAACTCAAGCTTGAATTTGAGTTTTCGAGTAAGATGATTGAAATTGCTTTTGGTAAAATATTCAATGAGTTGACCGGTAATATGGTGAGTTCATTTACCAAACGAGCCAAACAGGTATACGAGTGTTATGAGTATTGAATCGGAAATGATCCACGTTGAGGTCGTTTATGCACTGCCTCAAGAACAGCGTGTGTTTACACTTGTGGTCAACAAGTCGATGATCGTTGAAGAGATTATTGCGCAATCTGGCGTATTGGAACTTTATCCAGAAATCGATCTAAAGAAGAACAAGGTAGGCGTATTTAGCCGCAATGTTCGCTTAGATGCAGCAGTGCGCGATGGTGACCGAATTGAAATTTATCGCCCATTACTGGCTGATCCAAAAGAGATCCGTCGCAAGCGTGCTGAGCAAGCGAAAGAATCAGGTACGGCTGATCCGGTGACTGGTGGTAAGCCCAATTTGATGCGCAAAACAGATTAGCATTGTTATTTGAAAACGGATGTAACAAATAAAAAAGCTCGCCAATGGCGAGCTTTTTTGATTCAGGTATTTGGTTAGTTGATGCTTTCAAAAAAAGCGCCGCTGACTGGAAAATCTCCGGTCACTTCAACTAGGCGTCCTTGGTCGTCAAAGTTTGCGATCAAGTCATGCTGGATTGGGTCGTTATGGCCTTTCGTATGAAGGTAAATGTAATACCAAGTGTCAGGGTATCCATTTTCGACCAACATTGGCGAACCTAGCACGTAACGTACCTGTTCTTTACTCATACCAAACTTTAATTGGTTCACCGCTTCTTGCTCGACGTAGTTACCTTGGTTGATATCAATGCGATAAACCAATTTCTCTAATAGAGAACACCCCGTCAGCATTGTCATGGCGAGAGGTACTATGATAAGCCACTTTTTCAATTGCATACTCAAATTCTTGTAACTATCCATTTAAACTGAGCTGATAATAAACAAGCTTGGCCTTAATGTAAAAAGCTCATCTTGTTTTGAATAAGTTCAGACCGTGATTTTTGAGTTAGGTTGCAAAGTCGATACGTATTTTTCGAAAAAATCGCGTTTAAGCAGCAATCAATAGCTCACGAGCATTAGCCAATGTTGATTCGGTGATTTGGCTACCGCCAAGTAAGCGAGCCAATTCCGCCACGCGTTTTTCTTCACATAGCTGGTGCATTTGTGTTTCAGTTTTACCTGATTTGGTTTGTTTAGCCACAAACAGTTGCTGATGGCCACAGCCGGCAACTTGCGGCAAGTGGGTCACACACATAACTTGGGTTGATTCACCTAATTTACGCAGCATTTTTCCAACCACAGCCGCGGTTGGACCACTGATACCTACATCCACTTCATCGAAGATCAGGCTTGGTGTGTCCACTTTTTGTGCGGTAATCACTTGGATGGCCAATGAAATGCGTGACAGTTCACCACCAGAGGCCACTTTGGCGATAGGCTGCATCGGTTGCCCTGGGTTGGTTGAAACCACAAAGCAGACGCTATCTAGACCTAGCGGTGATGGGTGCGCACCTTGGCTATTCACATCAATACTAAATTGCGCTTTTTCCATGCTCAGTTCGTGCATGCTGGCAGTGATCAATTTGTTTAGTTCTTTGGCGTAACGGCTGCGAGATTTACTCAGTTTATCAGCACTGTTACCAAAGGCTTGATATTTGGCTTCCACATCTTGTGCGAGTTCTTCGAGTTTTTCATCTGAGCAGTCAAGTTGTTCAATTTGCGCCAACAAGTCTTGATGATGGCGATAGAGCTCATCAGGCAATACATGGTGTTTGCGAGAAATTGACATCACTTTTGAAAAGCGTTCTTCAACAAAAGCCATACGAGCAGGGTCAACATCAATGCTGTCGAGGTAGTTACGCAGTTCGTTATTGGTCTCTTCTATCTGGATGATCGCTTCTGACAGCATGCTAGGCAGTTCTGCCAGTTGTTCATCCAGTTCCGCGAGTTGGATTAGGGACTGATTGGCTGATTGCAAAATACTAAGCGCATTAATTTCTTCGCCTTCGTATATAAGTTCGATGGCTTGCTGGCAAGTGGTGGCAAGATCGCCGCTATTGGACAGTCGTTTGTGTTCCTGTTCGAGTTGCTCATATTCGTCCTCGCCAAGAGAGAGTTCATTAAGCTCTTTAATTTGGTATTCAAGTAACTGTTTCTGTGCTTGGTTTTGCGCACTGTTTTCACGCAGTTGCTTGAGGCTGTTATCCGCTTGACGCCAAGTTTGGTAAGCGTTACGGGTATTTTTCAGCAAGTTAAGGTGTCCGGCATATTGATCAAGCATTGCCAATTGATAATCGCTTTTCATCAATTGGTGATGAGCATGCTGGCCGTGAATGTTGATCAGCAATTGCCCTAAAGATTTGAGTTGCGAAAGGGGAACAGGGCTGCCGTTGATAAACGCGCGTGAGCGGCCATCTTTGGTGATGGTACGGCGCAATATACAGTCATTGCCATCGAACAGTTCGTTGTCTTCTAACCAACGCATTGCGTGGACGTTGTTCTCCAATGAAAAAGCCGCACTCACTTCGGTTTTTTCTTCACCTTGTCGCACCATGCCGGCTTCGGCGCGGCCGCCAAGACATAGGCCAAGTGCGTCAATAGCGATAGATTTACCCGCACCAGTCTCACCGGTGATGGTAGTCATTCCTTTGGAGAGCTCTAGCTGCAAAGATTTAACAATAGCGAAATTATTAACACTTAGATGAGCCAGCATTTTGATTACCTGTTTAAATGAACAATACTGTATATAACTTCAGTATATACTGTTTCTTTATACAGTAAAGTCACTGGTGAAAAATTTTTTGTGAACAAGATCAGGATGCTGTGAAAAGAGAGATGGGAAGAGAGGCGAGAAATCGAGAAGCGAGAAAGATGCGAGAATGGAGAATGGAGAAACGAGAAAAAGATTCCCGACTCGCTCGTGCCTCGCTCTCGAGAATGACGATGGTGGGTGAATGGAGAAGCGAGATATTTAAGTAGAGATGCGAGAATTGGGAAACGAGAAAAAGATTCCCGACTTGCTCGTGCCTCGCTTTCGAGAATGACGATGGTGGGTGAATCGAGAAGCGAGAGATTTGAGCAGAGATGCGAGAATCGGGAAACGAGAAAGAGATTCCCGACTTGCTCGTGTCTCGCTCTCGGGAATGACGATGGTGGGTGAATCGAGAAGCGAGATATTTGAGTAGAGATGCGAGAATTGGGAAACGAGAAAGAGATTCCAGACTTGCTCGTGCCTTGCTCTTGATAATGACGGTGGTGAGGGGAAAAGCGGAGTGACGGCGCTTTAAGCTAAACATGTCATTCCCTACAGCGACGTAGTCGCGTGATAGGGAATCTAGCTTTTGGAATTAAAGCGGTATTAGAACAGTTTGCTTGACCAGCCGAGTTTGCTACGTAGTACGTGGTAGTAGCTATAGTCTTTAGGGTGGATCAGCTTAAGAATGTTTGGGCTTTGATAAATATGGATTTCATCACCGGGAGAAACCGGTAGAGAGACTTGTCCATCACAGCTGACTTCTTGTGTGCCGCGGTTGTCGGGAGAAACAATCAGTTTGATGCGACGTTTGCTATCGACCACTAATGGGCGGCTTGAAAGCGTGTGCGGGAACATCGGCACTAGCGAAATAGCATTTAAGCTAGGCGAGAGGATTGGGCCGCCACCTGAAAGTGAATAAGCGGTTGAGCCTGTTGGCGTCGCTATGATTAAGCCGTCAGAGCGCTGAGAAAAGGCGAATGTATCATCAATGTAGACTTCAAATTCAATCATGCGAGCGACTTGGCCTGGATGCAAAACGGCTTCGTTTAACGCAGCGTTATGGCTTTTGATTTGCTTGTGGCGATGAATTTCTGTTTCAAGCAAAAATCTTTCTTCTTCAATGTATTCGCCATCCAATACCGCCTTTAGGGTAGATTGGAAATCTTCTGGATTGAGATCAGTCAAAAAGCCCAGATTGCCACGATTGACGCCGATGACTCGGATATCAAAGCGAGACAGAACGCGTGCTGCGCCAAGCATGTTGCCATCACCTCCAACGACGACAGCGAGATCGGCAACCTTGCCCAGTTGAATCAGGCTGGCAAAATGTTCACGAGGAATATCGTCAAGGAATTCGCACAATCTATCATCAATGTAAACACGGTAACCTTGTTCCAATAGCCAGTGATACAATTCTTTATGGGTTTGAATTGCTTGCTGATCTCTAGGTTTTCCGATGATGGCGATCACTTCAAAAGGTTTTTTCATAGCTTTTCCGACCAAAATGGGCTTGAATCGATAATCTTCATCCCCATAATAATGGCAAGTGCGCTAAATATGCGAGTTTTTGTGTAGTTGACGGCGAATAATCGTGACGTATAGATTACACAAAACGTTGAATTCTGGAGATATCATGAGCAACGAAGACAAAAAAATCCAAGAAGAAGAACTACAGCAGCAACAAAACGCAGCGCAAGCTGACGTTGAAGCGGTTGGTACAGACGCAGATATCGAATGGAACGAAGGAACTGCGCTAGAAGAGCAAGAAGCGAAAATTGCTCAACTAGAGGCGGCGTTACTTTCAAGTGAAGCGAAGATCAAAGAACAGCAAGATGGTGTACTTCGTGCGAAAGCTGAAGTAGAAAACATGCGTCGTCGTGCTGAGCAGGAAGTGGACAAAGCGCGTAAATACGCATTGAATAAGTTCGCTGAAGAGCTACTACCAGTCATCGATAACCTAGAGCGTGCTATCGCAGCTGCAGATGCTGAGAACGAAGCCGTTAAACCGCTATTCGAAGGTGTTGAGCTAACGCACAAAACATTCGTAGATACACTAGCGAAGTTTGGTCTAAAAGAGATCAACCCTGAAGGTGAAGCGTTCAATCCTGAATTCCATCAAGCGATGTCAATTCAAGAAAGCCCTGATCATGCATCAAACTCAGTGATGTTTGTGATGCAAAAAGGTTATGAGCTAAACGGTCGTGTAGTACGCCCTGCAATGGTAATGGTTGCGAAATAACCCCCATTCACATTGAACCAATTTTGAACGCCCTTTCTTTTGGAAGGGCGTTTTTTTATGTCTTGAGTTCACACTTTCATCTTTTTGATAAAAGCGTTACGCACTGTTTTTTATCCTTAGCGCAGAATTTTTTCTGCATGGAAAGTGAATCTTTATAAAAACAGAAAATAGAAGTGATGGCTTTAAATTCAGATAATTAGATCCCTGCCAGCCCAAAGTATTAAAAATAAAAACGCGTTCTATTTGAACAAATATGCTTGATTATGTGCCTTGGTGTTTATTCGAATGAAGCAAAATGGCTGGTAACAAAAATGTAAACAAGCGCCTTCAATTGTTAACCTGATGTGTATTGTTTCGTGCGGTTCGCCGCAATTTGCGAGCTATATAAAAATAAAAACATTAATAAGCACACAGCATTTGGAGATTTAAAATGGATAAATCGCTTTCAAGTAAGATTTTTATCGGCTTGTTCTCTGGTTTGTTATTGGGAACGGCGATTCAGTACTTATTTAGCGGTATCGCGATTTTTGATACGTACTTACTCGGCTCCGCAGAAGGTGTCGGTGGTATGTTCGTTTCATTGATTAAGTTACTCGTCGTCCCCTTAGTTTACGTGTCGATTGTTTGCGGCATTGTTGAGTTAAAAGATATTCGCTCTTTCGGGCGTCTTGGTGGCAAAACTTTTGCGCTTTATATTTTTAACACCGTGATTGCGATCATCGCTGCGTTAACCGTCGCAATGATCATTCAACCTGGGGCTGGGGCAAACTTAGCTGGAACTATTTCTGATGCAGTAACGCTAAAGTCGACTGAAACACCGGACATCTTTTCGATGGTCACCAACATAGTGCCGAGTAATCCGGTTCAAGCCTTTGCTGATGGCGATATGTTGCAAATCATCTTTATGGCAATTTTGACAGGTCTTGCTATTCAAGCTTTGGACGAAAAGGGAGGCCCAGCAGTTAAAACCTTTAAAGTCGCCAACGCGATTATGATGAAGTTGATTGGTCTGGTGATGAGCTTAGCGCCTTACGGTGTGTTTGCGTTGATGATTCAACTTGGCGCAACGCTGAATGCCAATACCCTAGCTTCAGTTGCAGGTTACGTGGCTTTGGTGGTGAGTATGTTGGTGTTGTGGATTTTTGTGGTCTATCCGCTCGCGGTGCAACTGTTTACCGGGATTTCAGCGCGCGAGTTTTCACGTAAAACTCGTGAACAAGTGTTGTTTTCATTATCGACAGCCAGCTCAAATGCCACCATTCCCGTTACGATGCGCACTTTGACGGATAAGCTGAACGTGTCAAAGTCGGTGGCAGGTTTTGGTGTACCACTAGGTGCAACCATGAACATGGCAGGCGCTTCTATCTACATTGCGATTGCCGCTGTTTTTTGTGCCAATGCCTTTGGTCAGCCGATTGATGTAACGGACTTAGTCACGCTTGGCTTTACGGTGTTGTTGCTATCGATTGGTGCGGGTGGTGTTCCGGGCGGTGGTGTGGTGATGGTTGGCGTTATTTTGCACCAATTGGGTCTTCCACCAGAAGGCTTGGCGATTGTTGCCGCAGTTGACCGCATCAATGACATGTTCTGTACGGCTTCTAACGTGGTGGGTGACACCGCCGTTAATACCATTGTGGCGAAGTCAGAGGGAGAGATTGACTTAACTGCTGAATCGATGGAGTCGGAACTTGCGGCGAACAACGCGTAAGTAAATAGATTGGTTATTAGAAAGCGAGCCCAAGTGGCTCGCTTTTTTTTGATAGAAGCGAGAGTAGAGAAAAGAGAGGCGAGATTGTAGAGACGAGAGCAGAAAAAAGAGCAAAATTTTAGAAGCGAGAGTAAAGAAATGAAGAGAAGTGAGAGAAAAATCGAAAGATTGAAGCTTAGGCTTTTGCTCTGTGTTTTATGATCAAGGCTCCCAATATACGAGCAATGTGTTCACAGCTGGTACAAAGCTCGTTGCATAGGCTAGGGTGGATATATTTGAGCTCGGCGCCTAATAACAGTTGGGTTTTGAGTTCGCCTACCGATCCTTTTGCGACATTAAGAAAATAAGCAGTTTCTTTGGGGCTTGTGCGCTCCACGCCCTCAGCTATGTTGCTTGGTATGGAAATGCTAGAGCGGCGAATTTGATCCCGAAATGAGTAGTCTGGCATATGTTGTACGCCAATGTAGGTTCGTTTACAGAGTTCAAAACTGGTTTTCCATACGTTGAGTTTTTCGTATTTCATAGGACTTGTTGAAAAAGTTTAGTGTGTCGCTTTGACAGATGGTGAGAGTGTGTAAAAAGTTGCGGTAAATAGGAGTTGATTCATTTTTCCGGCAAAAACAAAATAATCTCGCCTCTCGCCTCTCGCCTCTCGCCTCTTTTTTTTATTTTTTTTCACCTTTTCCCTTGAAATGCGTTTTGACGCCCTTATCTAAGGTGCATACAAGAAGCAAACATATCAATGTTTGCTTGTGAGCAAGGGTTGAAACCCAGTTATTTATCCCCACATATGGGATAGAGCAAAATAAAATAGAATTTATTCGGAGATGGCCTGATGGGTAGAATCATTGGTATTGATTTAGGTACTACTAACTCTTGTGTTGCAGTTTTAGACGGCGACAAACCACGTGTAATTGAAAACGCGGAAGGTGAGCGTACAACCGCATCTGTTGTTGCATACACAGACGGTGAAACTCTAGTAGGTCAACCTGCTAAGCGCCAAGCTGTTACAAACCCAACTAACACGCTATTTGCAATCAAGCGTTTGATCGGTCGTCGTTTTGAAGATCAAGAAGTTCAACGCGACATCGAAATCATGCCTTACAAAATTGTAGCGGCAGATAACGGTGATGCTTGGGTAGAAGCACAAGGCCAAAAAATGGCGGCTCCTCAAGTTTCAGCTGAAATCCTGAAAAAAATGAAGAAAACAGCAGAAGATTTTCTTGGTGAAGAAGTTACTGCTGCTGTTATCACTGTTCCTGCATACTTTAACGATGCACAACGTCAAGCAACTAAAGACGCTGGCCGTATCGCAGGTCTAGAAGTTAAACGTATTATCAACGAACCAACTGCAGCAGCACTAGCATACGGTCTTGATAAGAAAGGCGGCGATCGCACTATCGCAGTATACGACCTTGGTGGTGGTACATTCGATATCTCTATCATCGAAATCGATGAAGTAGAAGGCGAGAAAACGTTCGAAGTTCTAGCAGCTAACGGTGACACTCACCTTGGTGGTGAAGATTTCGATACTCGTATGATCAACTACCTAGTTGACGAGTTCCAAAAAGAGCAAGGCATCAATCTTAAGACTGATCCTCTAGCGATGCAGCGTGTTAAAGAAGCAGCAGAAAAAGCGAAGATCGAGCTTTCTTCTACTACTCAAACTGACGTAAACCTACCTTACGTAACTGCAGACGCAACTGGTCCTAAGCACATGAACGTTAAAGTGACTCGTGCAAAACTAGAATCTCTAGTTGAAGACCTAGTACAACGTTCTCTAGAGCCTCTAAAAGTTGCTCTAGCAGATGCAGACCTATCAGTAGGCGACATCACAGATGTTATCCTAGTTGGTGGTCAAACTCGTATGCCTATGGTTCAAGCGAAAGTTGCTGAGTTCTTCGGTAAAGAAGCGCGTCGTGATGTAAACCCTGATGAAGCAGTAGCAATGGGTGCTGCAGTTCAAGGTGGTGTACTAGCGGGCGAAGTAACAGACGTATTGCTACTAGACGTTACTCCACTGTCTCTAGGTATCGAGACAATGGGCGGCGTAATGACTAAGCTTGTTGAGAAGAACACGACTATCCCAACAAAAGCGAACCAAGTTTTCTCTACTGCAGAAGACAACCAAAGCGCAGTAACTATCCACGTAATCCAAGGTGAGCGTAAGCAAGCTAGCATGAACAAGTCTCTAGGACAGTTCAACCTAGAAGGCATTCAAGCGGCACCACGTGGCATGCCTCAAATTGAAGTAACTTTCGACCTAGATGCGGATGGTATCCTACACGTATCTGCGAAAGACAAGCAGACTGGTAAAGAGCAGAAGATCACGATCCAAGCTTCTGGCGGTCTAAGCGATGAAGACATCGAGAAAATGGTTCAAGAAGCAGAAGCTAACAAAGAAGCGGACAAAAAGTTCGAAGAGCTAGCAACTGCACGTAACCAAGCTGACCAAATGATTCACGGTACTCGTAAGCAAATCGAAGAAGCTGGTGAAGCACTTCCTGCTGACGAGAAAGAGAAGATTGAAGCAGCAATCGCAGAACTTGAAGTTGCACGTAAAGGCGACGACAAAGAAGCAATCGATGCGAAAGTTCAAGCGCTAGCAGCAGCAGCTCAAAAGCTAATGGAAATCGCTCAACAGCAAGCTCAAGCACAACAAGGTGCTGACGCTGGTCAACAACAACAGTCTCAAGAAGATGATGTTGTAGATGCTGAGTTTGAAGAAGTTAAAGACGACAAAAAATAATTTCGTCGCAGAGTAGCCTGATTTCGTTGTCGGAAGTGCTCACCTACTAGCGTAGGCTCCGCGCTTCCTCTTAGAACTCAAGCTATCTGCTTAGAAATTTGTCTCGAAGACTTATAAATACGGGCGTCAGAGGTAACTCTTACGCCCGTATGTTTGTAATCAGAGTTTGTCTTTCTAGCTAAGTACTTTGGGTTAGCGACTTTAAGTAAGAAGTTTGATGAAAAAGCTTTTAGCTAGAATGATATAAAAACATTAAACGGCTCTATTTTTAGGGTGGTTTGCAGCAATGAATTGGTGACGAAAAGCATGTCAAAACGTGATTTTTACGAAGTATTAGGCGTAAGCCGTGATGCAGAAGAGCGCGAAATTAAGAAAGCGTATAAGCGCTTAGCGATGAAATTCCACCCAGACCGTAATCAGGGTGATGAAACTGCATCAGACAAGTTTAAAGAAGTAAAAGAAGCGTACGAAATCCTAACCGATCCTCAAAAGAAAGCGGCGTATGATCAATATGGTCACGCAGCCTTTGAACAAGGTGGTGGCGGCTACGGCGGTGGTTTTGGTGGCGGTGGCGTTGATTTTGGCGATATCTTCGGCGATGTGTTTGGTGATATCTTCGGTGGCGGTCGTCGTGGTGGCGGTGGTCATTCGCGTGCACAACGTGGTTCGGATTTGCGCTACAACATGGAACTGTCTCTAGAAGAAGCTGTTCGTGGTGTATCTAAAGAGATCGAAATTCCAACACTGGTTCATTGTGATAGCTGTGATGGTAGCGGCGCTAAGAAAGGCACTTCAGCCGATACTTGTGGCACTTGTCATGGTCATGGCCAAGTACAAATGCGCCAAGGCTTCTTTGCGGTACAGCAAACCTGTCCGACCTGTCATGGTCAAGGTAAGATCATTAAAGACCCATGTAATGTGTGTCATGGTCAAGGCCGTAAGCAGAAGACGAAAACGCTTAACGTTAAGATTCCAGCAGGTGTTGATACCGGCGATCGCATTCGTCTAACAGGCGAAGGTGAAGCGGGAGAAATGGGCGCACCAGCGGGTGACCTATATGTACAAGTTCATGTTAAAGAGCACCATATCTTCGAACGTGAAGGTAACAACCTTTACTGTGAAGTACCAGTGAGCTTTGCAATGGCAGCACTGGGTGGTGAAGTTGAAGTCCCAACTCTAGATGGTCGTGTAAGCTTGAAAGTGCCTTCTGAAACCCAAACTGGCCGTATGTTCCGCATGCGTGGTAAGGGCGTGAAAGGGGTTCGTGGCGGCGGTGTTGGCGATTTGATCGTTAAACTTGTGGTAGAGACACCAGTTAACCTGAGCTCACGTCAAAAAGAACTGTTAAAAGAGTTTGAAGAATCTTGCGGTGGCGATGCAGCAACTAAGCATAAGCCTAAATCGGAAGGTTTCTTCAACGGTGTTAAAAAATTCTTCGATGATTTAACCAGCTAATTACGGTTAATTTGATCTAAAAGCCTGCTCACTTAGCAGGCTTTTTTGTGTCTATCATTTATCCAGGCTTCGGTGGTTTTGCATCTCTTGATCAAGGCATATATGAAGACTTCCGTCTTAGCTTCAACTCTCCCCTGCACATTAATACCAACATGACGCCGGTTCAGCGACGCCTGCTTGGTTTAAGCGTAATGTATCATCTGGCCCTGCTAGGCAAGGATCATTCTGCTGTTGGTTGTAAGGTGTGGCTGTTAGCAGGTAGCCATTGGAGGTTAAAACGACCGAAAACTGATAATGATGAGCGCTACTTTGGCAAATCAAACAAGTAGCGGCGGAAATTACGGCTTGTTTCGCGCTGTGGTAACCATTGTTATAACCATTTTCTAAATAGAGCTGAAGTCGGCTTAAATCTGCAATCGCAACCATTCGTTTGGCTTTGATGTTTTGGGTTTGATAGCTCGGATAGGCAAAGCTCACTAGAATTGAAATAATTACTACCACCATCAATAGTTCGATCAGCGTCATTGCTTTTAATCTTTTTCTTGCCATGGTTTCACCAATTAATCAGAGTCTTTTTCAGAAGTTAGTGCTCGTCTTATCGGCCATTTTTCTCAACTGCTAGCATGGGTGCAAGAGTGAATTTTTGTACCAAATGAATTACAAGAGGTTTTGAGAAATGGTTCGAGGCTTTACGTTACTAGAGCTGATGATCACTGTGGCGCTGATGGCCAGTATGCTGTTAATGGCAACGCCCAGCATCACGGCATTGTTTCATAAAATAAAAATGCAGCGCTTAGCCGGAGAGCTCAATGGCTTTTTATTACAGGCTAAATCAGAAGCGGTGATGCGGAATCAAAAGCTCTATGCTCACTTCTCATTTGCTTATGATGTTTCTGTTCTAGATGGTTCTTGGCAATTGAGCTTAACCGATTCAAGTTCCGTAGGCGGCGCTTTGCTCTTGCGCGTCGATGGTGCTGTGTTCCAAAACATTGAGATTCGACATACTTATCGTACTGGATACATTACGTTTGATGCTGTCCGTGGCCGTCCCAATGGCGGTCATATAGGCTTTCATCCTCAAGATGATCTTTGCTGCGCCATGCGGGTGACGATCGCAAATCCTCCTGGCCGAGTGAAGATATGCAGCGATAGTGAGAGCAACTATGGCTATCCGACCTGTAGCTAAAGTTTGGGTTGTTTCAAGCTCTCGTCGGGTGGTGGGAGGCTTTTCAGCGATTGAGCTGATGTTGGCGGCAACATTAGGTTCATTGGCGCTTGCGTTGATCGGCACTATTTTTATTTCGGTACAGAAAGTGGCTTGGCAAAAAAGCCAGCAACTCTACTTATTACAATCGATGACTCATGCTTTTCGTACTATCGAAGAGGATATTCAACGCGCTGGTTTTGATAATGGTTTAGGAAAGACGCTGATTTTGTCTGGTGCGACAAGTGTGATAGCACGGAATGGTAGCAGTGAATTTGGTCTAGCTTATTATCGAGAGATGGTGAGCAACGATAACTACCGTAGTATCCGTTATTGGCTTAATAATGGACGCTTGATGATCTGCGAGCAGGGAAGCCAGTTGGAGGAGGGAATTAAATCACTTTCTCAAATTCACGCTTGTCGTACTTTGCTCGATGAAAATGTACTTAATGTGGCGTCTTTTTCTATCACTTCATCCCCAATTGGAAATAGCCAAGCTCAATCAACGTTGTGGCATTTAACCTTGTCTGCGCATACGTTGGATATGCACCATTCTCGCAATTTAATGGTCGATGTGAAACAAAGGAATTGGCAATGAACCAGCAGAGGGGAGTTATCACGATATTGCTAACCTCAGTGTTGCTGGTGGTGATTCTCTTGTTAGTTCTTGGTAGCTATCGCATTACCTTTCATCAACTAAAAGTGGCACAAAATGAGGTGAGATCACGTAGCCAACATTGGATGGCGGAGGGGGCGATTGAGTGCCTGTTTGCTTATATTAATGCGACGGGTATTGCGCCAGCACAACTGACTCAAAATAGCACTATGGCGAGCTTTGATACTATGCGTACGCTTTGTGTGGACAATGCCAGTGAGCAAGCGCTCTTCACCGAACCCGTAGCTAGCCATTACTATCGTGTGGTGTTTGAAGTGGATGATGTTCGTTTAGTCAGCAAAACCATGGTGAAGACGATTCATCAAGGGCACACGTCATATCGATGGTTAAAAGGATCGTGGAGTGATTGGTAAACAGGTCGGTTTTACTTTACTGGAAGTGGCGATTTCTTTTTCCCTGATTGCGATTGCCGCTCTGGGTTTGATTCATCTGCAAGTGAAATTGGCGCAACAGTCGGGCTTTGCGATACAAAGTATAGAAGCCCTGCATCTTGCTGAGCGGCAAATGGAGTTGTACCAAACTCGCGCAATCAGCACCAGTGGGTCGGTTGGTCTGCTAGACTTTAACGAGCTGTCATTACCTACTTATTGTGGCAGAGACATTATTCCGGTGAGTGGTTCGCGCTATCATTTATCCTGTGAAGTTGAGGATGTTAGTGGGGCATTGGCGGGAGTGTTAAAAAGCATCACTGTTGAGGTTAGTTGGGCGTTGCAGGGGCAAGGTGCTGCGGCAATAGTACCCACTCAACCGGTATCACATGCGATTTCATTGAGCAGTTACTTATCCAAGTTCAGTGAGTTTGATGATAAGTAAATTCTTCTAGCACAAGAAAAATGCGGTTCTTTGCAAGTTTGTTAAATACAGTTTGCTGTTTATGTGTGAAACGGTATTGCGATTGTTGTGTTGTCTTGCTGATTTTGCAAAATATGTCTCCAAATATGGAAATTCTTTCGGGACTATGTGCTTTTGTGTTGTGAATTGAATAAAATGCTCGACTAACAATCGACCGAAATAATAATTCTATCTACAGGTCATAAGTCACAACATCACATATGGAATTACCATGAGTAATCAAGCTGTAAATAAAGCACCAACACCAAAGCCGAGTGGTATGGATCGCTTTCTAAACGCGATTGAACGCGCCGGCAACAAAATCCCAGATCCAGCGATTCTGTTCTTTTGGGCTCTTGTCATCACTTGGGTACTTTCTGCCCTTTTATCAAACGTATCGTTTGATCTTGTAAACCCTCGTACCGGTGATGCACTATCAGTTACTAACCTGTTAACTGGCGAAGCGCTTGCTAGCTTCCTGGCTAACATGGTAACGACATTCACAGGCTTTGCTCCTCTAGGTATCGTATTGGTTGCGATGCTAGGTGTCGGTGTTGCTGACTCTTCAGGCTTTATTACTACTGGCCTTAAGAAAATGCTTAACTTCACACCTGCGAAGCTATTAACACCAATGCTGATTTTGGTTGCGATCGTATCGCACACAGCAGCAGATGCGGGTTACGTTCTTGTAATTCCTCTTGGTGGTATCATCTTCCACGCAGCGGGTCGTCACCCTCTTGCGGGTATTGCAGCAGCGTTTGCTGGTGTATCTGGTGGTTTCTCTGCAAACTTTATTCCTTCTGGTATCGACCCATTATTGGCAAGCTTCACGCAATCTGCCGCTCAAGTTTTAGACCCAGAGTATATTGTTAACCCACTCGCGAACATTTACTTCACTGGCTTGTCTTCTTTGATCATTATCTGTATCGGTTGGTATGTTACTGAGAAAATCATTGAGCCTCGTTTGGCAAATATGCCAGTGGATGAAGATGCAGAAAAAGCACCGGATCTAGGTACTTTTACTGAAATCGAATCGAAAGCATTCCGCGCTGCGGGTTGGGCTATGATGGCGGGTATCGCGCTACTTGTGGCTGCGCTTATTCCAGAAACGTCAGCACTACGTTCACCAACTGGCGAACTGACTGCGTTTGATGCACCGGTAATGAAGTCAATCGTTCCTTTGATCTTTATCCTGTTTATCATCCCTGGTTATGTTTACGGTAAAGTAGCAGGCACGTTTAAAACGAGTAATGATGTTATCAAAGCGATGGCAACCACCATGTCTACCATGGGCGCGTACATTGTAATGTCATTCTTCTGTGCTCAGTTCCTATCGGTATTTGCTCAATCAAACATTGGTACTATGCTAGCGCTATACGGTGCTGAAGGTCTGAAGGCGATGAACCTATCAGGTGAAGCAACGATCGTTGGTATGATTCTATTAACGGCGTCAGTTAACTTGCTTATCGGCTCTTCTTCAGCGAAGTGGGCTCTGATTGGTCCAATCCTAGTTCCAATGCTGATGGCTGTAGGTATCTCTCCTGAGCTATCTCAAGCGGCATACCGTGTAGGTGACTCAGTATCGAATATCATCTCTCCATTGATGGTGTTCTTCCCACTTGTGGTGGTTTACTGTCAGCGTTACGTTAAGTCGACAGGTATCGGTACACTCGCTTCTTTGATGATGCCATTCTCTATCGCAATGCTAATTGGTTGGTCAATCTTCCTAATCGCATACTGGATGATTGGTATTCCACTAGGTATCCAAGCTCCTTACGATTACGTAATGCAATAAAGATACAAAGGTTTATAAGCCTACCCAAGCGGGTAGGCTTTTTTTTATTTGCGACACGCTATACACTGCATGCGACGGCAATTGCCGTTATACATGGAAAATAACAAACTATGAAAATTCTGCTTTTAGTAGGGTTAATTGTTTTAAACGGTCTGTTTGCGATGTCTGAAATCGCCTTAGTTGCAGCCAAAAATAGTCGGCTGAAACGCTTAGCTGAAAAGCATCGTGCGGCTCAAGTTGCACTGGAACTTAAAGAAAATCCCACTCGTTTTCTCTCGACTATTCAAATCGGTATTACTGTGATCGGTCTATTGAGCGGGATCGTTGGTGAAGCTACCTTATCAGTTCCTCTTGCGGCTCAAATGGAGCTGTGGGGTTTAGACCCTAGCCAAGCGAATATATTCTCTACCGCGATTGTCGTGGTGGGTATTACCTATTTCGCCATTGTTGTTGGTGAGTTGGTGCCTAAACGTTTTGCGCAATCTCAAGCGGAAACCATCGCAGTCTTAGTTGCACTGCCGATCTACTGGATTTCAAAAATTACCACGCCATTTGTTTTTGCTTTGTCTTGGTCAACGGAGACATTGTTGAAATTATTGGGACAAAAGAATCAAGAAGATAGCGTGACAGAAGATGATATTCACGCACTGGTAAAGGAAGGCTCTGAGTCGGGCGTTATTGAACGCGGTGAACAAGAGATGATCCGTAATATTTTGCAGCTTGATGATCGCTTAGTCAGTTCATTAATGACACCACGTCGAGATGTCGACTTTATCGATATTGATCAGCCGATTGAACAGCTTCTCAAACGACTTCGCTCGAGTAAGCATAGTGTTTTTCCATTGTGTCAGGGACATATGAATAAGATTCTTGGTACGGTATCGGCTAAGGCACTGCTCAACCAAGCGAACAATCTTAACATGCAAGTGATCATGGGGTTGTCAAAATCGCCAGTGTATATCCCAGAATCGATGAAAGGTTTGCGACTACTAACTTACTTTAAAGAGTCGGGGTCTGAAATGGCGTTTATCGTTGATGAGTATGGCGATGTGCAAGGCCTCGTGACGCACTACGACGTATTGGAAGCGATTGCAGGTGAACTGTCGAATAACCCTAATGATCTTTGGTCTGAAGAGATTGATGGCGAATGGTTTGTTGATGGCTTAATTCCGATCAGCGAACTTAAGAATCGCCTAGAGTTGTCTGAACTTGAAGGGGAAAGCGAAGGCTTCCAAACCCTAAACGGATGGGTCACATGGTTACTGGGGCGATTACCCGAATTGGGTGAAGTGATTAATTGCCAACAGTGGTACTTTGAAATTGTCGCGGTAGAAAACAATCGCATCGTAAGCGTCAAAGTGACCCCAATTGAGCAGCAAGCAAGCGAGTAACGTACGCATAGTTGTTTATTATGACTAAGATTAGGTATGCTTCACAGCATACCTATTTTTTTGCTTGTTCCTAGGAGCCGACTTTGTCGCAGTCCCATTCTCTATCACATCCTTCATCGTCATCAGTAGAGGATTCCTCTGATGAATCATCGCTGCAATTTAGCACGCAAGATGAATATTTTATGCGCCGTGCGATGGCATTGGCTGAGCAAGCTGAACAAGAAGGTGAAGTACCTGTGGGGGCCGTGTTAGTGAAAGACGGTGAGGTGATGGCGGAAGGGTGGAATCAATCGATAGGCCACCATGACGCAAGTGCTCATGCCGAAATGCAGGCGATTCGCAAAGCCGGCCAAACGCTTGAAAACTACCGTCTACTCGATACTACGCTCTACGTGACATTAGAGCCTTGCCCTATGTGCGCGGGCGCACTGCTGCATAGTCGCGTAAAGCGAGTTGTTTTTGGTGCGCCTGATCTTAAAGCTGGCGCTGCTGGAACGGTACTTAACTTGTTTGAACATCAGGCGGCGTATCATTACGCACAAGTAGAGCATGGCTTGTTGGAAGAAGAATGTCGCGCTCAGTTACAGGCATTCTTTAAACGTCGTCGCAAAGAGATTAAAGCGCTGAAGCAGGCAGAAAAAAATACGCTAAATAAAGAGCAATAGCAGCATTGAAGGGAGTGAGGTAAGCAAGCATCACGGGATACTTGCTTACCTTGTCATCTAACATTTTACTTAAGTATTTAAGTGAAAGACCTGAGTAAACTCAGTTGAGTCAAAATCTATCAGAGGCTTAGTGACTTGATAGCTGCATGAATGCTCGATGACGGGCAATCACCTTTTTCTTGTTGTTGACTAGTTTGCGCTTACGGCGGTTAGCAGCAACAGTCTTTGTAAGGCGTTTTGATTGCATGCGACGTTTACGCATAAACACAATCTCCTACTAATATCTGTAAGTCATTTTCCTGAAATTCGACACAATTTTCCCCGCTCTTACTCGGCATAAAGGCGTTGAAGAGTGATGATAAGAGTGGTGTGAAGTCAGAAGTTCGAAACCAGCTTCGCGGCTGAAATTCTCCCAAAGAAATGAATGTATTCATGACTCTGTTGATGCGAAGGGCAGAGAGTATCTCTGGTTTACAGGGCAAATATCAAGCAAGAGCCTCAACAAAGTGAGGCTCTTTTGATTTGGATTAGCTTATTACACCGTTATTCTTCGCTGATGGCGGCGCTAACCGCAGGTAGTCCACCAGAAGCGACGGGCGTTGCCGCAGAGGCTGGGCCAAGCGAACTGCTTGCGGCAGATAACACACTCGGGTCCAATTGGATCACAGTTAAGTCATTGATATCTACTTCACCTTCATCAGGGGTTTGCTGCTCAATATGACCGATAATGCTCTGGTAGTAGCGACGAATGTTTTCCACGTAATTCTTCGCTTCATCACCACGGGCATAACCATAACGGGTTTGGCGATGGTACTTAGCTTGACGAAGCAGCGGTAAACGCTCTTTTACATCAGACCATTGGTCAGGGTTGCCACCTTGTTTTTTGGTTAAGCGACGCGCATCCATTACGTGACCGTAGCCAACGTTATAAGAGGCTAATGCGAACCAAATCTTCTCATGCTGTTCAATAGAATCAGGGATTCGAGCCACCATTCTGCGTAAGTATTCCACGCCACCTTTGACGGATTGCTCAGGGTCAAGGCGATTGGTTACTCCTACACTTTTCGCCGTCGGCAGTGTCAGCATCATCATGCCGCGCACTCCCGTTGGTGATCTTGCGATTGGGTTCCAGTGTGATTCTTGATATGCCAGTGCCGCGATTAAGCGCCAATCAAACTCTTCAGAGTATTGCTTAAACAATGGTGACCATTTTGGCAGCTTTTTATCTAAAGCACGGATAAATGCACGGGTATCAACATAGTCAAAGGTGCCGACATGGCCGATGTACTTTTCTTCCAGTTGCGCCAATTCACCTGACTGCTTTAGGTTACCGAAAAATTCAATCACCATCGCATAGAGGCTTTCATCCTCCGAGCGGGGTAAAAACCATGACGTGGGTTGATCTTCGGTAAGTTCAAACGCCGTCGCGACATCTGGGTAGATGCGTTGTGATAAAGAGACTTCGACTGAATCGGCGACGGTAAAGCGGATCTCGCTTTCTGAAACCTGCTTGAGCAGGTCGTTGACATCCGCATTAGGATCAACCGTGTATTCAAATTCAGGGTGCGCTTGTTGAATTTTACTTAATGTTTGATTGAAATGGGAATCGCCGACGATGGTTACGATGGGCTTACCGCCGTTCTCAGCCATGAGTTCATTTTGTTTGGCGAGCAATTGCTCAAGGTTGCGCGGACGCCATTTGCCTTTCTCATAGATCAACTGTTGGCTGACATAGTAGTAAGCAGGGCCTGGGCGAAAGCGCTGTACGCGTTCAGGTGACTGAGTCAAACCAGCCGCAATAATGTCGATTTCACCATTTTCCAATGCAGGGTAGAGGTTGGCGATACGATATGCCGGCTTCATTTCGATGCGTACGCCAAGCTCTTCGGCAAATTGACGTGCTATTTCATAATCTAAACCGGCAGGACCATCTGGACCAATGTAGTAGGAAAGCTGATTATTTAGGGTACCTACACGTAAAACGCCGCGTTCGCGGATTTGGTCTAAATCGCTTTTCGGTTCAGATTCAATTTGACAGCCAGCAAGTATCATTGCGCTGAAAGCAAGCACGAGGTAAGTTCGTGCTTTGGTTAAAATTTGGCCATTCATTTATTGATTCTCATACTTCATATATGGCCTTTATATCAGAGTGGGAAGATAAGGCAAAGTGCAGCGAAAGCTATCGCGACCACCGCTTTGTTTTTGCACAATCTCGCTGTAATTCAAATTTGACAAAAAAAATTGCGCAAACGTTTGCTTTTGATGTTACATCACAAAAACAATTGCTTTATAATGCCTGCGAAATCGCGAGGTAGGATTGGTGTGAGTTCGTATGTTTTCTTTATTAAACTGCTGAATTTACTCCAATATTACTTCATATCCTATCAGCCTTTTGAGCAAGCTTAATCGCACAAAAGGTAAATAGACCCTAACCCATTGTAGAGAGACCTAAGCACATGAGAATTTTGCGTGGCTCCCCAGCTCTTTCAGAGTTTCGTGTTAACAAGCTACTTGAACTTTGCCGTGAACAGCAATTGCCTGTGACTGCTATTTACGCTGAGTTTATGCATTTTGCTAACTTGACGGCCGAGCTTGCTCAGCCTGAGCTTGAGAAGTTAGAAAAACTGCTTACTTACGGCCCAACGATTGAAGAGCATGATCCTGAGGGTCTTCTACTTCTGGTGACACCACGCCCAGGTACTATCTCGCCATGGTCTTCTAAAGCAAGCGATATTGCTCGTAACTGCGGTTTGAACCAAGTTCAACGTCTTGAGCGCGGTACAGCATATTACGTCGAAAGTTCTACTGAGCTGAGCGAACTGCAAAAGCTTGAGCTAAAAGCTATCTTGCACGATCGCATGATGGAAGTTGTATTCACAGATTTCGATTCTGCTGAAGCATTGTTTAAAGTGTCACAACCTACGCCTTACACGGAAATCGATCTCCTTGCTGGTGGCCGTACTGCGCTTGAAAACGCAAACGTTACCCTAGGCCTTGCTCTGGCTGAAGATGAAATTGATTACCTGCTAGAAAGCTTTACTGAGAAGCTAGGTCGTAACCCAACTGACATCGAGCTAATGATGTTTGCACAGGCGAACTCTGAGCACTGTCGTCACAAGATCTTTAACGCAGATTGGACTATCGATGGCGTTAAACAAGATAAATCATTGTTCAAGATGATTAAGAACACCTTTGAAGTGACCCCAGATCACGTACTTTCTGCCTATAAAGATAACGCGGCAGTAATGACGGGTTCTGAAGTAGGTCGTTTCTTCCCAGATCCAGAAACTCGCCAGTACAACTACCACCAAGAGAAAACACACATCTTGATGAAAGTTGAAACGCACAACCACCCAACGGCTATTTCCCCATGGCCGGGTGCATCAACAGGTTCCGGTGGCGAGATTCGCGATGAAGGCGCGACCGGTATTGGTGGTAAGCCAAAAGCGGGTCTTGTGGCTTTCTCTGTCTCGAACCTTAAGATCCCGAACTTTGTTCAACCTTGGGAAACTGACTTTGGCAAGCCAAGCCGTATCGTAACGGCTTTGGATATCATGCTTGAAGGTCCGCTAGGTGGCGCGGCATTCAACAACGAATTTGGTCGTCCAAACCTACTTGGCTACTTCCGTACTTACGAAGAGAAAGTAAACTCTCACGCTGGCGTTGAAGTGCGTGGTTACCACAAACCAATCATGCTGGCAGGTGGTCTTGGTAACATTCGTGATGAGCACGTGCAGAAGAAAGAGATCCCAGTTGGTGCAAGCCTAATTGTTCTTGGTGGTCCTGCGATGAACATCGGCCTTGGTGGCGGTGCGGCATCTTCAATGGACTCTGGTTCTTCTTCTGAAGATCTAGACTTTGCTTCAGTACAACGTGAAAACCCAGAGATGGAACGCCGTTGTCAGGAAGTTATCGACCGTTGTTGGCAGCTAGGTGATGCGAACCCAATCGCATTCATCCACGATGTGGGCGCGGGCGGTATCTCAAATGCCCTTCCTGAGCTAGTAGACGACGGTGAGCGCGGTGGTATCTTTAACCTACGTGACGTACCAAACGATGAGCCGGGCATGAGCCCACTTGAGATTTGGTGTAACGAATCTCAAGAGCGCTACGTAATGGCGGTTGCCGATAAAGACATGGCAACATTTGACGCGATTTGTAAGCGTGAGCGAGCACCTTACGCAGTGGTGGGTAAAGCAACGGAAGAGCGTGAACTTAAACTTGAAGATTCACACTTCGACAACACGCCAATCGACATGCCAATGGACATCCTATTAGGTAAAACACCTAAGATGCACCGTGACGCAAAAACGCTAAAAGTAAACAATCCGGCGATCGATCGCTCTGGTATCGAAATCAACGAAGCGATTGATCGTGTTCTTCGCCTACCAACAGTGGCTGAGAAAACCTTCCTTATTACGATTGGTGACCGTTCGGTAACTGGCCTTGTCGCTCGTGACCAAATGGTTGGTCCATGGCAGGTTCCTGTTGCTAACTGCGCCGTAACAGCAGCAAGCTACGACTCTTACCATGGTGAAGCTATGTCTCTTGGTGAGCGTACGCCAGTGGCACTTCTAGACTTCGGCGCATCGGCTCGTCTAGCGGTTGGTGAAGCAATTACTAACATCGCAGCGACCAACATCGGCGATATCAAACACATTAAACTGTCGGCTAACTGGATGTCTCCAGCCGGTCACCCTGGTGAAGATGCTGGTCTTTACGAAGCGGTTAAAGCGGTGGGTGAGGAGTTATGTCCAGCGTTGGGTCTCACTATCCCTGTGGGTAAAGACTCAATGTCGATGAAGACTAAGTGGGAAGAGAATGGCGAGCAGAAAGAAGTCACCTCTCCGCTATCTCTTGTTATCACGGCGTTTGCTCGTGTGGAAGATGTTCGTAAGACAATTACTCCTCAGCTTCGCACCCCTGATAACCTCGAAGGACTAGGCGACACTTCACTGATTCTTATCGACCTAGGTAACGGCAAAAACCGTATGGGTGCGACAGCACTTGCACAAGTTTACAAGCAGCTTGGTGATAAGCCTGCAGACGTAGACAACGCAGCGCAACTGAAAGGTTTCTACGAAGGCGTTCAAGCACTTGTAGCGAACGACCAAGTTGTCGCTTATCACGATAAAGGTGACGGTGGTCTATTCGTAACACTAGCAGAAATGGCGTTCGCAGGTCACTGTGGTGTTAACGCTGATATTGCAGCGTTAGGTGAAGATACGCTAGCGGCACTATTTAACGAAGAACTAGGTGCAGTGATCCAAGTTCGTAACGATGAGCTAGATGCCGTGCTTTCTACTTTGGCAGTCAATGGCCTAGAAGCGTGTTCACACGTAATCGGCTCGGTGGTTAATTCTGATGAAATCGTGATTAAGTCAGGTGAGTCTATCGTTATCGCACGCAACCGTACGGAACTACGTACTATCTGGGCTGAGACAACGCATAAGATGCAAGGTCTACGTGATAACCCAGCATGTGCTGACCAAGAACACGAAGCGAAGAAAGACAACTCAGACCCAGGTCTAAACGTGCAACTTAGCTTTGACGTAAATGAAGATGTTGCAGCGCCATTCATCAACACAGGTGCTAAGCCTAAGATGGCGATTCTACGCGAGCAGGGTGTTAACTCTCACGTTGAAATGGCAGCAGCATTTGACCGTGCAGGCTTCGAAGCGACTGATATCCACATGAGTGACATACTAACCGGCCAAGCGGTGCTAGAAGAGTACAATGGCCTTGTGGCTTGTGGTGGTTTCTCTTACGGCGACGTACTAGGTGCCGGTGAGGGTTGGGCTAAGTCTATCTTGTTCAACGATGATGCACGGAACCAATTTGAAGGCTTCTTCAAGCGTAAAGATACCTTCTCGCTAGGTGTGTGTAACGGTTGTCAGATGTTGTCTAACCTACGTGAACTTATCCCTGGTGCTGAGTACTGGCCTCGTTTCGTGCGTAACGAATCAGAGCGTTTCGAAGCGCGTTTCAGCTTAGTCGAAGTTCAGAAGTCTGATTCTGTCTTCTTCAACGGTATGGAAGGTTCTCGTATGCCTATCGCGGTTTCTCACGGTGAAGGCCGCGTCGAAGTGCGTGACAACGACCACCTAAACGCGATTGAAAACTCAGGTACGGTTGCTCTGCGCTATGTTGATAATAACGGTAACCCAACGCAGCAATACCCGAACAACCCGAACGGTTCGCCAAACGCTATCACAGGTTTAACGACGACTGATGGCCGTGTGACTATCATGATGCCGCACCCAGAGCGTGTATTCCGTACGGTTGCAAACTCTTGGGCACCAGAAGGTTGGGGCGAGAATGGTGCTTGGATGCGTATGTTCCAAAATGCACGCAAGAACGTGGGTTAATTTGAGAAAGTGATTCTAATCTGACTCTCTTTTGTTTAACAAAGCGCAGCCGAATTGGCTGCGCTTTTTATTCTTTAGAGCGTGAATCGAGCCTGTAAGGGATATCGAACAAGTTTGTGATCAAGATCTTATTAGAAAAGAACAAAATAATTGCGGCGCGCTAGAATCTTTTATGCTCTAATACCGCGCTTACCAAGGGATGGTGTTAAACAGCTCAGCTTCGATGGAGTTATCAAGTTGACCGATCCCTGAATAATCCCTAGGAAATAGAAATGTCTAAAAACAAAAAATTTGCAATCCGCGTGACTGAAAAGCGCGCTGGTTGGACTGCAGAAATCACTCGTCAAGTTACATCTCGCAAGACCGTTGTATCTAAGCGTGAAGCGGGTTTCGAAACTGAAGAGCTTGCACAAGCTTGGGCTGAGAACGAGCTACTAGGTTTTGTAAAAAACCAAGCAGAGCGTAACGAGCGTAAAGGTCAACAACGTGTTGAGCGTAACGAACGTCAAGAGCGCCTAGAGCGTAAAGCTGCTTACCTTCAAGCTCGTAGCGAAGCTAATGATGATGCAGACGAAGAGTTTGACGATTACGAAGACTAATCTCTCCGTTTTTGTATTCCATAGTCGCAATAGCGTGCCTAGCGGAATTGCCCAACTTCAGGTAAGAATTCAAAACCTGCTGTTGCGAGTTTGGCTTCTAAATCGGCTTTATCGATATCAAAAAACGCCACTAACTCATCAAGATCGCCATTGAAATCGTCACGCAGTTTTAAGTTGACGATACTCATGAGCATGACGGTGTCCATGCTTTTAAAATTGGCTAAATCCATACTTAATCCTCGAAATCGGAAATGAGTAGGTTTGCCGCGGCAAAGGCTGCTTTTTCGCGGGTTGCCAGCTCAAGCGTTGTATCAGCGGCAATTTCATTTAGTGTGCGCACGGCACAAGTAATGGCTTGTGGGATGTAGCCTTGATCACCACTGCCAATTTGTGCGTAAAGCTCGCGTATTAAGTCACAACAATCGTAAACTTTCATCGTCATCTACTTCCAATAAAAATGAGAACTGCTCTCAATATACACAGAGTTGCAGGCAAACTCAAAGCGAGAGCTTGCGCTATCTCAAGCCTTGTGTGGAAATGCGGTTAATTTATGCTATCCCATTAACCTAAAGCGGATTAGCTTTGGCTGTTTACTTGCATTTCAAGCTGTTGCGTGACCTCTGGAGCAAGCTGCAGCTGTTTAGCCAACTCTTGTAAATACGCTTTTTCCATAAAGTTTTGTTCATCAACGACTAATAATGACGCAAGGTAGATTTCTGCTGCTTGCTGTGGACTAGACGCTAAGCGGGCGATTTGGGCGGGATCGAGCGGTTTATTGAGCTCTTGATGAATCAGCTCGCGCAGTTCCTGATCCGCACCTGATTGCTCAATCGCCGATTCTATTTGCAGCATTTCATCGCTGTCGACATGCCCATCAGCCTTGGCTGCCGCTATCATTGCTTTAATGATTAGCTGGTTGTGTATCGGTTGGTTATGGTCAAACTGTTCGTTGCTGGTGGCAGGCGTTGATTGTTTGCTCTGCCAATCGTTGTAAACCTTGTAAGCCAATGCGCCAAGAGCGGCCGCGCCGCCTACTTTTAGAGCGCTTTTGCCTACTTTAGCACCCATTTTTCGACTCTTTTTTGATCCCATTAGCAGGCCAACCAAGCCGCCGCCAACCGCGCCAGCACCAAGCGTCTTCAGTGATCCTGAACTGGATTGCTGTTTGAGTTGCTGTTGGCCTTGGCGAACAATGTCAGAGTTCATTGCTTGATTAAGTAGCGATTTTAGATCCATAAGAAGCTCCAGTAGTGGCGTAATTAACTCTTAGAGTGAGTGTAAGAACATTAGCAGAGCAAAAATGAACGTAAGATTAATGGGATAAGGTTTTGAGAGTCGAGGTTGAAGAGAGAATGGAATCGGGAAGCGAGATTAAAGAGGCGATATAAAAGAGGCGATATAAAAGAGGCGATATAAAAGAGGCGAGAATTGAGATAAAAGAATCGAGAGTTTAGAAGCGAAAGTTGAGAATCGAGAAACGAGAGGTGGGTAACTTCTCGCCTCTCGCTTTTTCTCGCCTCTCGGAGCGAAGCGTTCTGCTGTTAGCTTTTTCTCGCTTCTCGAAGCGAAGCGTTCTATCTTAAAACGCTACTCTGGTGCGTAACCGTACATGCTAAGTAGCTCTCCATCGAGGTGAGCTGATTTTCCATCAACCATGACTAAACGGCCCTCAACAAACCATTTTGCGACCATCGGATAAATACGATGTTCTTGGTTTTGCACTCGTTCGGTAAGGCTTTCTACAGTATCTTCGTCAAAGATCGGTACTTTGGCTTGTAGGATCACAGGGCCACCATCAAGCTGCTCAGTGACAAAGTGAACACTGGTGCCATGTTCTTCATCACCGGCATGAATCGCACGTTGATAAGTATTTAAGCCTGGGTATTTCGGCAGTAAGGAAGGGTGAATATTGATCATGCGGCCCATATAGTGGCGAACGAATTCGCCACTCAAGATACGCATATAACCCGCCAAAATAACTAAGTCCGGCTTAAACTCGTCCATTTGACGCATTAATTCATGATCGAAAGCGTCGCGAGTATCGAATGCTTTAGGATCGAGAAATACTCCTGCCGCACCCGCGTTTTTTGCACGCTCAAGCGCATAGGCTTCCGCTTTATTTGAAAATACGGCGGTGACTTTGCCATCGGTGATTGAAGAATCACACGCATCAATGATGGCCTGTAGGTTGGAGCCATTTCCTGAAACTAAAACAACGATACTCTTCATGCTTAATTGATCTCTACTTGCTCTTCGCCTGCTTGTGCTGGAGCAATTTTACCAATTACCCATGCGTTTTCACCTTCGTCTTGTAGTAGCTTCACTGCTGCATCGGCTTGATCAGCTGGAAGGGCAACAACAAGGCCAACGCCACAGTTGAAGGTGCGGTACATCTCGTGCGTTGTTACGTTGCCTTTCTCTTGTAGCCACTTAAAGATTACAGGCCATTCCCAGCTGTTACCATCAACAACGGCTTTGGTGCCTTGTGGAAGAACGCGTGGGATGTTTTCCCAAAAACCACCACCAGTAATGTGTGAGATGGCATGAATGTCATGCTGCTCAATCATTTTTAGTGCCGATTTAATGTAAATACGTGTTGGCTCGAGTAGGTGTTCGCCAATCGTGCGACCAGCAAGCTCTTCGTTTTTGTCTGCGCCAGAAACTTCAAGGATCTTACGCACCAATGAGTAACCATTTGAATGAGGGCCACTTGAACCAACGGCAATCAGGGCATCACCCGCTGCAACTTTGCTGCCGTCGATGATGTCTTCTTTTTCTACTACACCAACGCAAAAACCAGCCACATCGTAATCTTCGCCTTCGTACATGCCTGGCATTTCAGCTGTTTCGCCACCGATCAGTGAGCAACCAGCTTGAATACAACCTTCAGCGATACCCGTGACTACGTCGGCTGCAGTATCAACATCGAGTTTACCCGTTGCATAGTAATCAAGGAAAAAGAGTGGTTCGCCACCTTGTACAATAAGGTCGTTAACACACATAGCGACAAGGTCGATGCCAATGGTGTCATGCTTATTCATATCCAATGCGAGACGAAGTTTAGTACCGACACCATCTGTGCCTGATACCAATACTGGCTGTTTATATTTGGTCGGCAGTTCACAAAGTGCGCCAAAGCCACCAATTCCACCCATAACTTCAGGGCGACGAGTGCGTTTTACAGCACCTTTAATTCGATCAACAAGTGCATTACCTGCATCGATATCAACGCCAGCATCTTTATAACTCAGAGAAGTATTATTGCCACTCACAGGAAGTCCTCGGTTAAGTAAATTGGATATGAGAAAACGGCGCTATTCTACCAGTTGATAAATACCAATAGCAAACGTTTGCGTCAGTTTTTTATCTTATACAAGATCAAGAAATTGAGAACGAAATCGTTTATAATCTGAAGGTTTATTTGAAAAATACCCTATTTGCCGGAGATGGACATGAAAGTTGTTGAAGTAAAACACCCGCTTGTTAAACACAAAATTGGTCTAATGAGAGAAGGTGACATCAGCACTAAGCGCTTCCGCGAGTTAGCGACTGAAGTTGGTAGCCTACTAACTTATGAAGCAACCGCAGACTTTGAAACTGAAAAAGTGACCATTGATGGTTGGAATGGCCCAGTTGAAGTAGATCAAATCAAAGGTAAAAAAGTAACAGTAGTGCCAATCCTACGTGCTGGTCTTGGTATGATGGATGGTGTACTTGAGCATATGCCAAGCGCACGTATCAGTGTTGTTGGTATTTACCGTGATGAAGAAACACTTGAGCCAGTACCATACTTTAACAAGCTTGCTTCAAACATTGATGAGCGTATTGCGCTCGTGGTTGACCCAATGCTTGCAACGGGCGGCTCTATGATCGCAACTATCGACCTGCTTAAAGAGAAAGGTTGTCAGGCAATCAAAGTGCTGGTACTTGTTGCGGCTCCTGAAGGTATTGAAGCTCTAGAAAAAGCGCACCCAGATGTAGAACTATACACGGCTGCGATCGATGAAAAACTGAATGACAAAGGTTACATCGTTCCGGGTCTTGGTGACGCAGGCGATAAGATCTTCGGTACTAAGTAAACCGAATCCGATAAAAAAAAGAGGAGCTGATGCTCCTCTTTTTTTGTGTTTAGAATATGTTCTCACAGAGCATGTTAGCGCGAATAGGGAATCTCGCTCTTAGCTTTCCGCTTCTGCTCTTAGCTTTCCGCTTCTAAGCTCTCGGCTCTCGCTTCTGCTTCTAGCTCTTCGCTTCTAAACTCTCAATTCTCGATTCAGCTCTTAGCTTCTTGCTTCCGCTCTTAGCTCTGCTTACTTCTTCAAACCCAACGTTCCACCTACACGTGGCTTATTGCTTGGGCGTGATGAGTTTGGGCGCGATGAACTCGGGCGCGAGCTATTGTCGTTTGAACGACCTTTGTAGCTTGGCTTGTCATTGTAACGGTCATTGCTGCGGTCGCTTCTACGATCGCTATTGCGCTCACCATTACGTTCGTTACCACGCTCGCGATTTTGTTCACCATGGCGACCTTTCTTTGAGTTAGGCGCATGGCGGAACTCATCGGCATTACGACCTTTAAAGGTGCGAGTGTTTTGATTGCGGCGCGCAGTGGAATCTTGGTTCTCTTCGCGGCTATCAAACAGTTTTGCATCGGTCGCTTTACGGATGTGCTTGCCTTTAGAATCGGTTTTAGAGGCTTCTTCTGTGCTTACAGAACCTTCACACATGGCATGAATTTCATTGATTTCGTCATCACTCAAATAGCGCCAACGACCATTTGGAATATCATCTAGCGTGATGTTCATGATACGCACTCGGCGCAGTTTAAACACTTCATAGCCAAGCGCTTCACACATACGACGAATTTGACGGTTCAAGCCCTGCGTCAATACGATACGGAAAGAGAATTTGGTTTCTTTAGTCACTTTACATGGCAAGGTGACGGTATCGAGAATATTCACCCCAGCGCCCATACGGCGGATGAAATCGTCTGTGATTGCCTTGTCGACACGGACGACATATTCTTTTTCGTGGTTGTTGCCAGCACGCAGAATTTTGTTGACGATATCGCCATCGTTGGTCAGAAAGATCAGACCATCAGACGGTTTATCAAGACGACCAATAGGGAAGATACGTGAGCGGTGGCCAATAAAGTCCACAATGTTACCTGGAATATCACGTTCAGTAGTACAAGTGATACCGGTTGGCTTATTCAAAGCAATATAAACAGGTTTTTCTTTGGCTTTTAGTGGTTGGCCATCAATACAAACGTCATCACCAAGCATAACTTTGGTTCCCATTTCTGGGATTTGACCATTAATGGTTACACGACCTTGATCAATCAGCTTATCAGCCTCACGACGTGAACAGTAGCCGGTTTCACTGATGAATTTATTTAGGCGTTTAGCGTTATCTTGTGACATTTAGGTCTTCCTCAACGTTTCCCAACGGCAGTTAATTAGAAAAAAGCGCAGCTACCTGGCTGCGCTTCACATTTTAACACTAAGAGAAAGCCTTAACCTAACCGTTTTTGATGGCGCTCACGGTTTTCCAGCTTCTTTTCTTGGCTTTTTCTTAAAAGAACATAAACCGCGCCCGTGCCGCCATGAAATTGCTGGGCACTATGGACTGACTGGACTTCTTTAATTTGTTCTAACCATTGTGCGAGGTAGCTTTTCATTTGCGCAGGAGGGTTAGAGCGTTCACCACGTCCATGAACGATGAGTACGGTGCGAATGTCCATGCGGATACATTGCTTTAAGAAAATGACGACTTCGTCGCGCGCTTGCTTTAGCGTACGACGATGTAGGTCTAGTTTGGCTTGAATTGGGTATTTGCCTAAGCGTAGTTTTCGGTAGACACCTTCTTGTACGCCATTGCGCTTGAATTCGATAATATCTTCAGGTTTAAGCAAAGGGGCGTAGTCAATCGAGAGATAATCAGGATCTTCTTCGGTCAACCATATCGCGGCGGCTTGTTTGGCGAGTTGAGCATCACTGGTGTGATGGATCTTTTTTAATTCAGCCGTGTCGTTATGGAGAGGTTTTACATCGCCCATTAATTGTTGGAAAAGGGCGAAATCATCTTCTTGAGACATAAGGGCATCTCAGGTTTTGAATCCAATAGACTAATTATACTGAAGCGGATGAGTAAAAGGGCAAATTTTTATGATCAAATTTGTCTCTAAGCATTGCCAATAACTAAAAAACCGGAGCAGATAAATTATCGACTCCGGTGCATAGCGTAATGTTACCCAATAGCGATGCTAATTGATCTAGTGAGGAGATTCGTCTGTCATTACCTTGTAAATGATGAAACCGCCATAAAATAGCATAAGACCTAAAGCGCTGAAGATGACAAGCATTGATGAAAGCCCTACAGCGTTACCAAAAAGAAGATCAAGCCAAAAGTCCATGTTTCCTCCAAAGTTCTGAAGACAAAACTACGTTAACGGATGGGGTGTTAAATGATAATGATCTGGATCAATTGTGTTCTTTTGGTTGTTATTGTGTTTTTCTTTGTGCGCTTTCAATCACACTTTGTGGCCCGTTGCTGATGTTTTAGGCAAACAAACAGTAAAAGGCAAAAAGCTGAATAAAATCACTTGCGTTAAGTTCAGGAATCCGTAATATACGCCTCGTCGACAGGCAATACGACTTGTAAGACATCTCGGTGAATAGCGCAGCTTGGTAGCGCATCTGGTTTGGGACCAGAGGGTCGGGGGTTCGAATCCCTCTTCACCGACCACTTTTAAGAAAAAGGCTCTACAGAAATGTAGAGCCTTTTTCGTATCTGCGCATTTTGTATATCTCCCATACTCAAGAGCGCAGGAAAAGAATAGGCACTTGGAAAAAGATACCCGTCACTCTCGGTGAGCCTAACGTGCATGATGAACGAACGAATGAATTTAGTATTTAAATTCGCAGTTCGCGTTGCTACTGGTTGAACGCTGAGTCACGGTGAAACCTTTATTACGCAATAACGATACTAGGCTATCCCGGCCAATCAAATGCAGTGTCCCAACCACAACTAAATAGTTGCCTTGTTTTTTAGGCAAGATAGATCCGCTTGCCAGTTTATACGCCCAATCATGATTACGCTGATAAATAAACTGTTGCTCAAACTCGGGTGACATTTCTGAAAAAGCGGCAAACTGGTTGAGTTTGGCGATATCACCATGCTTCCAACTTTTTATCAGACAGTGCATCGCATTTTCTGAATGATCAAATTGTTCGATGGCATTTGTCAGTAACTCTTTACCGCCATTTTTTTGCTGAGTCAGTAAATCTATTTGGAATTGCAATGTCTCTAGGGCGAGTACTGGTTTCCCTTGGCTAACTGCTTGCGACAATAACCACATATCGACACCATCTTGAGGCTTGTAACCCAAATACTCTATTTGCTTCATTTGCAGCGCCAAAGCAGAGGCCCAAGGTGGGGTTTTCAAGAGTTGTTGACCATTGAGGTTGAGCAGGTTTGCAATTCCGATCAGTTCTTTTTGTTGTTGTTTGGTGAGAACATCTTGGCTAAGTACATTTGTTTGAGGGTACTGAATATTGTTTTGATCGCGAATATCCGCTTCAAGAATGATGCCGTCAGAATGCTTCAAGAAAGTAGTAATGGCATTGGGCAATGGATACATATCAGCATCCCCGACATGGACAGAACCTACCAATAGTAAATTGAGTTTCCCTTTACTGGCTTGCCAGTAAAGCGGTTCCGCGCTGGATAGTTGGCTAAAGAGTAAGGTAGCAATGAAACAAAGCAGTCGAGTCATAGAAAATCCAGAAGAAAGCCAATAAAACGTTGCATATAAGCATGAGTCTAATTGGTTTGCTATGCAACTTCTGTTGTTGGGGCCGGGATCTCTGGCAACAACTCATCAACCAAATGTAATTGGCAATCGTATTACTTTGCATTAAGAATTAAGCGTTAATTTAAGTTAACTAATTTTTTGATGTGAAATAACTCGCAAAAAAGCATTCACTGGATGTGAGGCAATAAAAAGCCCGGAGCGAACCGGGCTAATTAAATTGTCCAAGATACGGATTAAGCGATTTGAGCTTGTTGCTCTTCGATTTGTTGTTCTGTGCTGATTGGTGATTCTGCGCCATGCATCCAACGAATCAGAGTATTAGAAAACAGCAGTAGAACGATACCGCTGATTGTTGCCGTTACGGCAATACCACTAAAGATCGCTAGAGCACCAAGTTCGCCAACATGAGAGCCAACGTAACCCGCAACATAGTTTGCGATTGCGTTACAGCCAAACCATGCACCCATCATTAGTGATGCAAGACGTAATGGAGCTAGTTTTGTTACCAGTGATAGACCAATTGGCGATAGGCACAGCTCACCCAGCGTATGGAAGAAGAAAGCACCCACTAACCAAAGCATTGATGTTTTCACTGTTGTGTCACCACCTTGCTCCATCACCGCACCCATCATGCATAGGAAGCCAAGCGCAAGGAAGAACATCGCCATTGCGAACTTCACTGGCGAGTTTGGTTCTCGTTTCCCTAATTTCACCCAAAGAACCGCTAAGATCGGAGCCAGAGTAATAATAAAGAATGGGTTTAGTGATTGGAACCAAGCTGCTGGGACTTCAAAGCCGCCAATCATACGGTCAGTATATTGTTGCGTGTAAATGTTCATCAGGCCGCCAGCTTGCTCGAACCCTGCCCAAAATACGATAGTGAACAAACTCATCACTAGGATAACTTTGATACGATCGAATTCTTCTTTGGTAAGTGCTTCTTTCTTCGACGAGTTCTTGATCGCAAGGTCACGTTTCGCTGCAGGTTCACGACCGATATCACCTAACCAAGACTGTGCGAGCGTCATTTGCATCACAAGGCTCATTAGCATGCCGATACCAGCGGCAACAAAACCGGCTTTCCAACCAAATTCATTGGTTACTGAGCCAGAAACGACACCGGCTAGTAGAGCACCAATATTGATACCCATGTAGAAAATAGTAAAAGCGCCGTCACGACGGTTATCACCTTCTTTGTATAGGTCACCCACCATGGTTGAGATGTTTGGTTTGAACAATCCGTTACCGGTGATCAGAAGTGCTAAGCCAAGATAGAAGCTGTGCATCATCGTCATGCCAAGCATATCCGCGGGTAAAGCGAGCGTGAATTGGCCAATGGCCATTAACGCACCACCAATCAAAATTGAGCGGCGTTGACCCAGATAGTTATCAGCTAACCAACCACCAATAAGTGGTGTGATGTAGACGAGTCCAGTATAAATGCCGTAGAGATCTAGAGCATCTTTAGTCGACCAGCCTAAGCCACCATTTAATGTTGTATCGGTTAAGTACAAGACTAAAACGGCACGCATCGCGTAGTAAGAGAAACGTTCCCAAAGCTCAGTGCCGAAAAGTAAAAACAGACCACGAGGGTGGCCAAAAAATTGTCGATGTTGTGTTGGCATAAGTTTTACTAATAGTTATGAATAAAGAATTTTATAGCGGTAATACCTATACATGATGAAATTACGTAATGCAAATTATCTATAATTAGGCTTAACAATGAAAAGTGTGATAAGTGGCTGAAATTTGGCTTTTTAGTGTTGAAATTGCGCTATTTTTGTTCAGTTAAAAACTAAGGTTTCATATTTGAGTGGCAATGACATAGTGATGAGAGGTCGATTAAATGATTGGTTTTATTGTACAAAATAAAAAAAGGGACGCTAAAGCGTCCCTTTTTGTCTGATTGACTTTTAGTAGGCGTCGTTGTGAACAGCCTTCACAGCACGACCAGATGGGTCGGCGCAGTTTTTAAACGATTCATCCCACTCGATCGCTTTCGCTGATGAACAAGCCACCGAAGGGCCGCCTGGAACACATTCTGCCGCAGATGGAAGCGGGAACAACTCTTCAAAGATTTCACGGTAAACGTAACCTTCTTTGGTGGTTGGCGTGTTGTATGGGAAGCGGAAAGCTGCGGTTTCGAGTTGCTGCGCTGTTACTTTTTCTTCCGCCACTTCTTTTAGCGTATCAATCCAGCTGTAACCAACACCATCAGAGAATTGTTCTTTCTGGCGCCATGCGATCGCTTCTGGTAGGTAATGTTCAAAGCACTCACGCAAGATGTGCTTCTCCATTTTACCGTTACCACACATCTTATCGGCTGGATTAAGGCGCATCGCCACATCGATAAACTCTTTATCAAGGAAAGGTACACGGCCTTCTACGCCCCATGCAGCGAGTGACTTGTTGGCACGAGCACAATCGAACATGTTCAGTGCTAGTAGTTTACGCACGGTTTCTTCATGGAATTCTTGAGCGTTAGGTGCTTTATGGAAGTAGAGGTAACCACCAAAGATTTCATCGGCACCTTCACCGGAAAGAACCATCTTGATGCCCATCGCTTTGATCTTACGACCCAGCAGGAACATCGGCGTTGAAGCGCGAATTGTAGTCACATCGTAGGTTTCGATGTGATAGATAACGTCACGAATTGCGTCTAAACCTTCTTGAATGGTATAGGTCATTTCATGGTGAACCGTACCAATTTGATCGGCAACCTCACGAGCAGCCTTCAAATCTGGCGCGCCTTCAAGGCCAATTGCAAACGAGTGCAGTTGTGGCCACCATGCTTCCGACTGTTCATCATCTTCAATACGCATAGTGGCATATCGCTTGGCTACCGCCGATGTAATAGAAGAATCAAGACCACCAGAAAGGAGCACGCCATATGGCACATCGGTCATTAGCTGACGTTTGATCGCCGCTTCTAACGCTGCGGTGAGCTCTTCTTTGCTGGTATGGTTGTCTTTGACTGCGGCATAGTCGTTCCAATCACGCAGGTAGTAGCGCTGTGGTTCAGTATCTTGGCTGCTGTAGCTGCAGCCAGGGGGAAATTCACTGATCGTTTTACATACAGGAACCAGCGCTTTCATCTCAGAAGCAACATAGTAGTTACCGTGCTCATCAAAACCTTGGTAAAGAGGGATGATACCGATATGGTCACGGCCAACCAGGTACTGATCTTTCTCTTCATCGTAAAGAACGAAAGCGAAAATACCGTTGAGTTCTTCTAGGAGTGCATCACCCATATCTTGGTATAGCGCTAAAATAACTTCGCAGTCAGAATCAGTTTGGAAATCGTACTTACCTTGATAACGAGCACGAATCTCTTTGTGGTTATAGATCTCGCCGTTTACGGCCAGTATGTGTTTGCCATTTGGGCTGTAGATAGGCTGTGCACCACTGTTGAGACCGACAATGGCTAAACGTTCGTGAGCTAGAATTGCTTTCTCTGAAGCGTAGATACCTGACCAATCAGGTCCGCGGTGGCGTAGTTTTTTCGACATCTCAAGTGCGATAGGGCGCAATTGAGCAGCGTCACTCTTAATATCTAAAATGCCAAAAATCGAACACATACTAATCCCTTATTTAAACCTTATTTATCTCTTGTATATAAATTTGCCATTCTGGTTAAAAAATGCAACAGCTAGCGATAAAAAAAATCATAAAAATGCCAATGCATTAAATAATATTTAATTTAACTTCGTTTGATTAAAAAAAATCCACCATTTGGTGGATTTTAGAGCGATTATCTAAGGGGGCTTTAATAAGTCATTAAAAAAACTATGGTTTTTCAAAGCCTGGTTTTAACTGCTCGCAAACATGGCGAGCAAAGCCGCTGCCTGCTTCTCTATAAATATTAAAAGCCGCATCGACACCGTTGTCGAGCAGGGTTTCGATTTGGTCTGGGTATTCAGCAATCGCTGCTATTTGGCCTTGGTAGTTACGCAGGCGTAATTGCTCCAGAGCAATTTGATTCCCTTGGTGATGGGGCATAGCGAGCAAGACCAGTTTAACTTTGCCTGTATCTAAAATACGCTCCCAAAAATCGGGGTCGGTTGCATCGCCGGAAATGACGTTACGACCTTGAGACTTATGAATATGAGCTGCTTCTTCACGCACTTCAATACCAAGACTTATTTTTCCGTAACGGTGACGTAGCTCGTCGTAGGCTCCAGTACCAATGCGACCCATTCCTAAAATAAGGATTTGCGCGTGTCCGGGGTTAATCAGTTGATCGCGCGCATGCAGTTTTTCAGCTGCGTGCTCTTTGAGCCAACGGCTAGAACGTTGATAAAGCGCGTGGCCTTGGCGGTTGATAGGAGCAGCGAGAATAAATGAGATAGACACTGCAATCGCTAAGGCAACCAAAATATCACCGCTCATCCAGCCCATTTTAAATGCCAAACCACCAACAATTAGGCCAAATTCACTGTAGTTAAATAAGCTTAGAGATGACAATAATGAGGTACGAACTCGGAACTTGAACGAGTTAAGCACTAAGAAGTACAAGATACCTTTGAGCGGCAGCATCAACATAAAGATCAGTGCCAGCGCGAAACCAGAGAGTGTCGGTTGTTCAGATAAACCGATGTTGAGGAAAAAACACACCAAAAATAATTCTTTAAGATTAAAGAGTGATTTGGATAGTTCAGAGGCTTTCTTATGTCCAGCGAGCAACATGCCAAGTATCAAGGCACCAAGATCGGCCTTCATGCCAACCAGTTCGAATAAGCCCGCACCAACGACCAAAGCGAAGAAGATACCAAACAGTACCAGCATTTCACCGTGACCAACCCAATCTAGCAGTTTGTAGAATAGTGGGCGTAGCAGAGGCAAAGCAAATAGGATAATCGCGTACCATTCTGGCAACTTGCCCGTCGAGGCTGTTAGGAATACCACCGCGAAGATATCTTGCATAACCAAGATACCGATTGCGATCGTGCCGTAAGTTGCATTCAGTTCGCCTTTTTCTTGCAAAGATTTAACCGCAAAAACGGTACTTGAGAAAGACAGGGCGAATCCAAGTAAAATGATTTGGTCAATACTCATGGCGCTAAGTGAGCCGACACCGAGTATTTTTAAACACAGTAATGCAGTCGAGAATATTGCAGTCGACAACACGTTGTGAATGGTGGCACCTGCCCAAATTTCTTTCGAAAGTAAGGTTTTAAGGTCAAGCTTTAAACCGATGGTAAAGAGAAGTAAGGTCACACCAAGGTCGGCGAGGGTAATGATGGTGTCGTTGGAGCTAAAGCCTGCGGCTTTTAAACCAAAACCAGCCAGCAAAAAGCCAACCAGTGGGGGCAGGTTACATTTCAAAGCAACAAAGCCTGCGATAAATGCTGCTGAAATTAAGATGATTTCCATACAATAAAACTACTCTGTCCCTAAAATGAAAAAGGCTATGTCATCGACATAGCCTGTTATTCTAACTCAACTTGTTGCTTAAGCGATCAGTCTTCCAGCAATTTTTGTAACAAAACACCGTTTAACATGGCACGTTTGATCATGGCAAAAGCACTCATGGTCGGTTGTTTATCGATCTCTGAGGCAACAATTGGCAATTCCGCATGGAAGGTCGGCAGTGATTGATTCTCAACATTTCGACGAATGGCAGGGAAGAGAATGTCTTCGCAACTGGTGATATCACCGGCAATGATAACTTTTTGTGGGTTAAACAAGTTGATGGTGATTGCAATCGCTTTACCCAGCTGATTACCAACACGAACCAAGCTTTGAATCGCCAGTTCATCACCGCGATTAGCATGCTCGCAGACATCTTTTATCGTGATACTGCTTAGCTCGCTTAAGCTTGATTCATACCCTTGGGCAGTTAGCTTCTTAACACGTTCTACAATAGCAGGGTTGGCAGCGACGGTTTCTAAGCAGCCAAAGTTGCCACATTGGCATTGTTCGCCAAGTGGATCGATTTGAATGTGGCCGATTTCGCCCACGTTACGGTTATAGCCCAAGAAGACTTGGCCATTAACAATAATACCGGCACCAGTACCTCGATGCACACTGACCAGAATTGAGTCTTGGCAGTCTTGGCTCGCGCCAAAGTAATGTTCAGCAAGCGCCATGCCGCGAACATCGTTACCGACAAAGCATTCAACATGGAAGTGATTACGGATGAGATCACCAATCGCCAAGTTATCGACGTTGATGTTTGGCATGTACTCAACCACACCCGTTTCAGGATTGATTAGGCCTGGTAATGCAACACCAATAGCGATCAACTGATTAATCGTCGACTGATTGTACTGAATGAAGTTCTTGAGGAACAACAGCAGGCCGTCAACGAGTTCACCTTGGGTGGTGTAGTAGAATTCTTGGTAGTCAGAAGCTAGTTCTTTGCCACCAAGGTCGAATAGACTGAATTGGATATAGTCACGACCTAGACGAACTGCAACAGAGTGGAAAGGTGCTTCCTCTGTTGTCAGTGATATTGCGCGACGCCCCCCGGTAGAGGCTTGTTGCGCGACCTCTTTGATAAGGCCACGTTCTAGAAGCTGGCGGGTTATCTTTGTGACGCTCGCAGGAGCTAATTGACTGACGTCAGCAACCTGTATCCTCGAAATAGGACCTTGCTGGTCGATCAGTCTATACACTGCTGCACTATTTAGTTGTTTAACTAAATCTACGTTACCTATTTGTCCGCCATTCATGTCTACACTTGCTCGTATTGTCCGTTAACAATATTCGCTTGGATTTGGAAGTCACGGTTAAACACGGTTAGGTTGGCAATCATGCCTTGCTTAACTCGGCCTAATTTGTGATCAACTCCAATTGCTTTTGCTGGATACAAAGTAGCCATGCGGATAGCTTCATCCAAAGCGATTCCGACGTGCTCAACAGTATTTTGTACTGCTTCAATCATTGTGAGAGCTGAGCCGCCCAGCGTGCCATTTTCATCAACACACTTACCTTCTCGGTAATATACTTTCTTACCAACAAAAATAAAGTAATCCATGTTAGCACCTGCAGGAGCTGTGGCATCGGTCACTAATACTAATTTTTCGCCTTTAATTTTGTGAGCGATACGGATGTTTGCGTAGTCAACGTGGAAACCGTCAGCAATGATACCTGCGTAAACGTCTGGCGTATCATAGATTGCGCCTACAACACCTGGTTCACGACCAACCATTGGGGTCATCGCGTTAAATAGGTGGGTGGCGAAAGTGATGCCGTGTTCAAAGCTCTCACGCGCTTCAGCGTAAGTGGCGTTAGTGTGGCCGATAGAAACCACAATACCCGCGTCTTTTAGACGGGCAATATGCGCTGCATCATTGTGTTCTGGAGCCAAGGTGACTTTTGCGATTACGTCAGCGTTGGCACACATAAAGTCAACCATGCTGTCATCGGATGGACGAATATAATCAACGCTGTGAATACCTTTTTTCGCGACGTTAAGATAAGGACCTTCAAGGTGCAGACCTAACGATTGATTTTGGTATTTTTCGTGGTATTCACGTGCCGCAGCTACTGATTGACGCATATCTTCGTCAGAAGAAGTAATCAAAGTAGGAAGGAAGCTGGTACAGCCAGATTTTAGGTTAGCTTCATGCATGATTTGCATCGTTTCTGCCGTGATTTCATCATTGAGCATCACGCCGCCACAACCATTTAACTGCAAGTCAATAAAGCCAGGGCTTAGGATTGCGCCGTTCAAATCACGTGTTTCGATATCGGCAGGTAAAGCAGAAACAGGGCACACAGATTCGATGATATCGTTGTTGATGATGACTGCGTGGTCAACCAGAACATCGTTGCCTGTATAGATTTTACAGTTTGTTAGCGCATACATGATTAGCTAATCCTTATAAAGTTGAACTCTTGAAATTTTGTCGCGACCCAAAACTGGAGACAAAATCCTCACTTGTTTACTTTATTTGTGAGCTTCAATTAGGTCGCAAATTATCTTTAGCAAATGAAGGATATCCCCTCTCTTAGCATCATTGACGTGCTCTTCCTCGCGAAATCATTCTATCTTTAATAGCAATATTGTAAGTAGAGCTGAAGCCTTATGCTATAAGACATTAAACTCGAATGTTTCGTGTTTCAGTGCAGCGAATAATATCTGCTAAATGGCATTTTTTTGAATTGTAAAATAAGTTTTATGATCTCGCTAGCAAAAACCTTCCGCTATACCTATTTCTGGTGATTATGATCACAAATGATAAGGTTTTAATTTGCGGAGCAAAATTAATGTCATAAACTGAGTTCGACTAAATTGAGCAACAAAAAAAAGTCGCTCGACCAAAATACAAATCCTATAGGGGGAACTAAAGGTGAATATTCTTGGATATGCTCAGAAGTTAGGTAAAGCTCTTATGCTACCTATCGCAACACTACCTGTTGCGGCGCTTCTACTACGACTAGGTCAACCTGACCTACTAGACATCGCGTTTATGGCTTCTGCTGGTAACGCAATCTTCAGCCAACTACCACTGCTATTTGGTCTAGGTATCGCGATCGGTCTTTCTAAAGACGGTAACGGTGCTGCAGGTCTTGCTGGTGCGGTTGCTTACTTCGTTCTAACTGCTACAGCAGCAACAATCGACGCAAGCGTTAACATGTCATTCTTTGGTGGTATCATCGCTGGTATCATCGCTGGTCACTCTTACAACGCTTTCCACATGACTCGTCTTCCAGAGTGGTTGGCATTCTTTGCTGGTAAACGTCTAGTTCCTATCATGGCTGGTCTGTTTGCTCTAGTAATGGGTGCAATCATGGGTGTGGTATGGCCTTCAATCCAAGGCGGCCTTGACGCTCTAGCACACGCAGTTTCTACTTCTGGTGCTATTGGTCAATTCGTTTACGGTACTCTTAACCGTGCACTTATCCCTGTAGGTCTACACCACGTATTGAACTCTTACTTCTGGTTCGGTATGGGTTCATGTCAAGAGATCGTGATCTCTGCAGCTTCTGCAGCTGGTCAAGCTCTACCATCACTAAAACAGTTGTGTGTTGACCCAGCTCTAGCGAAAACTCTAGTTGCTGGTCAAGAGTACACGTTCAACTTTGTTAACACAGTGACGCCTGAAATCACTGCAACTGTTAACACAGTAACTGATACTATCAAGTCTGGTGACCTACACCGTTACTTCGGCGGCGATAAGTCTGCTGGGGTATTCATGAACGGTTTCTTCCCAGTAATGATGTTTGGTCTACCTGGTGCAGCTCTTGCAATGTACCTAGCAGCGCCTGCTGAAAAACGTAGCCAAGTTGGTGGTGCACTATTCTCAGTAGCATTCTGTTCATTCCTAACAGGTATTACAGAGCCTCTAGAGTTCATGTTTGTGTTCCTAGCGCCTGCTCTATACGCAATGCACGCTGTGTTTACTGGTCTATCTCTAGTAGTTGCTAACATGTTCGGTACTCTGCACGGCTTCGGCTTCTCTGCAGGTCTAATCGACTTCCTACTAAACTGGGGTCTAGCAACTAAGCCATTCGTTCTACTGCTAATCGGTCTTGCGTTCGGTGCTCTATACTTCTTCACTTTCAGCTTCGCTATCCGCGCTTTCAACTTGAAATCGCCAGGCCGTGAAGATGATGACGAAGCTGCAGCAGCTCCAGCTGGTGAAGCAGTGAAGGGTGACCTAGCTCGTCAATACCTAAAAGCTCTAGGTGGTCACGACAACCTAACTTCAATTGATGCTTGTATCACTCGTCTACGTCTTACTCTAAAAGACCGTACTGTTGCTAACGAAGATGTTCTTAAGAAGCTTGGTGCGAAAGGTGTTGTGAAACTAGGTGAAAACAACCTACAAGTTATCCTTGGTCCTCTAGCGGAAATCGTTGCTGGCGAAATGAAAGCAATCGGTGCTAACGAAGACCTATCTGATGTAAAACTTCCATAGTAACCACGGGTTAATATGTAAGTCTAAAAGCCTCCCTCGGGAGGCTTTTTTACGTTTGGCTGATTTAAAAAACCACTCTAGGGCTGTAGCTGGCGCTGGGAAGGGATTATTTAGCAATAAAAGACGAGTTCTTGTTGTGTCTTGAGTCAGAATTGTGGATCATTAGTCTCACTATGGTCTGAGCAGTGACTTCACTGCCTCAGAGCCACTTTTCTCTGACAATACTAAAACAATTGAGGTGCTATAGATGAGTGAAGCTGAAGCTCGTCCATCGAATTTCATTCGCCAAATCATTGATAAAGATTTAGCAGATGGTACACACACAAGCGTGCATACTCGTTTCCCGCCAGAGCCTAACGGTTATCTGCATATCGGTCACGCTAAGTCAATTTGCCTTAACTTTGGTATTGCTCAGGACTATCAGGGTCAGTGTAACCTTCGTTTCGATGACACAAACCCAGAAAAAGAAGACGTTGAATACGTTGAGTCAATTAAGAATGATGTGAGCTGGTTAGGCTTTGAGTGGAGTGGTGATGTATGTTACTCATCAAACTACTTCGATAAGCTATACGGCTACGCAGTGGAATTAATTACCAAAGGCTTAGCGTATGTTGAAGAGCTAAGTCCTGAGCAGATCCGTGAATACCGCGGTACGCTAACGCAACCTGGTAAGCCAAGCCCATACCGCGACCGCAGTGTGGAAGAGAACCTTGCGCTATTTGAAAAGATGCGTGACGGCGGCTTCCAAGAAGGTACAGCGTGTCTACGTGCGAAGATCGATATGGCATCTTCGTTCATCGTAATGCGCGATCCTGTTCTTTACCGTGTGCGTTTTGCAGAGCATCACCAAACGGGTGACAAGTGGTGCATTTACCCAATGTACGACTTTACGCACTGTATTTCAGATGCGCTAGAAGGCATTACTCACTCAATCTGTACGCTTGAGTTCCAAGACAACCGTCGTCTATACGATTGGGTTCTTGAAAATATTACGATTGATTGCCAACCTCGTCAGTACGAGTTCAGCCGTCTAAATCTAGAATACACAGTGATGTCTAAGCGTAAGCTTAACCAACTTGTGACTGAAAAATTGGTTAACGGTTGGGATGATCCACGTATGCCTACGATCTCTGGTCTACGTCGCCGTGGTTTCACCTCTGCGTCTATCCGTGAGTTCTGTAAGCGTATTGGTGTGACCAAGCAAGACAACATGATCGAAATGGGCTCTCTTGAGTCTTGTATCCGTGATGATTTGAACGAAAACGCACCTCGTGCGATGGCAGTTCTTGATCCGGTTAAGATCGTGATTGAAAACTTCGAAGCTGGTAAAGTTGAAACATTGACGATTGCTAACCATCCAAACAAACCTGAAATGGGTGATCGTGAAGTACCATTTACTCGCGAAGTTTGGATTGAGCGTGAGGACTTCCGCGAAGAAGCGAACAAGAAGTACAAACGTTTGGTGCTAGGCAAAGAAGTGCGTCTACGCGGTGCTTACGTGATTCAAGCTGATCGTATTGAAAAAGATGCAGAAGGTAACATCACAACGATCTTCTGTAGCTACGATGCAGAGACGCTAGGAAAGAACCCTGCTGATGGCCGTAAAGTAAAAGGCGTAATTCACTGGGTATCTGCAGAGCAAGGTGTACCAGCAGACATTCGTCTATACGATCGTCTATTTACTGTGCCAACCCCTGCAGCGGCGGATAACTTTGCTGAAACAATTAACCCTGATTCACTGGTTGTGTTGAATGGTTTTGTTGAGCCAAGCCTTGCGAAAGCTGAAGCGGAGAAAGGTTACCAGTTTGAGCGTATGGGTTACTTCTGCGCGGATAAGAAAGACTCTTCTGCAGAGAAGCTAGTCTTCAACCGTACGGTTGGCCTACGTGATACTTGGGCAAAAATTGACGCTGAGTAATCACCAAAAATAGAAAAAATGCCAGTCTTATGACTGGCATTTTTGTATCTAGGCTTTATCTCGACTCTATTGCCAAATTGATCGTGGTGAGGAAAGAACGAGATAACAAAAAAG
>NZ_AFWF01000144.1 GCF_000222605.1 Vibrio ichthyoenteri ATCC 700023 | reverse complement strand
CTTTCAATGTTGGCTAGTAATTCTTCGTAATTGCTTCCATTATAATCAAGAACCATTTGCATCGCTTCATTCAAAGCCGCTCTATTAATGGGTCTTGAGTTTTCATTACTATTTTGTTGGTAGACTAACTCCACAAGCTCTTTCGAATTTTTTTCACTAAACACATTTATAAATACATCTGTTAGCTCATACGCCAATGGCATGCCTAAGTCATAGGAAAAACCTGCTCCAAGTAATATTACTTTTTTCATAATTTGGATATAGCCTACGTTGATAATTGTATAATAGTATTCGACGTTGCTTGTCTTTTGCTATGATGCAGTCTTTCTTTTAACGCTTCAACATAAAATCAATATCTTATTGAAAGCGCTAAGAGGATAGATTGCGCCGTGAAGGATAACTTTTAGTAAGGCAAAACCCCATTAACAGGATATGAACGAGTAAAAGTACTAAGTAGAAATGGGGCAATTCAAATTTAGAAAGTACCAGTTTCACCAGATGGGGGGCGTGGTTTATTCTCTTTTGTCACTGCCATTTTTAAGGCGCGATATATCGTTGCTTCTCCAAGCTCAAATTCTTTCGCAAGTTGACCGATCGTGGCTCCTTCGGCTCGGCGAGAATGTATTGCATCACACATATGCTCGTTGAGTTTGGCTGGCCGCCCAAATTTCACGCCGTTCTTTTTTGCTTTGGCAATACCTTCCGCTTGTCGTTCTGTGCGTAAGTCATTTTCAAATTCAGCAATGGATGCCAGCATGTTAAACATTAATCGACCAGTTGATGTACTTGTATCGATATTTTGGTCGATGACGATTAAGTTGATTTTCTCTTTTTCAAATCGCTTGGCAAGTTGTGCAAGATGGACAACCGAACGAGCAAGGCGATCTAAACGGGTAATAACTAAGGTATCGCCCTCTCGAAGATAATTCATACAGGATTGAAACTCTGGACGATTTGAGGTTCGACCACTTCGTTTTTCTTGGTAAATCCGTTGACAACCAGCCTGATTTAATTTTCCTAGCTGAATGTCCAAACTTTGACCAGTTGAACTGACCCGAGCGTATCCGACTTTCTCCATAATCTATCAATATCTACAAGGTGTTTTGATTTGCTAGTTATAATAGTACTTTTGATAGATGATTTCACTGTCTATCAAAAAGTATACAAATTGATAGGAGTTTTCAGTTGTAAAGAGAGTACTAATTTAGTGAGGGCTGCTTTGTCTAAAAAATAATCTTAACGAGCGATATAGGCATTGCCTATCGAACCCAATGTTTTGATAGGTAGCCAATGCTGATTCATCGAGAGGTTTGATTAAGGGTTTGGTTGCATATCTGAATTGGTTTTTGTGAGGTATACTTAATTAAAACTAACGCTGTTTTTCATCCGTTTAATTACGAAATATGTTTCAAGAGCAGTTAAATGATCCGTCACTTTCGATTACGACTGTAGTCCACAACTACTCAGACCTTTTTATTTGAAGTCAGTCGCATCTATTTAAAACTTATACAGTCACTTTATTGATTGATTAGTAGATAATGTATTTTCCTTTATGATAGGTAGAAGATATACATATGAATAAAAAGATTTCAGCTTTATCTATGGCTATTGCAGTGGCATTAGCATCAACGACGGCAAGTGCTAGTATTGCGACAGGCCTTTCAAATTTCAAAATTGATCATGCTAAAACAGATGTTTATTCAAATTCATACAAAGTTAACAAAGAACTTCCTGAAGTTACCGCGTATTTATCTAATTGGACTCACTATCAACAAGGTTACGTAGCTGATTTAGACGAACTATCAAAATACGACACTGTCCTTCTCTCTTTTTTCGGCCTTTGTGGTACTAAAGTTGGCGATCCTTCTGTAACAGGAGGAATTAATGGTCTTGCTACTAGCTGTGCACAGTTTGGCTTAAAAAAATTTGAGTTAAGCTCAACTGACTCCTATGCAGACTTAGAGAAGCAATTTCCAGGTATGGGAATGTCATGGCAGCCAGATCTAACATGGAAGTCTCCAACTCCAAATGGTTTGCTGGGCGTTATGAAAAAACTACATGAAGAGAAAGGAACTCGTGTTGGTATAAGCATCTTCGGGTGGTCACTATCAAACATAGCATCTGATGCTGTTAAGCCAGAAAATCGAGCTGTATTCCTAAACAGCTTGATTGATTTTGTTCGCGCTTACCCATTCATCGGGCAACTAGACATTGACTGGGAATACCCGGGTATACAAGGTGCTCCAGAAAACGTATTTGATCCAGTTAACGATGCTAAGAATTACCGTGAATTCATCGCTGAATTACGAACTGAACTAGACAAGATGGGGCGTAATGATGTGGTTATTGGCATTGCATCAGGAGCTCCACACGACAAGATAGATGCAGCTAAATTAAAAGATCTCGTTGAAGCGGGCGTTGATAACATCCATCTAATGACTTATGATTTTTTTGGTCAATGGGATACTACTCTGAACCACCACACGAACCTGTACTCATCAGATGATTCAAAGTGGTCAGCTGATAAAGCCATTCAATACATGATCCAAGACTTAGGTATTCCTTCGAAGAATATCCAACTTGGCTACGCTAACTACTCGCGCAATGCGATTGTCGAAGCTGACATACAAGCAAGTCCTCTAAGAGGTGACTTCCGCCCTGTTCATAACACCGCAGGTACCTTTGAAGCGGCTGTTACGTCTGTGAATGATCTATTTGAGAACTTTGTTACGGTTAGTCAAACTGAAAAGATGGAAGGCAAGAACGGCTACAAACTATACACAGATGCTGTTTCTAATGCTGACTTCGTATATAACGAGTCAAACAAGTTATTCGTATCTATCGATACTCCACGTTCTGTATTCGCTAAAGCTCAGTATGTTAATAAGCATAATTTAGGTGGTATATTCACTTGGATGGCTGACCACGATGAAGGCTTGATGCTTAACGCAGCTCGTGAAGGTTTAGGCTACGAAGTTAAAGAGCAAGTGTTCAATATGGAACAATTGATTAACAGTTGTGGTGTTAACATTACTTCAGACGCAGAATGTAAAGAGCTAACGAACCTGTTTGATGGAAACAAAGCACCGTCAGTATCTGCAAGCGACAAGCAAGCTCAATACGTTAAAGGTGGTGTATACGACCTATCAGCTCTGATTAATGGTTCAACTGATGTTGCAGTTAAACACGTAACATGGACCCTAGAAAAATCTAGTATTGGAAACGAAAACATAGCGATTACTGACAAAGGTCTAAAATCAGTATTCACGGTTAACCACAACGCAGTGTCTGATCACGTTGTTGCTACTTTTAACGTTGAGGTAACATTTGCCAACAACACTAAGTCATCGGACACAATGACATACACGCTAAAAGTGAATGAAACTATTCCTGAAATCGAGTCGATTTCTCATAGAAATACTTACAAAATCGGATCTGGAGAAGAGCTAGCATTCACTGCTAATGCCTCTGACGATCTAGACCGCAACCTTGCTTATTCTTGGAAAGTTACTCCAAAGGATATCGCTATAACTTCTGACGCAGAGAGAGTGACAGTTCTAGTTGACACTAATGAACTTCCAAATAAGCCTGAATACAATGTACAAGCAGAAGTAACAGTTACTAACAAGTTCGGCAATACTGACATAATGTCAGCAACTACCACAGTCATAGGTAACCCCGACATGAACGCAGCTCCTACGGCTATGTTCACAGTTAAATCTGAAGTTCTAGAGGTCGGTGATATCGTAGAAATGACGTCAATATCAACAGACGAGCTACCAAAAGAGCTTTCTCTAAATTGGCAAGTTACTCTAAACGGTGGAAATATTGCAGTAGATCAATCTCGAGGTCACGATGCATCATTCGATACTGATGTTGCAGGTTCTTACTCTGTTACATTAACAGCTATCGATGTGTTTGGTATCTCCTCTACAAAAACTAAACTTATTGAAGTTTCAGAGCGGCTTACTCCACAAGAATGTGAAGTTAAAGACGACAATGCTGATAGTTATCCACAATGGAATGCCACTACAATCTATACAACTGAGACAGTAGGTCACAATGGCCTTGTTTACACAGCTAAATGGTGGACCCAAGGTAACGAACCTACGCCAACAGCAGAAATGTGGAAACTTGAATCTGAAGTCGAACTACCATGGTCAGTCGAAGCCGTTTATCACGGTGGTGACCAAGTAGACTACGAAGGAAAACGCTGGGAAGCAAAGTGGTGGACCCAAGGTTCTAAGCCAAGTGAATCATCAGACGTTTGGTTCTTTGTGGGTGAAGCAATTTGTAAATAATTATAAGTTGAGTTGATACCTAAGGTGCTCCTTTGGGAGCACCTTATTATTTTTGGTCATAACTCCAATCGGTTGATTCAACGGTAGAATTCTCGTTCAATGAATGATACCGATCACCGGCTTTGTTTCCTAAATCAGGGAACTAAATCAGTAACCCACGATCTGATCAACTAAGTTCCCACTCAAACACTTAGACTAATGGTCAAGCCTCGTTAAAAAACAACCAATTGGAAACACTATAACCAAGCTTTAATTAATCGCGGCTCACTGACATTTTGGATTGATGAAGAAGCCATCCAGCTATGGAAGCAAATCAAACAGGGAAACCGCGGAAGACCTCGCTTGTTTAGTGACTTAGCCATTACGACCGCTCTTATGGTTAAACGCATATTTTCAATGCCGCTAAGAAGTCTTCAAGGGTTCATTAACTCTATTTTTAAGCTCGCTCAACTACCATTGTCATGCCCTCATTATTCATAGAGCTAAAACAGTTGAGGTCGAATTCAAGACAAAAACCAAAGGAACAATCCAGCATTTAGCCATTGATGCGACAGGACTAAAGGTCTACAGTGAAGGCGAGTGGAAAGTCAAAAAGCATGGCTCTGATGGGAAGCGCCGTGTCTGGAGAAAGTTGCATTTAGCGGTTGATACTGACACACATGAAATCATTGCTACTGAGTTAAGTTTATCGAATGTAAGCGACGGTGAAGTGCTACCTAGTTTGCTCAGACAAGCTCGACGAAAAATCGAAGAGATTTCTGGCGATGGTGCTTATGACACAAGGTTGTGCTACGAAGCCATTCTCATCAAACAAGCTGCACCGCTCATTCCGCCGAGAGAAGGGGCAACCTTCAGGGAGCGAGGTCACCCTCGCAATCTAGCGGTCGGGTGCCAGAAACTCTATGGTTCAAATAAGCATTGGAAAAAGAAGTACGGTTACCATAAACGTTCTCTCTCAGAGACAGCGATGTTCCGAGTGAAGAAGCTGCTTGGTATGCCCGAAACGATGGTGATCGCCTAATAATCAGTTATGTTAGGCGTGTTTTTAACTGAAATCGAATTAGGAAACAAAGCCATCATATATCACAATTATTCATTATTTAATGACCATAATATGGTAACATATAATAATATTTTTTGTGAAATAATGTAATGAGTAATTTATGAAATCAATAATTCAAAATACTTTTATTCGAAGAGCTTTTAATTTACATGTGTCAACGAGTGAAATTATGAAGATGAAAGATAATGTCTGCAATGGGCATTCTCTTTTAGCAAAAGACATAAAGCGATTAATTAACACATCGGATAAATCATACAACATTGAGAAAAAAAATGATATATCATACCTTTTGAACTTCAAGAAAAATGACAAACATTCAATCTATAATAATTTATCTACAACAATGAATGATAATGATTCATCTACAAAAATGAATGATAATGATTCATCTACAAAAATGAATGATAATGATTCATCTACAAAAATGAATGATAATGATTCATCTACAAAAATGAATGATAATGATTCATCTACAACAATGAATGATAATGATTCATCTACAACAATAAATGACACAGGGTTAGAATACGAAGAGAATCACACTCATATTCTGAGCAAGAATGCGATTGATGCTATTGATTATTATACAGGTGGATTTGAATACAGAAAATTAAATTCGGCTTTGAGAGAAAACTTACCCTTGAATGATGAGATGCTGAAAGTGATTAGCGGTCTTAATGAATTGTTCACAAAAAAAACATCAACAGATAGAATAATAAAAACATTTAGAGGGGTTTTTGTTGAGACTGATTTATCACACATCAATGAGGGTGATACTGTTGAAATAAAAGGGTACTTATCAACAAGTCGACTATTGAAAGTTGCAAATTTGTTTATGGGAGATGAAAGTGAAAATAAAGGCAAGGCTGAATTGAATATAATTTTTGGCAAAAGTAGCTATTACATAGCTGAACATTCAAGATGTGATTACGAGGAAGAGGAACTTTATCCTCATGGTTTAAAGTTAAAAAAAGTATTCCAATATCATGATGGAAAGAAACAATTAAATGTCCTTGAAGAAGTGGCAATTACCGCCCCTAATAATGGCGATGTTGGCATATCTTTAGATTTAGCTACAGATAGAAAAACAGACTCTAGTGCTAAACACTCTTTGTTGAGATCTAACAGTTTACCATCTCAGAAGGTCGTGACTCCAATTGGTTGATTTAAATATAGGATTTTCGTTCAATGAATGATCCCGTTCACCTTATTGAACCGCCCAGCAGTTTTTTTACCGAGTTAATTGAGTACAATCACTAACTCGGTGAACAATGACAACTGGCTTTGTTGCGTAATTCAGCTATGAGATAGATCCGCCCGTCTAAATTAGATATACTCAAGTGCAACCAATAAATATTTAGAATGAATGTCTAATAAATAATTGTTTCATTATGGTTTTAATTGTTCTCATATTGTCTGTAATAGCAGCTTGTTTGTTTCCTGCTTTTGTATTTGCGAACAATGTATATATCCAAAATGAAGGGGTTTCAGGATTTGTAGGTATTGGAACAGCATTCGACCTGTATCAAACTAATTCATTATCTATCGAAGTTCCTCAAGGTGTAAAAGTCTTGGCTTATCCATCAACTGGATTTAGCGGAGGAGAAGTTCAATACAAAGAGGGGCAATATTCAAATATTGAGCTTGGCTCGTTTTAGGTAGAAAAAGATATACAAACATCATTTTCAATTGAGAGAAATGGAATGGCTATTATTTTTGGCTCACTCCAAATTAATGGCGATGAATCTATGGTGCTCACATCAAGACCCTTTGCAAGCGGTGGTGTGTCGATGTATGTTCAATCCCCAAGTTTGTTGAACATCAATTACTATCGTTAATGAATGTGACATTTTAAAATTGTTGCAACAAACTTGATTCTTTATTGGATCGTTGTTTGCACAATATGTTAAATGAGTGATTGCTAATAAAAAGGCTTGGCATTAAACCAAGCCTTGATACCTTAAACTGCTGTTAAGTAGCTAGACGATTGCTTTTTACGATGTTCTTCTTTCATTGTTATAAGGGGGAAGCCCAATGGAAAGAGCTATTGTCAAATGTGGTGTATGGAGATCATGCAGTAGCTTGTTGATGAGTCTCCATTTCTTTCACTCCATTGATGAAGCGAACATTTTTTACAACATCCGCTAGGAGTGTAAAACCTCGTAGACGACGCCATTTCGTCTCTGCACTGTACATTAACTTGTAGACCATCATCAACTGTAACGGTAGACCGTAGTGGTTAACTAAAATTGAATCGTTTATTTAATGTTGAGGTGATTTACTCGTAATTTTAATCCAATGACTGGCTAAACCTTCCTTATCTGATTATTTGCAACAAGCCCAATTCAAAACGTTAAAGAGCCACGGTTGATGAAGAAGCGATAAGTGAGTGGAAACAAAGTAAGCAAAAAAAGCGTGGTAGAACTCGTGTCTTTAGTGATTTAGCCATCACAACAGCTCTGATGGTAAAGCGTATTTTTTCAATGCCACTTCGAGCTTCGCAAGGATTTATTGATTCCGTTTTTCAACTTGCTCAGCTTCCACTGTGCTGCCCACACTACAGTTGTATCAGTCGTCGAGCGAAAAATGTTGAGGTGAGCTTTAAGACGAAAACCAAAGGACCGATTCTACACCTTGCTATCGATGCGACAGGTCTTAAGGTTTATGGTGAGGGTGAGTGGAAAGTCAAAAAACATGGCACGGATGGTAAACGCAGAGTGTGGCGCAAACTCCACCTCGCAGTAGATACGAGTACACACGAAATTATTGCCGCAGAATTGAGTTTATCAGTGGTGACTGATGCCGAGGTGCTGCCTAACTTACTCAAACAAACACGTCGGAAAATTCTTGAGATATCAGGAGATGGCGCTTATGACACAAGGGATTGCCATGCAGCAATCCGCATTAAACGGGCAGTTGCGCTTATCCCTCCAAGAGAAGGAGCGGCATTCTGGGAACGAGGCCATCCAAGAAACTTAGCGGTTGGCTGCCAAAGACTATATGGCTCGAACAAGCATTGGAAAAAGCGCTATGGCTACCATAAGAGGTCGATATCTGAAACGGCGATGTATCGAGTGAAGCAATTGCTTGTAGGACAGTTAAGCCTAAGAAATTACAATGCACAAGTTGGTGAATCTTACGCGATGATTAAAGCGTTAAATAAGCTTACGGGGCTTGGTATGCCTAAAACGTGCCGCATTGGCTAACAATTAACCAAAATGGGGATCATCTACTTCGAAAATGACTTACGCAACAAAGCCCCGTTCATATCGTAAGCGATGGATTTAGTTCTATCAATTTACGTAACAAAGCCAATCAAGAACTTAATGATATTCAGAATTTAATATAACAAAGTCGGACAACTCTCTTCCATCGATCCATTTTGAAAATCCAATATCCTTCAACTCATTGATTATGTTGTTTTTTTCTTCTTCCGTGTCTGTAGTGATGTAATTTAAATATTCTGAAAAGTCAATATTGCTTTTAAATAAATTCCATTGATATTCTGAGCTATAATCATTTTTATTAAATAGCCAAGGGTCAATTTTGCTACCTGTGCGATCAAGTATCATATCAGTTCTATAGGCAAGGTTGTTTTTGAAAATAAGATTAATATCTTTTAAGTTCGCTTTGTTTTTTATTCCATTCTTCGATGTAAAAATATACTTTGTCCCATAGTCAGAGATATCATCATTTGAAGATAAATTTTTATTACTTTTAATAAACTCAACTCTTTCGTTAAAAGAGTACAGACCGAATCCATTTTCAAATACATCCTTTACAGATACATCTCCTCCAACAAACCTCAATCTGTGTGAGAATGATTTTATTTCACTTATGTCTAATCCAATGTTTGCAAAATTATAAAACCCACCGGATTTCATGATTTTTAAGTTTTGTTTGTCACTTTCTTTTTTATCGTTAATGGATTTGTAATGATTATCTACTAGTTCATTGTTGTCACGTCTTAATAGTTCAAAACCAAATGAATTTAATTTGTTTATAATGTTTTCAAATGAGTTTTTATCATCATTTTTTGCTGTTATATTTACTTTTCCGTAAAATGACATTGTTTTATATGATGGAATGTAAATTAATAACTCATGATTATCACCAACATCGATTCTGTATGTCGATAAATCACCAATCAAATTGTTTATATTGTTTTCTGAACTCCAATCACTTCGAACAGATGATGGAAATTTATTGTTCAGACTCAAGTTAACGGATATTTTATTTTTACTAGCAGGAATTTTTTCATTTAAATTAATTTCATTTCTTTTTTTTAGTGCTGAAATATAATTATTGATTTCTTTTTTTTCAATTTCATCCTTTGGTTTAATGCTAAGTAGTCTATATATTAAATCATTAAAATATTTTTTTAAATCTGGTGTCATATTACCCAAATCATACATTAGCACATGTTCTATTTTATGTTTTAAATCAAGATTTAAGTGTTCCATTCCTAGCTTAAGCTTCTTGTTTATTTTTTCTAATCCATCCCTTTTTAACTCTAAGTCAATTGAAATTAAATTGTCTTTATTTCTTATGCAGATGTTACCATTGATATATTTACTACCAACTGGAATCTCAAACCCTGAGTCTAAATAAAATCTTGATGCTGTAATGTCAAATTTAGATATTATTTTATCTTTTGGTGTGCTGTAGTTTAAGTGTATTTTATCTATTAGGCTACAGATGCTCATGCGTTCAAATGTTGTTTTTGGGTTTATTTTTTCAAATAAATCACAAAGTTCACTCTCTTTTAACTTGTTTATTTCTTTGCTTGAGGTTGTGTTTTTTGTGTAATGTTCAGTTTTGGAGTCTTGTTCTATTGCTTTAAATATTTTCTCTAAGGTTTCTTTGTTTTTAATATTTAAATTCCCACATCCAGAAACCCATTCCAGATTATGTTTTTTTAAATATGTGCTATCTATCTCTATTTTTTTATTTTGCGTGGTTAAATTTCTTTCTGATTTTAATGCATCATAAAGAAGACGCATTTCATTTATTTTTTGTTTTTTAGAGGTCTGGATTGTTTTTTCCATTCTTTGTATATCAACATTGTTTATTTTTTTTATTTTTATTTTGTCAAATTCAGTGTTGGAAATATTTAAATTCAGGAGTTTTCTAATGTTGTAATTTTTAATTATCACTGTTTTATTTTCCTATAAGCTTATGGTAGTAAAATAAATGATAGTTTATCTTTGTCTTTATCTTTTCTGAATTGTAAAAAGAAGTACGGTTATCATAAACGTTCTCTCTCAGAGACGGCAATATTCCGTGTAAAGAAAATGCTCGGTGGGACATTAAGCTTAAAAAATTACAACGCTCAAGTTGAGCGAAACTTACACCATGATAAAAGCATTAAATAAACTAATAGGGCTAGGTATGCCTAAAACGACAGTGATCGCCTAATAATTATTCATACTAGACCATTTGTGTCTGAACTCGAATTAGGAAACAAAACCCATTGTAATGCTAATTGATAAAACAGTTATAATCTAATGAATTAACGTGATATATGGCTTTGGGTCATTACGAAATCGGTCGATTCATTGAACGAGAATTCTATCTTTGAATCAACCGACTGGTGTAATGACCGAGTTAAGGAAGGTAGACCCATGTTGAACATTATCAATACCTTCAACGCTCTTGTAATCGTTGTTTGTTCGGTGTTCATTATGCACATTATGGTAAATAGCTAAATTTGCCCTTACTTTTGCCGCTTAGGGAACAGACCTTGCTACAAGGTGGTGAAAGTAGGGGCTTTCCTATCTAAGAATCCTCAAAATCATTCTGAAAGTAAATTACAGTTTTTTGCCAAATGTTAAGCGTTTGTGATGCGTTTTCATTTCGGCTCGATTACGTCCTCTAATCCCCAAAATGATCGGTTTTCTATGAAATCGTAACAATTAAACTCTTAATCGTATGCATACTATTAAGAGTTTAATTGTTCTAAGGAGAGGAAATACCCGATACCATTCGTTTGTGTCGGAGGAACAATAAAGTTTGATCATTTTTAAAGTGCACTGCTACCCGAAACACGATGTAAATGACAATAAAGTCTGATCAATCTCTAGCAAGGGTTTGGACAAAAGCTTGTCAGTGGTTTTGCTAAATTAGCTAATGACGAATTATCAAAGGTATGGCAAAACTTCTAATCGAGCGACTAATTTTCGTAAGCCACTACACTCATATCATGAGTTAGGACTTCCTTTTGAGTTAAACGCATTCAAACGGGTTTCAAACATCGTTATCATTACACTACTAAACTCATATGTGGAAGTTAGGCTAGTGAAAGAAGAAATAAAAGAAAGAATAAGAAATATATACAATACAAACATTGATCGTCTTTTAAATGAGTACTCCTATGCGCAAGAACTTCACGAGATTAAACTTGCAATATCTAATGAAGGCTTCTCAGATACACTATCAATTGTCGAGCTGCTAATATCCGTGTCTGATTTTAGGTTTCGTAACGGAGAGTTGAAAATGAAACCTACTAACATGTGGGATACCCCCAAAGTTTCAGCCCAAAACATACTAGAATTAGAAAACATTATCGCTGACATTGACTCATCATGGCTTACAGCCAAGTACTATGATGTCATTTGGTCTACATTGGACATAAAAAAACCTTCCTATGTAGAGTTAGCTATAAACGCATATAGAAAATTCCCTTTAGAACACCTGCTTATGAATCAAGGGTATTGGTCAAGAAGCCTGCAACTATGCGGGGTTTCCAAATCTAAAGATAAAAAACAAGAAATAACACAGACATTGCTCTCGGCAGCAGTTAACCAAAATGAGCCATTAGTCGTATCTAGGATATTAAATAAAGCTAATGCTATTCAGAAAGAAGATGCCTTCTCATTAATTGAGTCTTTAATCACTTACGCTTCGAAGTTAGAAGATGAACTTCGACATGACTTATCTATCCATTGTTGGGAGGAAATTGAAAAAATTATAAAAAGGTTTCCCCAAAATTCCCCGACTAAAGGAGAGTGTAAACTATCGAAAATCCACTGCTTAACCTCTTGGGGAAACAATGACTATGAAAGAAATAACTTTTATGTAGCAGCCGAACGTTACCGAGACGCTATTGGCATTTTACAAAAGACACAGCCAATTAGAGGTGACGAGTACGAAGACTTACTATTCGAACTCGAAAAAAAGTTAACTATCATTCGAGATCGTTCTCTTGAAGTATCACAAAGCGTACCGTTTATAACTGAGTCACTTGATCTATCCGAGGATATAAACGAGATACATAATAATTTTACGGGTGATTGCATCGAAGACTTTTTACGAATTGGTGATATCGATTATCGCCATATCCGTAGAAATCAACGTAAACTCAAAAACGAGATTGGTACTAGCTTTTTTTTGTCATTGGTAGGTTCTTGCACATATAGTGATACTGATGGAAGAAAGATCGGGCAAGTAAAACCAAACTCTCCTGAACATGAACGTATTGAAGAATACGAATACTTTAAACGAGCGACTCGTATAATTTCCGCTAGTTCGATTATCCCTGCTATTGAAATATCACGTAAAAACCTAGCTCTCGACTTTGAGTATTTTCACTCGTTGGTACAACACTGTGTGATAGTTCCTGAGTACCAGACGAAGCTCTTTGCCAAAGCACTATGGCATGGATATAGCGGTGACTTTTCTTCTTCCATAATGATGCTTTGCCCATTAGTCGAAAACTGTATACGGAACATTCTGAAGCTGAGTGGCATCCCTACTATCGGCATTACGTCTGATCCAAATATTGAAAATGAAAAAGCTATGGGTAAGCTGTTGCAGCTAGCTCAAAAACATAAAATTCTCAATCGTGAATCCATCTTCAAAATAAACGCCATTTTTTTGGAT
>NZ_AFWF01000145.1 GCF_000222605.1 Vibrio ichthyoenteri ATCC 700023 | reverse complement strand
GTGGCCAATCATGACCAACTAACGGGACTCGCCAACCGAGCCAATGCGGTAAGCCGTTTACAGGAATCACATAATAACGGTGAGTCACAAATGGTCTGCTTCATTGATTTAGATGGTTTCAAAGCGATAAACGATCAGCATGGCCACGCCATCGGCGATCAACTGCTCTGCATGGTTGGTAAGCGCCTAACGACAAGCCTTGCGCAAGAGGATATCGTCGCACGTTTAGCGGGAGATGAGTTCTTACTTGGCATCAATGGTATCTGCTCTTCACCATCGATATTCAACCGTGTGGTTGAAAAGCTCTCTGCACCATTTATGATTGATGGCATCGCTTGCCAAGTGACGGCAAGCTTAGGCATCAGTTACTGGCCAGCAACGGACACCTCCAGCCTTGACCAAAAAATCACCGAAGCTGATGAAGCAATGTATATAGCTAAACGCCAAGGTAAAAACCAATTTTATTGCTTAGAGCATGCCCATGTTAGAAGCAATGATGCGACAACAAACATTAGCCAATCTGCATAAAGCGTCTGTTTATACTGGCTAATGGGTCATCGAGATATTCCCGCTTCGGCGGGAATTTTTATGGCCCCAATTTAACGCTCGGCTCAGATTTAGGACATTCCCATCCAAAAGAGCTTATTCGGAGAATTTTTTCCTCTTAAAGCACCTATTTGTCATTGATAAAGCAAACTTTTTTTCCTTCTCCAGCGCTATATTAAATCCATATTAATATTATGGGTTTAATCTGCCCAATCCGCCTTTTTGCAGCAGCATTCTGCACAAAGCACCATAGAGTGAGTAGGTATTGTGAAAAAACATTTGTGGAATGGCTTTATCAATGTAGTCAAAAAAGAAGTCGTGCCAGCACTGGGCTGTACTGAACCTGTTTCTGTGGCACTAGGTGCTGCGATTGCCATGCGTCGTCTTGCCGCAATGCACTGTCTCGATAAAACTTCACTGCAGAAACTGCGCATCGATGTATTAGTATCACCGAATTTGATGAAAAATGGCATGGGCGTAGGAGTTCCTGGAACGGGCATGGTTGGCCTGCCGATTGCCGCAGCAGTCGGAGCCCTTGCTGGTGACGCTGATGCCGGTTTAGAAGTGCTTAAAACCATTACTGCCGATGACGTAACCAAAGCAAAAACGCTGCTAGATCAACAACGGGTGTCTGTTGGCGTCGCGCCAACCGCGCATATTCTTTATGCCCAAGTTTCTATCTCTGTAAATGATATTTCAACCTCAGTGACTATCGCTGACACCCATACTCAAGTTGTCGAAATTAAAGAAAACAACCAAGTCATTTATAGCGCTGAATCTACAGCGGCGCAGTGCAGTAACACTGAGCAAAGCGACTTTCCCTTTGCCGATGCCAACGCCATCGATATCTACGACTTTGCCACTCAAGCCGAACTGCAACAGATTGCTTTTATTGAGCAAGCCTATCAACTCAACAATGCACTCTCTATTGAAGGCTTAACCGGAAAATACGGCTTACAAATTGGTGCAACTTTTCAACGTAATATTGACCGAGGCTTACTTAGCCAAGATTTGCTGACCGATATTATGCGCCGCACAGCTGCAGCTTCTGATGCCCGTATGGATGGCGCAATGAAACCTGCCATGAGTAATTCCGGTTCAGGTAATCAAGGCATCGCAGCCACCATGCCGGTCGTTGTTGTAGCAGAGCATTTAAACGTTGATCGTGAAACCATGATTCGCGCATTAATGCTTTCTCATCTGATGGCGATTTACATTAAGAGCCACCAAAATAAACTCTCCGCACTTTGTGGCGCGACCACAGCATCGATGGGCGCCGTAGCGGGAATGACATGGCTGCTTGGTGGGCAATTTACCCACATCAGCTCCGCGATCTGTAACATGATTGGGGATATTACCGGCATTATCTGTGATGGCGCTAAAACAAGCTGCGCGATGAAAGTATCATCATCAGCCAGTGCTGCGATTAAAGCGGCAATGATGGCGATTGATGGCATTCGCGTCACGGGTTCAGAAGGGATTGTTGATACTGATGTAGATGTGACCATTCGTAATATGTCTGCACTCGCCAACGGCGCGATGACTCAAACTGACGTGCAAATTCTCGAGATTATGGTGCAGAAATAGCCACAAAAATGACGACATAAAATTAAAAAGAGTTGCCACAATGGCAACTCTTTTGCGTTTAATTCCCTATAAATAGGCTCATTTAACGCCACTTACAAAGCTTACATGTTATGGGCAGTTTTATGATGTTCGCGTGAATGCTCTTTATGGTCATGCTGTTTAGTTTGATGATGTCGATGCTCGTCATGCTCATGATGGTCATGGTGGGTTTGTTGAGGGTGTTTGTGGCCTTCCGGATTACCGCCGTGCTGAGTATGAGGATGGCTTTTCTCATGATCACGAACTTGATGATGATCTTTATTATGTTTGTGCTCTACATCGCTGCCATAACGACGATCCATTTTTTCATGATTAAACTCTGCATCATGTTGTTTGCCATGAATCGCTTGGTTAGCTTGTTGCTCATTTGAATGACTCATAATAATGACATCCTTAATTGAAGGGAGTGATGAAGCAAGCTTGGCGCAACACACACTGTTCATCAGCGCCAATCTAGTTTCTGTGCCACTCGAACTTACTCCTATCTCCCCTTCTCACCAATCACGAATCTACCAAAGATATTACCCATTAATGAGTGTTGTAATAACAACAAGACCGGCGTAATCCCAAACATCCAATCACCGACAACGTCACTGATAAGGGAACAAATTGAGATCAAAAAACCAGATAGTTACCCAATTTTTATTGTATTTATCAGCATTGTCCCTTCATTTTCCAACACTTTTATTCTTACTAATGTCGCTCAACAACTCGTCCATATGTACATTGAGGGAACGAATTCGTACCGCGCAATAGCAAATTAAAATGGTAAATATCGCGATAAATGTAACTGAATAACTGTAAGCTGAACGATCAAACCCCGAGGCTAATGTGCACAGAGCCATCAAAATATAGAAACCAATAAAATGGCTATAGGTTTTCTTCCGAGCAACTACCGCACGCAAGACAACTTCGTTTGCTCGAAGCAACTCTTCACGCTCTTGCAAGACAAATTGATTATGTTGCTCAATAGCTTCTGCGTTAACACGACATTCCTCAGAACAAACGTAACCATGATCGATTTTTATAGCGCATTCAGGACACAAGAAGATTAAGCAAGATTTACAAGAACAAACCGCATCCACTTCAGGATGATTAAAACAGCGCATTATCGCCTCTCATACTTGTTATGCTCTACGCAGCCAGAAGGCCGCTATTCTAAAGAGAATGGAGTGATAACTCGTTGATAAAGGTCACAACGTTGTCGAGCTTAGCGAAATGAAAATAAACTTAAAATAGACAGCTTCATTCCGTCGAACACTACTGTTTGATTTTCCTAACAAAAAATCATCTCTTGAACATCAATAACAATGAGCAACAACCAAAATTTATCGATAAACAATAAATTTTGGTTGTTTTACTTTGATAAAATGCTAGATTCATAGCCTTACTAAGGAGGATCTCTATGCAAAAAATCCAAACATACAGTCGCTATATTCGATTCGTTCTACTAATGCTGCTCGTTATCACCCCTATCGCCAATCTTTATTTTTGGCTAATGGTCCAGTCAGAATATGATTTCTTAACCTCAATGGGCATTATTCAATTAGGATTTGATATCTCAGCTTTCACACAAGAGCCATTAACGCTGTCAGCTCGATTATGGGCATTTGCAGCAAGCATGGTTCCATGTGGTATCTTGATGTACGCCTTTAGCATCCTAGCCAGATTATTTAAATGCTATGAAAAAGCAGAAGTTTTTACGCTCGATACAGTAAAATATTTTAATAATTTAGGCCGCGTATTCTTTTTGTGGGCCTTTGGCAACGTAATTTACAGTGGTTTGATTTCAGTCGCGTTAAGTTTTAATAACCCACCGGGTGAACGTATACTCGCGATCACCTTTGCCGGATTAGACTTAATGTCGATCTTCTGTGGTTTTATTGTCTTAACCATCGCGTGGGTAATGAAAGAGGCGCAACAGCTTGCAGACGAACATCAACACACCATCTAAGAGGTAACTATGACCATTACGATTAATCTTGATGTGATGATGGCTAAACGAAAAATTCGTTTAAAGGAACTGTCTGTCCTTGTGGGGGTAACAGAGCAAAACTTATCCATTCTTAAAAATGGTAAAGCAAAAGCAATCCGCTTTAGCACCCTAGAGAAAATCTGCCAAGCTCTCGAGTGTCAACCGGGTGATATCTTAGTCTATGACAATAGCGATAGTACCGACTAAATACAGAAAAGCGCCAGCGAATGCTCACTGGCGCTTTTTCTCAGTACACAATTGCAACGAAACGAATCAATGCGACTCATTATTGTGCGCTTTGATCTGTAAGCGCTGAAATAGCCATCCTAAGCCGATCAAACAACCACCAAGCCCCATAAAGCTGATAGCACGCCATAATCCCTCAAGCGCAGCGGCATCCCATAGGAATACTTTACACACTGCCACGCCCAACATAGCGAAACCAATCGTTTGTATCACACGTTGCTCACGTTGCAAGCCATAGTAGGTGATCGCAACGCCAAGCAGAATCAGCGCGACTGAATAACTGAATAGTTCCGCCATGCTGGTTGGCATATCGAGGGTCAAAGGTCCTTGCTGCCAGAACTGACGAATACTGTACATAGACCAAAGCAACAGAAGTGCGGCTGCGACACCGAGTAACCAACGCGTTTGATTTGGATATAATTGTAAGCGTGCAATCACCACCAAGATCAGTGCAGGTAACAACCAACCGACACTTAGCCAATTCATAATAGGCCAATCACTACCAAGGATATAAAGATTGGTGAAGGGTTGGAATACCGTGTTCAGTAACACCATGCACAGTGCAGCGGCCACCAGCATAACTAAGCTGTAACCGCGGTAGAAGAGACTGAGCGATTGGCTATGGTAGGCTTTGAACTGATACACCCCCATCAAAGCGACACTTTGACCAGCAAATATAGCAATATTGTCAAACTCTAGCTGATAGAAGAAATTGAAATCGCCAAGTAACCAATAATTAGTTTGAGAGAAAACCAAAATTACGACGAGATGCAAAATCGCTGCGTCAAACCATTCTGCCATGACGTATTGGCGCTGATTTAATATATGTCGAATCCAGCCAAACACGAATAAAGTTGGCACAATCGTTATTAACAACCAGCTCCATTGTGGTATCGCCATCGCTTGCAGTTCAGGCCAAAATGGCAACAGCGAAAGTCGCGTCACTAACAAAGTCCCAAGTGCTTTGAATGCAAATATATTAGGAGTTAGCCATTGTCGCTGATATTGAATCGCCATCAGCAACATTTGCGCAGCAATCAACAACGTCAACTCACCGCCTTCACTGTACACCACACAAAGGCTGAGCAATAAAGCATGACTTGCCACAGATAAATTGGCTCTAAGAGCACTCAATCTGATCGCTAACCAAACCAGTAGTAACATAAACACCATGGTGAACATGGTCGCCATTAAGCGATATTCAGGCTGATAAAAGTCAATATAAAGCAACGCCCCTACCGTGAGCGACGGGGCTAACGTCACGGCTTGCCAATAGCTAATTTTCGATTTGTCCCCTCGCTCGTATTGAGCAATGGTTCTTAGCTGCACCAACAGAATTAGCGCTCCACTGATCGCCAATATACCGACCATGATCTCCGGCTGCGTCTCCATGATCATTAAAGCCGTTGCGAGGATACTTAGCGAAGCAATTAGATTGACCCAAGCGAACGATCGAGGGGCGCGCCCTTTGCGACAAACAGGAAATAATAGGAGTAATGTTGGCAACACGAAATAGGTCAAAGACGGCCAGCCTAACGTCGGCGTCTTATCCAATAGCAGTGCCGTGAGGATAGCTAGGATCGCAGCAGGGATTGCTGCATAAAAAAATGGAGGCCGCGTTCGGTAGTGGCATTTAAACTGAAGCGACCAACCCATTTGAGGCACAAACACCAACAGGTAAGTGGAAAGAGGCACAAACAGTCCAAACCACAACAATAGATCGCCGGGGGGTAACTCATACGCGATCGTGAATAACCACAAGCTGTGCAGCGCAATAATGCCATACGTGAGCCATGCAATACGCGTCAACTGTTGTACCCAAATCCCCGCCATTGAAATACTACTGATATAGCATGAAAGCAAAATGAAATTCGGCTCAGCACCACCAATCCATATTGGCGCGGAGTAGCCACCAAATAAACCCAACACGGCCATTAATGGCCCTAAACGCTTTGATAATACCAAAGCAGCGGCTGCCAAAGTTGCCATTAGTGCCAATGCAATTGCTGGCGGAATAAAAGCGTAAACCACCGCGGAAAATATAACGGTACCGTACAACCCGCTCATCCCAGCACCATAAACCGCAGCCGGAATATAAGCATCCGCTTTTTGATGCAAGAACTCGCCATCTAGCGCGGTAATTTTCTTGTGCAACCACTCACCAAGGCCAATCATTGAACAAGAAACGATAACGGCAATGATCACTCGGGCAAACAATGGAATGGTAAAATTAGTGCCGACGGTTTCAATCAGGTAAGCCACCCCAATCACCATTGCCACGCCACCAACCCAAACTAACCAGTTTTCTTTTACGTGCGTCATCCAGCGCTCAAACAACTGCGTTACGACATCAGAAGTATTCGCTTTCGCATGTGGGGAACGCGGCTTTGGCTTAGTCGGTGCATTTGGCTTCACCGCGATTAACGACTCGTTAGCAATCGAAGAGTAGTCTGATAGAGGCAATTCTGAGTCAGTTTGAGTGTGAATTTGCGATGTTGCTTTAGGGGCTTCAGCCACGATGTCATGTAGCGTGTTTGGCGGACTATTCTCATGAAGGGTCGCACTAGATGGAGAGGCAACACCAACAGTACGTAACTCATTAACTTTTTGCGTCAACACATAGACTTGTCTTTCAAGGGATTGCACCTTGAGGAAGGCAACCAGCGCGATGATGGGCGTAGCAATAACAGCCAGACCCAATACTATAAACAACAGTTCCATCGACAAATCTCTCTCTACCGCTAATTAGCAATACGCCCGTTAGAGTTATTATTGTAATCCATTCAGATTAAGTGATTGATGCAAAAACACAATTGTATGATATCCCTTACAGAAATCTATGCTCACAAATGTAAAAAAACCAATAAGAAGTCAGGGTTCTAGCCAACCACAACCAAGCAAGAAATAAACAAGCAGACAAGGTTTAGACCCATTGTCTGACGCAAAATGTAACCAACTATAGGCAAGCACTATTGCGTCTTAACTGATAGGTTGAGTAAGTTCACTTACAATCCAACCTCTGCACCCGACTCATCCCAATCCTTCCACCCATAAAAGTGCATGGGTTCGAGTTGATTGAGTTGTGTCACATGGCTGCGCCAATCTTGCAAAATTGCCTCAAGATCCAACTCAAACTGCTGAGGTGTTTTATAAGTAAAGCCTCTATTTTGGATCTCGGTAGCGAGATAAGGAGGCAATACTTCGAACCCCATGTAGTGAAGAGAAAAATTGATGGAACGTAACAATATTTCAATCTCACCACCACCGCGGCCATTTTCCGTAAACGTCGATAAGGGAGCACCTGATGTCACCGAACAGATTGCTCTTCGACCTCGAAAATAGCCCTTATCATAGCGCATGGTACTGGTATACAAACCACCGCCAACGAATACACGATCAAACCAACCTTTTAGCATCGCTGGCTGTTGATGCCACCAAAGTGGGAACTGAAAGATCACAAGATCACTCTGCTCTAGGCGTTCAATTTCTCGTTTGATATCTACATCAAGAGTTTGAGTTTTATACGCATTTCGTTGCTCAGAAAGAATATCAAAACGGTTCGAGTCAATTCGACTTTTATAATGTTCCGCACGCTCTACTGGGTCAAACTTTTGTGCATACAAATCTGAAACGACGACCTTATGCCCCGCTTGCTCTAGTGCTTCCACTGCCAAATTGGTCATCGAAGCATTAAAGGACTGTGGCTCAGGATGGCAATGTACGATCAAAACATGCAAATTAATCTCCTTGTAGATATTGGTTAAAACATTGACGTCGACACTAAATTCTATCGTCTGGGATCTCCAATAAGAAATCCGTTACGCCTACATCGACTGCTAATTGACTGAGCACAGCGGTTAACTGACCTCGGTGATGGGTTTGATGATTAAAAAGATGGCTGATAAGCGCAGTAAAATGTCGCTCGCTAACCACTCCCGCCGTATTGGAATACACAAGTTTATGGTTAAAATCATCACTGCAGTCTCTGGTGAATAAGTAATATAAAAAAGCAGACTCTAAGTCTGCTCTTTCCAATTTGAACTCAATTCATTGGCTAATTGATTTGATGCTTTTCAAGAAAAGGGGTTAATTTTTCCATCAATTGCTGCTGTTTTTTTTGTGCTTCGACCATACCAAACTGTGCGCCCATTTTTGCTAATTCAGGCGCTTTTTCGATGGTCTTCTGTCCCGTCGGGGTCTGGTAAAATTGAATCATATTCTGGATATCTTGCTCAGTGAATGTCTCCGCGTATAGATCAACCACTTGTTGTTTGATCAGTTCCTGATCAAGGTCGTTATTAAACCAATCACGATAAATATCTTTCAGTTGCTCTGTTTCACTTGAATTCAACTCCATCCGTTGTGCCAACTGATTCACTATCGGGAGCATCGCTTCAAAGCCTCCTAAGATCTGCTCATCGATTTTCATTACTTGCAGCATTTTTTCAACTGATTCATTACTTGGTGATGTGCTCGCATACGCAGAACCAACCAATCCAATCGATAAAACGAATCCTAATAGTGCTTTCACAACATCCTCCTTGGATATAGATATAATTCAATTGGCCTTCATGGTAACAACGCATACCATCGCAAACTCACCACAGGCAAGGACAAAATGTTAACACCAAAACGTTTTCATAGATAAGACAATCAGTTAGTTAACTCACACTATGCGATGTTTTCAACCTGACTAGCACTCTTAGAAGCCGCAATAGACCATCCAAAACTCATCCTGCTGCACCAGCAATTTTACTTACTTGAGCAACAAGTATCTTGGAAAGCTCTTCTTCGTTACTACAATGTAAATTCTAAATATGACGATAAAAGCAATGCAGATAATCGTGTTCACATCGGCATTCATGCCTAAGTGTGAAAAGCCGACAAACCCCATACAACCAATGATAACCGGCGTTGCATAAAATTCAGTGTTGTTGAACATTGTCGGGCGGTTCACGATGACATCGCGTACTACGCCGCCAAAGACAGCGGTGATCACCCCCATCGTAATGGCGACATAAGCCGCATAATCTTGATGAACCATCTTTTTGACCACTAAGATAGAAAAGATTGAAATACCAATCGCATCCAAGACTAAAATAAGTCGTTCCGCTTTAAGCTTTCTCAATTCCGCAGCAATAAAAAAACCGACCAGTGAGCTGATAATTGCCGCCCAAAAATAGTCCGGATATTGAATCCAAAAAACTTGCTCAGTCGATAAAATAACATCCCTAACCGTACCTCCTCCCAAAGCGGTGACTAAACCCAGTACTAATACACTAATAATATCTTTACCTTTATTCGCTTCACTGAGCACCGCACTGAGTGCAAAGGCGCAGATGCAGATAATTTCAGTAATATGGACAAACATACGATTCAGACTCTTATAACTGGCTAGACATAAAACCAATAAAGGCCAACTGCATACACAATCGGCCTTTATTTTAGTATTGCACCTTATACCGTATAGACGGTAGTTCGGGCTTAGTGACCGCTATGATCAAAGGAGCTTGAATCTTCCGCAGTACAGTTGGTTGAACCATTTTTCTCAAGAAACTCAATTGAGCGTTTGAAATCTGCAATCAGTAGGTTGGCTAAATCAATGGTTAGGCCCTGTTTTGCCAAGATACGTTGCACGACCATTGTCTCGATATTTGCAGGCAAGCTGTAGGCTGGTACTAACCAACCACGAGTACGTAGTCGATCCGCTAGGTCGTAAAGTGTGTAATCTACTTTCACACCCGGTTTTAAACGCCATGCGATAGCCGGAATGCCTTTCTCGCGATTACCGTCGAATAAGAACTCAAACAGATCGAATTTATTTAGCTCTTGAACTAGGTACTCACACACATCGTAGCTTGCTGAGTGGATACGTTGGTATCCTTCAAAGCCTAGACGAAGGAAGTTGTAGTATTGAGCAATAATCTGGCCCGCAGGGCGAGAGAAGTTCAATGCGAAGGTTGGCATGTCACCACCCAGGTAGTTAACGTGGAACACCAAGCCTTCTGGTAGGTCTTCACTGCTACGCCAAATGATCCAGCCCACACCCACCGGTGACAAACCAAATTTATGACCTGAAGTACTGATTGATTTAACACGTTCTAGGCGGAAATCCCATGCATCTATTTCAGGCGCACAGAATGGAGCAAGCATCGCACCACTGGCACCATCAACGTGGATATCGATTGAAATACCCGTCTCACGCTCGTAACCATCTAATGCATCTGCAAGAGGTTTGACGGTTTCGTACAGACCCGTAAAGGTTTGACCGAATGTTGGTACCACCATGATGGTATTTTCATCCACCATATTGAGCATATCTTCTGGCTGCATGAAGTAGTGGTGCTCTTCCATGTCCATTTGGCGAATTTCTACGTCCCAGTAGCGTGCAAATTTTTCCCAACACACTTGTACCGGGCCGCACACCATGTTTGGTTTATCGATGGATAGACCTTGCGCACGACGTCGATCGCGCCAACGCCATAGCGCAGCCAACCCCCCCAGCATACATGCTTCACTCGATCCAGTGGTTGAGGTACCGACGGTGGTCACTGCGTCCGGCGCATTCCATAGATCCGCTAGCATATGCACGCAACGACCTTCAATTTCTGCCGATTGAGGATATTCATCTTTATCGATCATGTTCTTATCGATAGAGAGATCCATCAACTTATGAACTTCATCTTCTTCCCATGTTTGGCAGAACGTCGCCAAGTTTTGGCGCGCATTACCATCAAGGTAAAGCTCATCACGGATCATTTGGTAGATCACTGTTGGTGATTGTTCTTGCTGTGGAAGCTTTTTCGCAGCCGCAACTTTATGGATGTCTTCTGAGCCAAAAATTGGATCATTGTTTGGATTTACATTATGAAGTGCCATATTTTTCTTCCTACCTTAATGTTGCTGACTACTGAACAAATTCCAACCCATGGTTTGAGCGATTTGTTTGATCATTTGTTGGCCACGTACGCTATTACCGAACTGGTCTAAGCGTGGAGAGAATGCGGCTAGAGCACCGACATTTGGGATAACAGTCACTAAGCCACCGCCGACACCACTTTTACCCGGCAAACCAACGTCATACGCCCAATCACCTGAGGTATCATAAAGCCCCTCCATCGCCATTTCGGCCAAAATATGCGGGATGTTTTCTGGTTGAATCAGTTGTTTACCAGAGCAAGGGTTCTTACCACCGTTAGCTAACGTTGCGCCCACCGTCGCCAGCTCAACCGTATTAAACAAAGTTGAACATTGGCGGGTATACACATCACAGGCTTGCATCGAATCAGAATAAATACAGCCTGCTGATTCCAGTAACAATGCGATGGCACGGTTATGGGTATTGGTGGTTTGTTCTGACTGGTTTACTTCATCAGAGAGCACAATCTGACTATTGGCAAGCGCAGACTGGAAGGCCAGAATTTGCTGCCAACGATCTTCTGCATCCGTCGCTTTAACCATACTCACGGTAGCGATAGCACCGGCGTTGACTAACGGTGTAAGCGGTTTACCTTGATGAAGCTCCAACGCCAACACCGAATTAAATGGCATACCCGTCGGCTCTGCACCAATTTTGCTATGCAGCTCATCGGCACCAGATTGTTCTAACACTAGCCCTAGAGTCATCACTTTCGAAATAGATTCAATCGCAAACGGGAACTCCGCATCTTGCAACTGAATGACTTCGCCAGTAACAGAGACAAAGGCTAAGCCGGTTAATTGTGAAGGAACTGACGCTAAGAACGGAATGTATGAAGCATTTTCGCCATTATGGTTAGTAGCGCTATTTTCCAATGCTTGCTGCATAACCGCAGCAAGCTCGTCGTTAGATTTAGAGGTATCACGTTGTGACATTACAAAACCCTACCTTACGAATTCAATGTATGCGTAACTTTGTCAGATGTATTGATCACACCAGGGTGCATATCTTCAATTTCCCACGTGAACGGTGCAAAGTCTGTCACTGCAGGGTCACGCCAGTGCGGTTTACGTGCGCGGTAAATTACAAATGGTACCGCAACAAAAATAACCGTTAGTGCAACGAGAATACCGATATAAGCTTCTGGGCTACCTACCGAGATTTGACTTGGTGGGATAAACGAGAAGACAAATGCAATCAATGAACCAATGAAACCAAGGCCAGCCACTAGCCACATGCCAATGTTGCCACCAGGGATACGATAAGGACGAGGACGGTTAGGCTGGGTGTAACGTAGGTGAATAGCCGCCGCAAACATCAATAGGTACATGATGAGGTAAAGCACAACCGTTAACTGACTTAAGATCTGATAAGCCGCTTGAACCGAAGGTAATACAACAAAGACGGTTGAAATCATGGTAACGAGTAACGCTTGCGCCATCATGATGTGTGTTGCCATGCCATGCTCGTTAGTTTGTTGCCAAAAACGAGGAAGATACCCACCTTTCGCCACAACCAATAAACCCGATGAAGGACCCGCAACCCAACCAACAACCATCGCCAATACGCCAAGAGCTAAACAGCTTGCCATAATCGGTGATGCCCAACTAATCCCTGCCCATGCAAACATTTCGTCATAAGCAACGAGCAAGCTTTGCGTTAAGCTGATGTCTTGTTGTGGAATAACAAAGGCAATCGCCAACGTTCCGAGAACAAACACGCTAACAGTACCAATGGCCGCAATCATTATGGCTAGAGGATAATTACGAGCCGCATTGTCTACCTCTTTAACATGCAGTGCGTTCATTTCCATACCGGCGTAGAACAAGAAAATACTCGCGGCCAGCACAACATTATTAAAGTTGGAGAAATCAGGAATCACTTCACTCCAAGAGAGCTCGATTTGAGGTGGTTTACCTGAGAAGAATAGGTAAGAGAAACCTAATACGATAAGCACGATACCTGGAATAACGGTACCGATTAAGCCGCCCCATTTGGCTACTTTTGCAAATGCATCAGTGCCACGCAGAGCAATGAACGTCGCAATCCAATAAATGGCGAGCACAATGCCAAGAACAAAGAACTTATTTTGTGCTAATGCTTGGTCCCACGACTGATCAGGACCAACAAACGCAAGCGAGACTGAACCAAAGGTTAATGCGGTTGGGAACCACACCGTAACTTCAATCCATAGCATGAACATCGCAACCAGTGCTAAGCGAGGACCAAATGCCTCACCAACCCAACGAAAGATACCGCCTTTTTCCGACCACCCCGTCGCCAGCTCAGCGGCAACCAGTGAAACGGGAATAAGAAAAACTATCGCAGCAAATATATAGTAAAAAATCGAGCTTAGGCCATATTCTGCTTCTGCAGGAAGGCCCCTTAAACTGACCACTGCAACAATATTCAGCATGGCGAGGGCAAAGATTCCTATGCCCCCTTTTTTGATCGTATCCGTTTTTGCCATGTTTACTAACCTCATATTTATCATGTTTAAATTAGACAGGTCAGGTACTGCGAGTAGGCATATAACCACATGATTGTTCGGGATTATATGGAGACAGGAGAAACCCAATGCCCGCAAAGTACCACTATGAGACTAGACTGAATATTCCAGAACTGACAATTTAATGTTGCGTAGATAGGGGTTGTGAAACAACGTGCGACATGAGAAAGGAGTAATATTGCCTGTACCTGTGTAAAGCGTAATATAATTGCTGTAGCACAGCATTTATCGCGCAACAGACAGAAATGCATCATTTTAGTGAATTAGTCACCAAATATAGATGTAACCAATGATTTATCACTTAGCTCGATGAGCCATTCCAACCCAATCCATTACGACTTATTGATAACTTTTAAATAATTAGTGTGATTTTTGTTATTTAAACCTTGAAAGTAATGATTTACACAGATAAGCAAGCGTGATTTCCGTCTCATTTAATTGCAATTTGAATGACAAAGCTATAACTGACTTAGCCTAGAGGCTGAAATAGCAACTCACTTGAGACTGAATAGAGTACATAGAACACACTGCATCATTTACATTTAGTTACACTCACGGCGAGTGAGAAAAACACTGTAAGATCAATGGAAAAATCGTCCAAAGCGGCCATTTTTTAAACTAAATTATTTTGATTTTTTTTGCTTTGATCACGAAAAATAACCGCTCACATTAAGGAGCGTCATACTATAAAAGTTAAATATCCCCCTTTTGACCAATTTTAATTTCCTTTATCAGACACTTTCAAATTGTATAGACACAAAAAAGCCAGTGACGAATCACTGGCTTTCCGTTTAATTCAGCGACTTTTTTATCTTGTCATTGATTAGCCACGGTTGCTATTTGCGGCAGGGCGAGGACGACGATTTTGCTGAGGTTTACCGGCCGTATTCGCGTTACCACCAGAGCGAGAGCGATTACCGTTATTGCTCGAGTTGTTATTGCCGCGATTGCCACCAGCATTACCATTACGGTTAGCGTTGTTACCACCACCAGTGTTGCCGCTGCCAGTGTTACCACCTGATTTCGCTGCAGGCTTTTGACCATTGCCAACAGGCTTAGAACCGCTGTTTGGCTTGCCATTTTGAGCTTTCTGTCCATCTGCAGACTTAGGGCCGAAATGACGTTTGTTTTTGCCAGCTGGTTTGTTACCGCGAGCGTTATCACCTGAGCGCTGGCCATCCGCGTGACCGCTTCTTGGGCTCTTCGCTTTCTTTGGCTTCTTCGCTTTGAATGGGCGAGTATCCAAACGAGATTCTGGCAGAGGATTGCTTGGTTTGAAACCTTCTAGATCCATACGTGGCAGTAGCGTTTGGATTAAACGCTCAATGCCAAATAGCTCATCAGTTTCATCAGCACAAACAAGCGATACCGCTTTACCCGCTTCACCAGCACGACCAGTACGACCGATACGGTGCACGTAATCTTCTGGGACGTTAGGCAGGTCAAAGTTCACAACTTGTGGTAACTGAGGAATATCGATCCCACGCGCAGCAATATCGGTTGCAACCAATACGCGTACATCACCTGATTTAAAATCCGCTAACGCACGAGTACGCGCACCTTGGCTTTTATTACCGTGAATTGGTGCCGCTGTTACACCTTGCTCATTTAGATAGTGAGCAAGACGGTTTGCGCCATGTTTCGTGCGGCTAAACACCAACACTTGACGCCAGTTACCGTCAGTGATCAACTTCAACAACATCGCAGGCTTCTTACCTTTATCGGCAGGGTAAATGCACTGCTCTACTTTTTCTGCGGTTGAGTTAGCCGGCGCAACTGAAATCTCAACTGGGTTATTCACCAAGCCTTTTGCAAGGTCGCGAATTTCTGGTGAGAAGGTCGCAGAGAACAGTAGGTTTTGACGCTTTTTCGGTAGCAAGTTTAGGATTTTGCTGATGTCGCGGAAGAAACCCATGTCCAACATACGGTCAGCTTCATCTAATACCAATACTTCAAGTTGTGAAAAGTTCACCGCTCTTTGATTGAAAAGATCAAGTAGACGACCCGGAGTTGCCACCAAGATGTCACTGCCTTTGCGCAACTGCATCATTTGTGGGTTAATTTTTACGCCACCAAATACCACGGTAGAATTAAGATCAAGGTAACGGCTGTAGTTGTGCACGTTCTCTTGGATCTGCGCAGCAAGCTCACGAGTCGGCGTTAGAATCAAAGCACGAACATGGTTGCTCTTCGCTTTTTGACCTTTACTTAGTAGTTCAAGGATTGGAAGCGTAAAGCCAGCTGTTTTACCGGTACCCGTCTGGGCTGCTGCCATGACATCTTGTCCTTCAAGAACAGCAGGGATAGCCTGAGCCTGAATTGGCGACGGCGTATCATATCCTTGCTCTTGAATAGCTTTAAGGATTGGAGCAGAAAGAGCGAGCGAGGTAAAACCCATAAATTTGATTCTCAATATATAGTGGTTCTTGCCGAGCATGACATTTTTGTTAAGCTCGGTTAGAAAAGTTCGACATTCTGAGGCTTTTACCCTTTGGTATCAACATATCAATGCAAATAACCACCTTATCACGCCAGATAGAGCCAAATCACCCGAGGCGAGTGCTTTAATATCAATAACTAACACTCACATTTCTTTTTGTGTTTATTTGAACGCCACTTTTTCATCACGCCTTTAGCCATCACGCCTTGCTGCTATTTTGTCCACAAAACCCAACCGTTTGCGCCAACGTTTTCCTTTCTATAAAAACTTTAACAAAAGTGATCGTTGTCACAGCTAAAAAGGCTGCGTATACTCCGCGCCCGGTTAGATATGAAGCCTACTCGCGCAAATTTTACTTGCATGAATAGATCATTAACCGGCTTTCAATCGACTGAAAAATGGATATTTGCCCCAAGGAATAGGGCCCAGCGTAACTGTGAGCGTTTACGGGTCTTGAATTCGCCTTCGGGCAAGGTCAACATGATGCATAACCATGCTGTGTTGCCGTTGCTTGTGTGCGCGTCATTCTTGTCTCGCCCAAATACAGATACTTAGCAAGGCAATACAATGCAAATCATCTTTAGCTTGGCCGGCATATTGGCTCTATTAGCATGTGCTTACGCACTTTCAGAGAGTCGCCGTGACATCAACTGGCGTACCATTGTTGGTGCTTTTTCGCTTCAGGCAGGTTTCGCTGCTCTGGTTCTCTATTTCCCACTGGGTCAATCTCTACTTGTTACGGTTAGTGACGCTGTATCAGGACTGTTAGCCTTTGCTAACGCCGGTATTAGCTTCCTGTTTGGTGATCTTGCTTCTGGCAACTTCATCTTCGCCATTCGCGTTCTACCTCTGATCATTTTCCTGTCTTCGATTATTTCTCTGCTTTACTACCTTGGCATCATGCAAAAGCTAGTCAAAGTAATTGGTGGTGCGATTGCCCGTCTACTGGGTACTTCTCAAGTCGAATCATTAGCCGCAACCAGTAACATCTTCCTTTCAATGAGCGAAGCATCGCTGATTGTTCGCCCGTTTCTACCTAAAATGACTCGTTCAGAATTGTTCGCCGTAATCGTGGGCGGTATGGCATCAGTTGCGGGTTCTGTTCTTGGCGGTTACGCCGCTCTTGGCATCGAACTAAAATACCTGATTGCAGCCAGCTTTATGGCCGCACCGGGCGGTTTATTGATGGCTAAAATTCTTGTCCCTGAACGCGAGAAGATCAGCCAAAACGATCCCATTGAACTGGAAGCAAGTACCGATGCTAACATCATTGACGCTCTAGCGTCTGGTGCGATGAACGGTGTTAAAGTTGCAGTGGCTGTAGGTGCTATGCTGCTGGCCTTTGTCAGCGTGATTGCAATGGTTAACTCAGGCTTTGAAAATGTGGGCAACTGGATCGGTATCGATAACCTATCGCTACAATTGATTTTTGGTTACCTATTTGCGCCACTGGCTTTCTTTGCTGGTATTCCAGTCAACGAGCTATTAACCGCTGGTGCATTGATTGGTCAAAAAACCATTCTTAACGAATTTGTGGCTTTCTTAGATTTCATCAGCGTGAAAGAAACCTTGTCTGCACACAGCCAAGTGATCATCACTTTTGCACTATGTGGTTTCGCCAACATCGGTTCGATTGCGATTCAGCTTGGTTCTATCGGTGTTATGGCACCAGAACGTCGTCAAGATGTTGCGCAGCTCGGTTTCCGCGCCGTAACCGCAGCGACGCTAGCGAACATGATGAGCGCGGCACTTGCCGGCCTATTTATCGCGCTATAGGTTTTCAACTAAAACCTGAACGACGTTTTACTTAAAACAAAAATTAATAAAGCCCACTCTTTCCCATTGAGTGGGCTTTTTAGTTTCTTAAATCTATCTTGACTATTGGTTAGGGTAATCTTTTTGCATCATACTTAAAAATAGGAATATTTTGATTTACCTCTTACGTATCACAACATATTCAATAGCCTCAGCAGAATCATCAAGCCAGTATGTCATAAAGATCGTCTAATTCCGCCACATAACAGGCGCGTATTCTGTAGCGTCATCTGAAACCCATGGGTTTAGCCCTCCGCCATACGATGAAAACAATACGGACGAGACTCCTGGCGAAGTCCGCCAACCAGTCCATGATCCCGCAACCACGCCAACATAATATTCGAAATCTTCATCCGCTGTATATATCTCAAATACATCAGAATAAGTACCAGCCCCTTGAGAATAGTGGCAATTTTCTTGTTGATCATATTTTGTCCTAGTGCAAATATACCCGGTATAAGCACCTCCAGAATATAGTTGTACCTTTATCGATTTCACATCAAACCAATCGAATTGGCTTTTGTTACTATATTTATTTCCAATCGCAACGACTTGAACATGATAATTACCGGTATCACCAAATTTTACGATATGCCCATCAACAAAAAAATCTGCCGACAATGTTGACTTGTTATTTATTTTCAACGTCCATAATTTGTCACTTACCATAGTCTTAAAATTATCTCCTACATAATACAGGACGTACGTAACCGAACCGTTACGAGGTAACACTTTTTTATGGCCAACATTGATTAACTCTAATCTCTTATATACAAGAACATGATTTTCAGAAACATCTCCCACTTCATTAACCGTTGCTTCAAAGTCAATCCTTGAGCCATCAACAGGATATTGAAAATCAACTACACCTTGATCATTTGTTTGATATTCTTTTGTGATTTTATCTCCAGAACTATATTTAATATGAACCTGTACGCTTACCCCTGAAACCTTTTGAGACAACTGAATTGTCGCTTTTTCCATCTTAACGGTTTCAGGGATATACAATTCACCATCACTTAATTCACCATTTAATAAGAACTGCGTAATAGTTGGCATAGATACAAATTTAACAGACACTGAGGATGATTTACCTTCTACAGCCGCGGTAACTTGGCTGTATCCCGCGACAGTAGACATTATTAGCGCTGTCGCTTCCCCTTTGTCGTCTACCTTACCGTCGCTAACCGGAGAGACGGTGGTTCCCTTTGTCGTCGATCCAAAGAGCACTTTGACACCCTTGATGGCATTATTATTTTTATCGACCAATTTGGCGGTAATTTGGTGGGTGTGTACACCATCTGCCACCACATCTTTCTCATTATCACCC
>NZ_AFWF01000146.1 GCF_000222605.1 Vibrio ichthyoenteri ATCC 700023 | reverse complement strand
AAATCCCGTAGTAGCCACCATTCCTAATTGTTTTCGACTTTAAGTTTAAAGCAATCAGGAATAGATGCGGTCGTGGCGGAATTGGTAGACGCACCAGATTTAGGTTCTGGCGCCGTAAGGTGTGAGAGTTCAAGTCTCTCCGACCGCACCATCATTTAAATAACTTTGATGAAGTTATTGCTGTAGGTCTATCGCCAAGCGGTAAGGCACCGGCTTTTGATGCCGGCATTCCCTGGTTCGAATCCAGGTAGACCTGCCACTATTTAAACATGTTGATTCATCAGCATGACAACGTTACTAAGATAACCAATGTCTTTTTAACTATAAAAG
>NZ_AFWF01000147.1 GCF_000222605.1 Vibrio ichthyoenteri ATCC 700023 | reverse complement strand
TAATAAATCTGAAATATTAGTGCAATAAATTCTATCCCAAGACCACCATTTCAAAAGAGTATAAAATGGAATTACATTACTGCCGTATTTGTTCAACTTTAATTTCCCCGAACTCGATTCGCTGCAGTCACTGCGGAAAACTTGACCCCAATGGTAAGCTAGAAACTTTCGTATTAACCATCATTGCGGTTTTATTGATTACTGGAATGATTTTGCTAATTGAATCTTGATGTGGATGCGACAAATTAAGAGTGGCCGATACTTTTTAAAACTTCGTGTATATTAAATTTTGCTCCCATACACAGAAGTAATGACCTCATGCGCACGCTTTAGCTTCACCACA
>NZ_AFWF01000148.1 GCF_000222605.1 Vibrio ichthyoenteri ATCC 700023 | reverse complement strand
CTAAAAGTATTGATTTAGATCAATAAACATAGGGCAAGAATCAAGAACAAATCGATCTTGATGGCATAGATCTCAGATGCAAAGAAAACCGTGAAAATTGCAAATATTTCTCTATTTAAACTTGATTTCTTTGAAAGGCTTGTGTGATATGGCTTCAAGAATAAACAAACGAAATATTTATAATTTTGTCTGTGTTTATCGCTATTTTCATCTCATGTGTCTTTCTAAAAAGCCTCAAATTGAGGCTTTAGGGATCATCTTTTTCTCTTCAAAGGTCTTTCTCTGTCAACCTTAGAATAGGCACTATAGATTGTATTGCGCTGCTTGATTAACTGCTTATTAAACCAAGCCTCATCGGTAACTTGACCGTTTACAGTCATGTTAGCGTTGATAACACTAGTGTTGCCGCTTCCTTTTCCATTCTTCTGGTCTTCTAAGAACTGCGTTAATTCTTTGTTAGCGCTTGGCTGAACAACACGTTCACCTGCTTTAAGTAGGAAACTTGAGTTATTCAAACTATCTGGTACGGCGTCCGTTCCGTCGTGGAAAACACCTGCTATTGTTTGCCCTGCGATAATACCCGCTGACGCGTAACCCGCTGATAGTGTCACCGCTCCTAGTGTTCCCGTTGGATCGATAGTATTCGCCTTTGTGAAGCCTAAGTGAGCGTTAACAATTGCTTGGGCAAATGCTGCTGCCTGGTTAACTATAAAAGCAGTTTTAGCAAAAGCATCGTTTTCTTCTGCAAGACTATCAAGTGACGCACCAATAGTATTAAACGCCGAAATATAAGCGTTTGCCGACGCCGCTGAACTTGCCGTATCAAGTGCTTCTCTTTGCTTGTTATACTTGTCAACAATTAGATTCTTTTCTATCTGAAATTGTTCTTCATCAATCAAACCTTGGTTGTATTGTTCTTGAGCAATAGATAGAGATTTTGCAGATTCTTGATTAAGTCTCTCGATCGCGCTTTCGCTTGAATCAATGCTCAATTGAGAGATTCGTTTAAAATAATCCTCTTGTGCTTTGGTTCTTGCGTTCAACTCTTTCTGTAAATTAGTCTGAACAAGTTTAGATCTTTCTGATTCGTGCCTAACTTCAATTGCAGTTAAAAGGCGTTGGAATTCTTCTTCGCCCTTTTGCTTTTCAGAATATTGAGCATCAATCGCCGCCAGTTCAGCCGCTTGCTTTACTTCTATA
>NZ_AFWF01000149.1 GCF_000222605.1 Vibrio ichthyoenteri ATCC 700023 | reverse complement strand
TATATGAGAGTGTTAGTTTACCTGTGTGGCTATATGTTGTGTTTTTAGGCGTTCTTGATATAAAGATATAAAGATATAAAGACACACATATTGACGCATAAGTCAAATTGCCACTTAAACGAATTTTGATTGAAAATTGAATATTTGTGGATAGTTTTGTGGATAACTTTCATGTGCTCAACAGGTTTCTTGAATAAGTTGTATAAGTGAATAGTTTGGCTTGTTTTTGTTGGGTGGGTAATTAATGGCTAATCATTACATAAGCGCTCAGGGGCTTTTACAGGACGTTTTAGTTGTAATGCAGGCCTGTAGTGTGACTTTTATCACGTTAATGAAAAAATATTACTGTGCATAAGTTCGATAGTTGTTAGATAAGTGAGTTTTATTGATGGTTTTGATAATTGGTAATGGATATTACTGTGAGTTACGTCACGAAAATTGGGCTAAGATTACTTGGCGTTGATAAAATCGCAGAAATTAGAGGGGGTTACAAGTTCGTGCAAGAGGAATATAATAGATACCGCGAATGAAACAAAACCCTCGTAAGGGTTAACTTAGAGGGTTTCATTTGCAAAACGAAGGACTAGTAATTGATTTTCTCGCCGTAGGAAGTTGGAAAATCAAACCAGAGATGCTTCGATAGGTTTGTAGCCGCAATATACTTAAATAAGCATGTTATCTCAGTGATCGCGATCACAGAATAGTATGTGTGGTTAATTGCGTCAACAAGATCCGAATCTTTCGCTAGTCCATTTTCAATAGTCCTGTATAGGAGAAAATGGCATGAGATCCATCAGCCATAAAGCAGCCCCAGCGGGCTTTAAGTGGATTTACACACGTTTTCGTAGAGTTAGAAACTCAACAAGAGTGCTAGATGCCCATGAATATGGGTGGAAAGCGTGGTGTTTTTTGGTTCGTAGCGGAGGACGCAAGTAATGATTAGAATTTTTGTTCGACTCATCAAATTGCTTATCGAATTTGACCGTGAGTGGTTGATTCAAATCTAGTAAAAATAGCCCACCTAGTGTGGGCTTTTTTAGTTCTTGCTATTGTACATCTTATCGAAGTTTTTCTGATTCCAACCGACCATTACTTGATCACCGATCTTCAATACAGGGATAGAACGTGCGCCCATTGCTTGTAATTCTTTACGACCCCTTTCCATTTTCGCGTTTGTAAGGCGGTACTTGTAACCTTTAGAATCAAGGTAACGTTGAGCGTCCTTACAGTGAGGGCATTTATCAGCGACGTACAAAACTAATCTTTTCATTATAATGTTTCCCTTTTTCGAAAGTTATGCTTTTGCATTGGTCAGGCGGTATGGGTAGCCTTTAGAATCAAGATAGCGCTGCGCATCTTTGCAGTGCGGGCATTTGTCGGCGACATATAAAACAAGTCTTTTCATATTGAGCCTTTTTAAATCAGGGATGAAGAATTGGCTGGAGTATAGGCGAATAGCGCGTGTGCGACAATGATTCGAGTGATGCGCGCTGGTAATTGGGGTAAACTTAGCCGGTAATAGATTAAGTTGTTGAGTCACTATGAATCCCGTGCTGCGCTACATCCAAGGTTATCCCGACCATATTCTTACCCCAGTGTCGCAAATGCTTGAGTCTGGGCGTTTTTGCGCTTGGTTTGAAAAGCGCTATCCTGAGCGTCACAACATTCAAAGTGAAAAAGCCTTGTATGAATATACGATGGCGTTGAAAAATCAATACATGAAGAAAACCTCACCACTGAGCAAGGTGGTGTATGACAGTAAGATTCATCTCATCAATAATGCACTAGGCTTGCACACCTATACTGCCAAGGTACACGGTGGCAAGATCAAATCGAAAAACGAGATTCGCATTGCCAGCATGTTTAAAAATGCGCCCGAACCATTATTGCGTATGCTTGTCGTGCATGAACTTGCTCATTTGAAAGAGAAAGATCATAACAAATCTTTTTACCAACTTTGCTGCCATATGGAACCGGAATATCATCAATTGGAGCTGGATGCGCGTTTGTTTATGATTTATCGAGAACTGAAGTAACCAATTCGTTATGAGTAGAAATGAGAAGCCGCGTGATCAACGCGCCCCGATGCCGACTAAGAAATCCAAGCATTCATCAATGCGTCCGGCGCCCAAAGCGGCTAAAAGCGCCAAAGGCAAAAAGGGTGACAAACTGTTGTCGAGCGATGACACTAAAATTACCCAACTTAAAGGCCAACAAGGGCTGCATAAACGTAACGTTCATCAAGGACGTTATGACTTTGAACGTTTGGTGAAAGCACTTCCTGAGCTTGCTAAGTATGTGGTTAAAAATCCGGTAGGTGAAGCCACGATCCGCTTTGATGATCCGATGTCGGTGAAGCTGTTAAATAGGGCATTACTGGCTGAGCATTACAGTGTCACGCAGTGGGATATCCCTGAGGGATACTTGTGTCCACCTATTCCTGGCCGTGCTGATTACATTCATCGCTTAGCGGATCTGCTTTCCTCGGAAGCGCCAAAGATTAACCACAAGCTCATCAGAGCGCTGGATATTGGTGTCGGTGCTAATTGTATTTATCCCATTGTTGGCGCAACGCAATATGGTTGGCACTGTGTGGGTAGCGATGTTGATGTGGTGTCAGTGGAAAACTCAAACCGTATTGCCACTGAAAACACGGTATTAGTGGGCAAGGTTGAGTGTCGTCTGCAAAGTGACAGTGCTCATTTCTTCCAAGGAATTATTCAGCCAGGTGAATACTATGATGTGACAACGTGTAACCCACCATTTCATAGTTCATTAGAAGAAGCGCAAAAAGGCACCGAACGTAAAATTGCTAACTTGAATGCTCATAAAGCAAAGCGCGGCAATATGGTGCCAAATAAACCAAAACTCACGTTGGAAAAAAGCACCACGCTAAATTTTGGTGGTCAAAAAGCCGAATTATGGTGCCCGGGTGGCGAAGCGAGTTTTGTGAAGAATCTAGCGTTTGAGAGTGAAAAATTCGCTATGCAAGTTCTATGGTTTACTACCTTAATTTCTAAAAAAGAGAACGTGCGTTGGTTGTGTAAAAACTTGGAAAAAGTTGGCGCCAAGCAAGTGACTATTGTCGAGATGAGTCAAGGGCAAAAGATCAGTCGATTCGTGGCGTGGAGCTTTAAAGATAAGACTCAACGCGCAGCTTGGTTAGCGCTCAAATCGCGCTAATACTACGTATTCTTTATTCACCATTAAGCCCGCAGATTTAGCGGGCTTTTTTACAAGATTTCAATGGACTTAGCTGGTTGTTCATCAAGGTTAGTCAGTTGATGTTGGTATTTTTCTGCCAAATTTTCATTGCCGGCTTTGATTTCCAATTCAATCATCAAGGCCAAGGTTTCTGCCGTGGTCCCATGACTCGTCATGAATGTGATTAAACGCAAACGAGCATCCGAAAGTTTAAGTTGAGTTATTTCAAGCTTGGCGAGGTTGAGGAGTGAACGGCGACGTGTAGGCTCATATCCTAGCGCTTGGCTGAAATAAGTTATCGCTTTGTTTTTATTGCCAGATTTGAGCGCACACAAAGCAGCATTTTCATAGCTTGCTGATGTTGAGTAATAATATTCTTGGGCTACTGCTTGGTTAAAAAGCCAGTCTGCCTGCGCATAGTCACCTTGTTTGCACAAGAACGTGCCATAGTTGTTGAGCACGTCGCCATTATTTGGATGTATTGTGAGCGCTTGACGAAACATTTTCTGAGCACTGGCCATATCGCCCACGGTTTGATAGTAGTGGGCGAGCGAAAGTTGGGCTCGGTAAAAATTTGGCGCATGCTCTATCGCTTGCTCAAAATTACTTCTCGCTTTGGTTAATTGGCCTTGCCGTAAATAACCGATGCCTAATTCGATTCGAGCCTCCGCTTTTTGTTGAGCTGGCACTTTGAGTTCTGGTTTAGCGCCCGTTTCAACAGTGATACATGCCGGCAGAGTGATTAAGCTGATCGTGATGATCTTCACCCGCCATCGTTTGTTCACCAGTCTCATCTCAAGCTCCTATGTTTAGTGCTCTGTCATTGATTGGGGGGCAATTATAGCGGTGGATATGAGGATATAACTTGTGAGTAGCAACGTGAGTGCGAGGGGAATAGCAGCAAAAAATGTAAAAAAAGGCCATAGGAGATGGCCTTTTGAGAATGTTGTCGGTGTTTCTAATTCGCTGAGTTTAATCGTCTTTAGTAAAGTTGGCTTCGCTAAAGTGCTCAAGATCAAAGGGTGTTTGTTGGTAAACGCAGTAATTCAACCAGTTAGCAAACAGTAGGTGACCATGGCTACGCCAACTGGCGCGTGGGTTATTCTCAGGATCATTATTTGGATAGTAATTGACGGGCACAACAGGCTCCATGCCTTCATTACGATCTCTGACGTATTCATTGTGTAAGGTATGAGCATCGTATTCTGGATGTCCGGTAACAAATACGTTGCGTTTATCTTTGGTTGCGGCCAAGTACACGCCAGCAACATCAGACGTCGCAAGAATATCCATATCAGTATGTTCAGACAGATACTCTGATGAAAAATCAGCATAGCGTGAGTGGGGCGCTAAAAACTCATCATCAAAACCACGCAACAGCGAATGAAATGGCTGTTGTACTTGATGGCGATACACTCCTGACAATTTTTCTTTACGTGTGCGCTTTGGCAAATCGTAGAGCAATTTTAAGCCGGCTTGCGCCGCCCAGCAGACATACAGTGTTGAAGTCACATGCTCTTTGGCCCAGCTCATAATACTCTTCAAATGATCCCAGTAAATGACATCTTCAAACTGAACCAGACCAAGCGGTGCTCCGGTGATGATCATGCCATCGAAGTTACGTTGTTTGACCATTTCAAACTGACGGTAAAAGGTATCAAGATGTTGAGTTGGTGTGTTTTTACTTGGTCGATTATCAATACGTAGCAATTCAATGTCCACTTGCAATGGACTATTGGATAATAGGCGCAAAAATTGAGTTTCCGTCTCGATTTTTTTGGGCATTAGATTGAGGATCAATACTTTCAGCGGACGAATATTTTGTGTTGCAGCACGAGTTTCCGGCATTACAAAAATATTTTCTTCACGTAATACATCTGAAGCGGGTAATTGATCGGGGATCCTAATCGGCACAGCTTTCTCCCTAAAGCGCATTTGGACGTCTATACATCCAAAGTTACCTGAATCAATTTGAGATGTCGATAACAAATTTAAGTATAATTGTTGGCAGTTAAATAATAGGCCGTGGGCCAAAGTAGAAGTATGCCTAAATTAACATTGATTCGCGGTTTACCTGGTTCAGGAAAAAGCACTTTAGCTCAAACTTACCAAGCGGTGCATTTTGAGGCGGATATGTATTTCGAGTTGGCGACGGGCGAGTACCAGTTTGACCCTCTGCAATTGGAGGCTGCCCATCAATGGTGCCAGGCGCAAACGGAAGATGCCCTTAAAAATGGTCAAGATGTGGTGGTTTCTAACACGTTCGTTCGTCGTTGGGAAATTAAACCATATTATCAGATGGCGAAAAGGCTAGGGGCTGAACTTGAAGTGATTGAGGCTCTTGGTCAGTATCAAAATGTTCATGGCGTCTCGCCAGCGGTGATCGAAAAAATGCGCAGTCGATGGCAGTCATGGCAATAGGCCTATACGCTTACGGCGAAAGATAGCTAAATCTATGAATAAAAAATAGAGCGTGGTTGATTGACCACGCTTTATTTTTATTGCTAACCAGTTGCAGTGACAAGAAAGAACACTAGCTGTGTGGCGCTTTCTGTTTGCCTCGATGCACAGCCCAAACTGATAAGCCAAACCAAGCGATGGCTTGTAGCCAAAGCTGTGTGTAATGCGGTGCGACTTGTTGCCAATCAGCCCCCATTTGATTCAGTGCCAAAAACCCTTGAATGGCTGGCGTGCTCGGGAATAGGTTGGCAATCCAAACCACTACCGAAGGAATGGATTGTATTGGCCAAATAAATCCAGCGCTAAAAATTAATGGCATCGAGCTAATGAGCACGACCAGTGTCACCAATTCTCGACGAGGTAATATTTGCCCAAGCCATATACCAATGGCACAGGTAGCAATCAAAAATGGCAATAGCAAGGTCAATAACTGACAGATTGGCGCGAGTTGATTGATTCCGTACATACTAAAACTGCCACCAAAGTAATACATACTGAGTAAGTAGTAGATTACGACCAAGATAATAGTTCGCACACAGGTCAATTGAAGTGCAGACGCATGGCTCCAATAACCAGTGCCATGTTTTTGCGTTCCTCCGAGTAACCCTGCCGCCATCGCCAGCGTTTGCTGCAGAATCAAGACAAATACCGCAGGTACAACGTAATCAACATAGCCCATTCGTGGATTGAAAGTGGGCTTCATATTGAGTTTGCTTGGTGCGTATTGGTTTACCGCCTGTTCTATTGGCGTACCTTCAAGGACTAACTTACTTACGGTCGTTTTGGCGGCAAGAGTTCCGCCAGCTTGTGCAAGTCCTTCTACGATGGTGCCGTAAACTAAAAAGTATGAAGCGTCTCCGGCATATGCCAGTGTTGGGCTCTTACCCATTAATAAATCTTTATAGAAATGTTCAGGAATAACTAAAATGCCACTGACGTCGCCGTTCAAAAACGCCTTTTTTGCGCCGATGATTGAGCTATCTCTGCGAATAATGGTGACTTGGGGCGTCGCATCGACCATGCGTTCGAGCTGGTAACTGGTTTGACTCAGATCCAAATTCACCACAGTGATTTTTTGCTCTAAAGGGGTTTGATTGCTATAGGGCAACGGGTATAAGAAGGAATAAAAAACCACGCCCCCAAATACCGTTAACATGACGACGGGATTGGTCAGCAGCGCTTTTATTTCAGCTTTAATTAATGACCATAAACTCATGCTGTTTGCTCCTGTTTTAAGTGCTTTTTCACCAGCACAAGAGTGAGCAACAATGGCAGGGCATAGCCAAACATTGGTAACAGTTCATTGATCGCAACTGGCCATGGTTCACCGTAACTGACTTGGTTGACTTGCAGTTCGATGTAGTGGCTGATGGGTAATAAACTGCGCCAGATTTGCGCCAAACTATTCATATCCGTGACTGGAAAGGTAATCCCCATGAATGCAAAGCTAGGCGCGGTGAAAGCGCCAGCGAAGCTCATCGCACGAGCAGGATCGAGTGTCATGAAAAAGAAGAAGCTTCCCATGATCATGCAGGCAATAGCAGTAATGATTTGACCGACTAAGAGTAACAACAAACTGCCGTTCATTGGCCATTTTAAGCCAATATAAAACCAACACAAAAAGGCAAAACCTTGTAGAACGAAAACAGGCAAGTAGGGCGCCAATGTGGTTAGGATTTTATTCGCGGGTTGATCTCCTAGCCAAGGTCGTAAACCTCGCATGCGGTGATTGGCCGTCAAAATCAAAATGGTACTCACGACAACAACAATTTGCCACAGTGCAGGCACCACCGCTGAAACTAAAAACTGCGCATAGTTGCTATTTTTGTTAAACAGCGGCGTTATTTGAGTGCGAATAGGCACTGCATTAGCCATTGCGCTAGCAATGGTTTGGTTACCCTGCGCAAGATTATGCATTGTGGTGACTTGAGCGTTAAACGTCCCTTGGGCTTGAACAAATGCCGAATTCATCAACTTACCGATCAAGATCGTCTGGCTGTTATAAAATACGGAAACTTGTGGCATTAACCCTTTATAGACATCACTGTCAAAATTACTTGGGATCACTGCATAGGCATAAATGTTGCCTTCGACTAACGACTGTTTGGCTTGTTCTACACTTTGGAGTTGTTCAACGACCGCCATACTTGAGGACGCGTCATAATAGCGCGTTAACGTTTGAGACATTTCACTGTGGGACAAATCAACCACGGCAATAGGCAAGTCGCGCGCGATTCCTTGTGAAAATACCGCCCATATCGACAGTGCCAATACGATTGGCAACCAAGTTAAACAGGAGAATAACCAGCCGTCTCGCCGAACAATTTGCCATTGGCTGATAGTGTGTGAATTGCTTGTCATTACAATTCAACCGCTACGCTCATGCCCATACGAAGATCCACATCCTTACTCGTAGGACGAGCTTCTACTTCAAAGGTACGTAAATCGAAACCTTGCGAAGCATCTGTTGAGCGCCATGTTGCGAAATCGCCCATAACGGCAATGTGAGTAACCGTAAACTCGACATTTTTATCTAAAGCGGGGAGGTAAGCGTTAAATGTTGAACCTTTTTTAAAGTGTTTTAACCAATCTTCACGAACATTTAAAACCGCCCATGAATCTTGTCTATCGACCACCGTAACCACAGGGAAACCTTGAGGGGCAAGCTCACCACTTTGCAACAGCACCTGTGACACTTCACCGTTAAACCAACTATTTACTTGAGTATCGGCGGCAAAAGCTTCCACTTCGGCCACGGCACCTGCGGCCATGCGCTCTTTTTCTGCTGCGGCGACTTTGGTTTCGTCGCGAGCGCCTTCTTTAGCCATTTGATACATTTGGAAAGCGGCACTTTGCGTATATTTTGCGGCTTGCCATTGGGTTTGGGCTTCATCACGTTTTTGCTCCGCTACAACACCGTCTTGATAGAGGTTATTGACGCGAAGGTAGGTCTTTTCTGCAAGAGCCTGGGCGGCACTGGCTTTTTTCCATTGATCTTTGGCGGCTTGAATTTGTTGACTGCGAGCGCCTTTTTCCGCTTCTTTTGCAAGTGCCCCCGCGGCTTTTTGGCCGGCTTTTGCTTGCTCTAGTTTGGCTTCTATTTCAGGACTATGGATGGTAAAGATAAGTTGATCTTTGGTGACGATGTCACCTTTTCTTACTAATACTTGGTCAATTCGTCCCGCAACTTTCGACGAAATTGTGTATTGCTGAGATTCAATCTGACCTTGCAGATGAATTGGCTTTGGTTGATAGGCTTGATAGAAGCTGTACCCAACCCAAGATGATAGTGCGATTGCGACCGCTGAAAGTACCAGTGTTTTTTTGTTTTTCATGTGTATTCCTTACCAGCTTTTGGTCGCAATTGCGGTGTGTTGATATTGAGGGAAACTGTTCATTTGGTTCGACAGGGCTAATAATTTAGCTAATGAAATTAGATAGTTGAAACTAGCAGCTGCGCGTTGTGTTTGGATGCTGGCAAGGTAGAGTTGAGCATCGACGACATCGGTCGAAGTGGAAAGGCCTTGGCTAAATCCTTTGTCACGTAGCTTAAGATTCTCTTTGGCCAGCGCTAAGCTAGAAGCCAAACCGACTACTTCTTCTTGAGCTTGTTGTGCTTCTAGATAGGTTTTGTTGACCAAAACAGAAAGGTCTTGTCTGGCTTGCGCCTTAAGATATTTCACTTGAGTAACGGCACTGTGAGCTGCTTGCACATGTTCACTGCGACCACTGTTGTCTATTAGCGGGATATTTACGCCAACACCGACTAACCAGTCAGGCTTCATTTGGCTAGCCAGCGAGTCATCCTCATGCAGGCTGTAATCACCGTACAAGTATACTTCGGGGTAGTATTTACCTTGTTCAGCTTTGATCAAGCTGTTGGCTTGTTTCTCTTTTGCGTCGAGTAAATCAAGGCCCGGATAGGTCGCGAGGGTTTGCTCAATAAAAGCGCTCAATGGTGGCAAATTGTCATTAATGAATAGGTGATCACGTGGCTCTATTTGTGTCGATTGATTTAATATTTCGCTTAATGCCGATTGTGCAATGACCAGCGTTTTTTGGGCTTTTTTACGTTCAACGCTTGCTTTGTCGAGAGCCGCCTCGGCCTGCAGTCGTTCAACGCGGGCAATTTGCCCCTGTTGCTCTAACTTGAGGGCGTTATTCCGATGTTTGGTTAGGCCTTGTTCCACTAATTGGCGGGTATGCACCACTTCTTCGGCGAGTAAAACACTAAAGTAGTATTTGCTCAGATCTTCATAACGCGCTTGTGTTTCCATTGCTAGCTGGCTGGCTGCTTCGTCAGTTTTGCCTTCTGCTGCACTTTGCGCAGCGCTAATTCGCCCACCGGTAAAAATAGGCCAAATAGCACGAATCGAAGAGCTAAAGATATCGCGTTCTGAGATGGTAGAAGTGACAGAGCCGAGGCCGGAAACTAATTGGCCAATAGGACCTGGTAGCACCGGAAGATGTGCGCCGGTGCTATCAAATAATTGTTTACCTGAAACGCTTACATCTTGATCCAATCGTGTGTAATTTGCTCCGACAGTCACTTTCGGCAGATTGAGGCTATCACTGGCATCTTGCAGGTACTGATAGCGCTCAAGATTGGCACGTTGAGCGGCAATTGAATTGTTGTCTTTTTGCAGCAATAGCCACGCTTCATCAAAACTGATTTCGGCACTGTGTGCTTGTGGCGCTAATGTGACACAGCTGATTAGCATTGAAAGGGAACGCAATTTCATGACAAATGCTCAGGGAAATAATTTAGAGTATATACTCTAAATTGGTGTGCATCAATGTGTACGCTCGACGTTAATTACATAAATGTGAGAGTTTTGTTGCACTTATAGGCAATTTATAACGAATGGAATGTTGAACTTTTGTGCGGTTAGTTGAATACTAGATTAGTATTATATCAGGCTACGTATCTAACTAGGATGATTAGACGTACGCCATGAGCTTAATACAATAAAAACAATAAATGTAAGCAAAATAACAATGACTTACCTGATTGATGCCAAAGGAGGGCAAAGATCACGATGAAGAGTTCGTCAAAACCGGCTAGAAAATTTTCCATTCGCTTTACTGTCGCTAGTATGTTTCTGTTTGCAACTGTCATTACCGCGATATTTGCAATTAGTTTGCAGTACTACTTTAGCCGTCAAATGGCTGAAGAGCATGTACTTTCTAAATTGACCATGGCCAGTTCTGAAATTAGCGATTACATCCAGCAAATAGATGTCAATGCCACCAGCAGCGCCCAAATTTTACGGACGGTTTCAACGGCCGCAGAACAGAAATTTAGCGAGAAAGAAATTCGCGACATTTTTATACAGGTACTGACAGACAATCCATTGTTTTACAGCCTCTACTATGGTGACAAACAAGAAGACTTTTATCAGATTATTAATTTAGCTTCGTCACCGATTGTACGTACTCGCCTCGATGCGGTGGATAAAGATCGTTGGGTCATTATCAAGATAAAAGGAGAAGGAGATGAGAGAATACGCACTACGGAGTATTACACTGATACGCTCAAACGTACCAGAATCATTTCCCAGCACAGTAATTACTTCCCCTCCCAGCGACCTTGGTACCATTCCGCGACGAATAAAGCGGTGTATAAAACAGACCCGTATTTGTTCAAGCACTTAAAGATTACCGGACAAACTTATTCTATTCGGAGTAAAAACTCCGTGATTGGCGTGGATATCGTTCTATCATCATTGAGCTCTAAAATTAGCGCTGATGCGATGGACATCCACGGTGGGGACGGGATTGAAGCATTTCTGTTTAATCATAACGGTGAAGTGATTGCCTCAAATGTAGCGCAAAAAGCAGTAATGAACGTTCCATCGGGTGCTCCGATGAAACTCAGCGATCAGCAGATTCGTGATGTACAACATTCGGCAGCTCTGTCTCTAATCAAAATAACTGGGGACCATACGATTTTGCACAAGCCGGGGAACCAAAAGGCTATGCCATTGATCAGTTGAAGATTGTGTCGCAAATGACAGGGTTGAAATTTGAGTTCATCAATGGTTTTGATAGCCAAGGCTTAGTGAATAAGTTTAATCAAGGGCAACTGGATATCATCCATTCAATGGGGAGCCAAGGGAGCCTCAGCAATGCAAGCCCCGGAGCCAAAATGTATTCAGCCTCGCTTGGGATCGCCTCATTGCAGGGAGCTGGCTTGCCTACGAGTTTGTCTGAATTGCAGCAAAGTAAAATTGTGGTGATTGAAGGGCGGGGAATTGAGCAAGTTTTACGACAAGCACAACCTGTATTGAATATTGAAACCGTTGCTGATTTTACCCAGGCGAAAGAGACGTTGCTAACGGGAAAAGTCGATTTCGTTATTGATGGTTATTTGGCTTTAAGTGAGTTGCAGAGGGCGGCCAATGCTCAAAGCATAATCGTAGGTACTTTAAGCGACTTTAACTATGTTGATTTTAGTCTTTATCTTAACCAATCGAATGCGCATTTGTTGCCGATGATAGAGATGGCATTAAAGCAGTTTACCCCGCAACAAAAAAAGGCGTTGCAGTTAAAATGGCTTGATGACAGCAAATCTAAAGCGGGATTCCTGCCTTATCCTGAGTTGTTTAATTTATCGCAAGAACGTGCGCAATATAACAAGATGGTTTCCTCGCAAAGCGGCAAGCATTTCCTCTATGTTACGCCAGTGTCTAATAGCGGTGCACAAGAGTATTTTGCGGTTGTGGTTCCTACCAGTGTGATTACCCAAAAAGTGGTCGATAGACTCGTTACGTCGATCAGCATAACCATTGGAATCATGCTTGCTTTGCTGCCGATTGCTTGGGTGTTCGGCTCGCCGATTGTTCAACCGATCAGTCAATTGAGAGGCGAAACACAACGTATCAAGCAGCGATTGTTTAGCCAAGTACGCCCAGTAGAGACGCGCATAAAAGAAGTACATGAACTGTCGCAATCGATTGTGGATATGGCGAGTGAAATTGAACGGCACCAGAAGGAAAGAGAGGCGTTTATTGATGCGTTTATCTGTTTGATTGCCCAAGCGATCGATGATAAATCACCATACACAGCAGGCCATTGTAATCGAGTTCCCGAATTAGGCATGATGCTCGCAAAAATTGCAGAGGAAACAGAGTCAGGTAAGTTTAAAGATTTTTGTTTTAACAGCGATGATGAAAGGCGTGAGTTCAGAATTGCAGCGTGGTTGCATGATTGTGGCAAGATCACGACGCCGGAACATGTTGTAGATAAGGGCACTAAGCTTGAAGCTAACTACAATCGAATTCATGAAGTTCGGACTCGTTTTGAAGTCCTTTGGCGTGATGCAGAAATTGAATACCTACGCTCTCTATTAGACAATACGACCGATAAAGCCAGTGCGTTCGAAAAGTTACATCATCGTCAATCTGAATTGAAACAAGATTTTGAATTTGTCGCTCAAGCGAATGTCGGCGGTGAATTTATGAGTGAAGATAAAATCCAAAGAATAAAGAGCATCGCTAAGCAAACATGGTTACGTCATTTCGATAATCGTCTGGGATTGTCACCTTTTGAAGAGTTGAGCAAAGTACCCCCACAGGGTAGCTTGCCAGTGGTAGAAGATTTATTGGCAGATAAAGCTGAGCATATTATTCACCGCGTACGTCAAATTGAGTTTGAAGAACAACACGGCATTAAAATGGAAGTGCCAGAGCACCAATATAATTATGGTGAGGTGTATAACTTAACGATTTCTCGCGGTACGTTAACACCGGAAGATAGATTTAAGATCAATGAACACATGATCAGTGGCATTAAGATGCTCGAAGCATTGCCATTTCCACCTGAACTATCCAATGTGCCTCGTTTTGCATCGACTCACCATGAAACCATGGATGGTAGAGGTTATCCAAGAAAGCTTAAGGCGGCAGATTTGTCGATGCCAGAACGGATTCTAGTGATTGCAGATATCTTTGAAGCATTGACGGCGGCAGATAGACCATACAAGAAGGCAAAACCGTTTAGTGTTGCGATCGATATAATGCATAAGATGGCACTGGATAATCACATTGATCACGAGTTGTTCTTGTTGTTCTTAACCAGCGGTGGGTTCCAGCAGTATGCAGAGCAGTTCTTACCGCCGGAGCAAATCGATAAGGTTGATATGAGTAAATATATTCAATCAACACAATTGGTCTAAGTAGCCAAAAATAAAAGAGAAACTAAAAAGGAGCAATCAATGCTCCTTTTTTGTGCCTGCATAATGGCGATTGCTTCTCATCATGGTCACCTGATTGTAAGATTTGGTGTGAATAGTAGCGGTTTTAATTGATTGTCATGCCGCTTCCTAGCAAACTGAGAGCACTTAGAACTCATAGACATACGTATCAGTGATTACCATCGCCCCAGCCCGCGAAAGCGACTTATATGCGCTGAATGAATTGATGTATCAGTTGCATCATGAGCATTATATTCAAGCACCAGACAGTTTTAAAACCGCTGAAGAGATTGAACAAGAGAAGAGTATCGCTCGCTATCTTGATAACCCTGACTGCCTCGTTTTTGTTGCTGAGAACGAGAGCCAAGTGGTTGGATTTATCACAGGTCATTTTTGTGAATTGATTTCAACCGTCAGTAAACCTGTTCAAATGGGAAGCATCGATGAACTGTATGTGCTGCCTGAATTTCGTAAACAAAATATTGCCCAACAGCTCTATTTGACGCTCGAAAAACGTTTGTACGAATATGGAGTAAAAGAAGTGTTTGTTGAAGTTTGGAATTTCAACACTAGCGCTTGTCAATTTTACTTCAAATCGGGTTTTGAGCACCACATCCACTGGTTAAGAAAGTCAATTCAATGAAGAAGAGATCATTTGTCACGTATTGGGGATTATTTGTTTGTTTGGTCATCTCCCTTTTTCATAGCGCACAGGTTTTTGCCCAGCCCAAAGGCGCTGTTTGTATTATTAATGCCGACCAGCAAATTGTGGTGGTCGATGAAATTTTGACAGGAAAAGTGTCGTTACCTGCAGGGACTGTGGGGGATAATGAACCGCCGCAGCTTGCGGCACAACGAGAAGCTTGGGAAGAAACTGGATTGGTCGTCACTGTTGGTAAAGAGCTGGGACGCAATGAGAGCGCTGTATTTTATCAATGTGTTTCAGATTCGGACATTATCGCGTTTCAGCATCAAAGCTTGTCTGGTGGACGTGTGTTACCCAATTGGTTTGCTCCTCACTATGGTATAGAAGTATCGGCATCTCGTTTAATTGATCCAGCGGCTCTTAATCCAAAAGATTACCGCTATCCTGAGCAATGGGCTTTGGTTCAAGCGTTGTTCTCACAAACGGAATCGCAACCAGTGAGTTACGTGAGTAATTTGTTTGATGCTGCGCCGAGTTACAGCCAAATCGAATTGAAATGGATTGTCTCAATGCAATCTTGGGTCGGCAATCTTGCACCTACAATTTCTCAGTTTGTGGATAGCTTTTTGTTGACTGGGCTTGTTTTTACCTCTAGCTGGTGGTTGTTGTTATTGCTTCCAGCCAGTTACGCCTATTTTCAACGCGATTTTACTCTTAAACTGCTGTTTACTTTGATTGTAGCCTCGCTTTTGGTGCAGGTGGGGCAACTTGGTTTTGCCCAACCAAGGCCATTTGTGTATCTTCCGCTACTTGAGAAGGGGACCGGAGTAGGTTTTAGCTTGCCAAATCTCGCGCTCGCACTTTGGGCTGTAGCGGTGACACTGCTTTTAAAACGTGGCGGATTATGGGGTTGGAACAAAATCGCGATATTTAGTGTCGCGATTCTAGTCTGGCTATCAACTGCGCTGGTTTATAGTGCGAGTGCCTTTGTATTGGATTGTTTTGCTGGACTGTTGCTTGGTTGGCTGTGTGCTTGGCATATGACGCGCTTAGATAAGCAAATTGGTAAAGAGAGCGAGAAACTATTCTATGCTAAAGGCGTCTGGCTCCTTGCCATGGGGGCGAGCGGTATTTTGTTGCTATGGTGGCAAACGCCTTCACTGTTGACGTTGGCAATGACCACGACATTAATGTTAATCGTGATATTGTTTGCTGGTTTGCCTGAACGAGTTACGCTAGCTTCAATGATTCGGTTAGTTTTACTACTGGTTATTACATGGATAGGATTAGAGGCATTACATACCCAGCTAGATAGCAGTAATTTGCATTCACTATTGGTGGAGGTGATGCGCTGGCCAATGTTGGTACTCGTTTCTGTCGGATATTTGAAAATCGATAAAACAAAGGCCTAGCATTGCTAGGCCTTTGGCTATTTAGAGCACGGTTAACATTTGAATTGTGAAACTAACTGATCTAGTTGTTCACACTGCTGATTGAGCGTGCCAATTTTATGTTCAGCTTGTCTCACAATATCAACAACTTCAGAGCTGTTGGTTGCTATGCGAACGATGTTTTCTGTTACTTGTTCACTGACTTCGCTTTGTTGAATTGCGGCAGCAGCAATGTGAGTATTCATATCACTCATACTTGAAATAGCCGTTAAGATAGCTTGCAGTGATTGACTAGCTTGTCCTGCCGTCTCAATGGTGCTTTCACTGCTATGGCGGCTTGATTCCATGACACTTACCGCTTGTTGAGCGCCTTGCTGCAATTTTTCAATCATGTTGTGAATTTCACCCGTGCTCTGTTGCGTGCGACTGGCGAGTGAACGCACTTCATCAGCAACTACAGCAAAACCACGACCTTGTTCACCGGCACGAGCCGCTTCAATAGCCGCGTTCAGTGCCAACAAGTTAGTTTGTTCCGCGATACCACGAATCACATCTAGCACCGATGCAATATTGCCTACGTCAGCATCAAGATCATGGATAACACTGCTGGCTTTTTCAATGTCAGCGGCAAGATCACGAATTGAATTGACCGTTTTATCTAAGGTTTGATTCGTCGACTGAACTTCTAAGTCGGCATTTTGACTCGCTTTTGCCGCTTCGTTGGCATTGTCGCTGACCACACCGCTGGTTGCTTGCATTTCGCTTACTGCTGTTGAAACCAATTCGCTTTCTTGGTTTTGCAGCGTGGTTTGCGATGCGATCGTTTGAGAAAGGTTAACCAGACTACTCAGTTCGCTTCTCACTGAGGCATTTGTCGCCACGACTTGTTGAATGGTCGCGCGTATTTTGGAGACAAATTGGTTGAAGCTCTTGGCTAATTGACCAATCTCGTCATTCGATTTTGACTCAATGGTTTGATTTAGATTGCCTTCGCCTGAGGCGATTTCGCTCATCGCGTGTTGGATATCTTCGATAGGTTTAACGATTGCGCGAATCAGAATAAAGCAGGTTGCAATGGCCAGTAAGATGACCACCAGTGTGCCAAGCTGTAACCACAGCTCTCCTTTGGCCGCCGCTTTATTGATGTCGCTTTGCATTTCAATTTTTTTTGCGTCAACGAGATCTTTAACCACGTTAAGCTGTTTGCGCGCTGCGACAAATTGTTGCTCGTAAATCGCTTTATTTTGTTGGTAGATTGGAATCCATTCTGCTTGTGGGTTAGCGAGCAATGATTCGTAACTTGCCAGCCATTTATTACCCGATGCCACCAATTTGTCTATTTCTATCGTCGCAGATTTTGGTAATACGCCTGCGTCAACGACGTCTTGGATTTTTTGCATCCGAGGTATTGCTTTGTATGCATTATCTTCATATTCAAAGTGATTGAAATCAATAGCTTCTTGAGAGTCTTCCGCCAAAGCGATGCCTTGGATTGCAGAAGTCGCTTGGTAGAGATCTCGATAGGCGTCTTCAATCGTAAATAAGGCAGGCATCACGACCTGGTTCAGGTCATCGGTAAGCTTACTTTGTTGATGAGATACGGTGATATTAAAAACCGAACTTGCTGTAAACAGGGCAATGATCCCGACTAGAGGTAGGGTGATCTTTTGTTTTACGGTTAAATTGCGCAGCATTTATTTGTCCTTGATTAAAATAAGCATGAGCATGCTTATCTTAGCGCGTTTAAAATTTTGAATCTTGTAGGAAAAAAACATTAATGAACAAAATATCATAATCGTATCAATAACATATACTAATGTGGAGGCTGTATTAAGCTCTGCGTCGTATTTTGTGCGGTATAAGCTTGAGTAATAACAGCATTTGTAGTTACGACATTGTCTATTTATTGACATATCAATTTGCAATCAGAAAAAGCTCGCGTATTCGAGTGATGATTTGACCTTGTTAAATGAGTGCTATATCGTCTCGACCCAAGGGTAAATTTGAATAGAGCGAAGAACGGTTTGTACAAGTTAAATGAAATGTTTGAAACCATTCAAGGTGAAGGTGAATTCACCGGAACACCATCGGTTTTCATTCGTCTTCAAGAATGTGGGGTCGGTTGCGCGTGGTGTGATACCCAACAAACGTGGAGCGCGAATCCGGAAGATGAGGTCAAACTCATAGAGGTGCTTGCTAAGCAGGGTGATTCTCCAACATGGTGTCGAATTTCTGCGGAAGAAATCGTTAGTCTGTATCAAGAGAAATATAATGCTCGCCACATTGTCATTACTGGAGGGGAGCCTTGCATTTATGATCTGAGGCCACTCACGCTGGCTTTCGAATCTCTCGGCTGTACTTGCCAAATTGAAACCAGTGGCACTTCTGAGGTTGTTGTTAGTGATAGTAGTTGGGTGACAGTGTCACCAAAGATTTCCATGAAAGGACGTTTACCAGTTCTGCCTAGCTCTTTACTGCGTGCAAATGAAATTAAACATCCGGTTGGTACGCAAAAAGACATTGACCAGCTAGATGAACTATTGGATGGGTTGATGATTAGTCCTACAACGGTCATTGCGTTACAGCCAATCAGTCAGAAAGAGAGAGCAACGCAATTGTGTATCGATACTTGTATCGCACGTAACTGGCGTCTTTCGATTCAAACCCATAAATACCTCGAAATTGCTTAATAAGGACAACAATATGAAGAAAGCAGTGGTCGTTTTTAGTGGTGGTCAAGATTCAACGACCTGCCTTGTGCAAGCATTGAAGGAGTACGATGAGGTTCATGCAATTACCTTTGATTATGGCCAACGTCATAAGCTAGAAATTGAAGTCGCACAACAACTTGCTTTGGATCTTGGTGTTACGGCACATAAAGTTATGGATGTGGGTCTGCTTAATGAACTTGCTATCAGTTCGTTGACCCGTGATGACATTCCAGTGTCACATGAATTGCAAGAAAATGGATTACCTAACTCCTTTGTTCCAGGGAGAAATATTCTTTTTCTTACTCTAGCGGGCATTTATGCATATCAAATTGGCGCACAAAGTGTCATCACCGGTGTTTGTGAAACCGATTTTTCTGGTTACCCAGATTGTCGAGACGAATTTGTTAAGTCAATGAATACAGCGCTAGTGCAGGGGATGGATCGACCTTTCACTATCCAAACCCCGTTAATGTGGCTTAACAAGGCTGAGACGTGGGCGCTAGCAGATCAATATGATGCACTGTCGTTGGTTCGAGAGAAGACGCTGACCTGCTATAACGGGATTATTGGTGATGGGTGTGGGGATTGCCCAGCTTGCGAACTTCGCAAAGTGGGCTTGGAACAGTATTTAGCAGATAAACCATTGGTTATGCAGTCTTTAGAGCATAAACAAGCTTCAGCGATGTAATCGTTGATTATTGGTTGGCGTCAATAATGCGATTTTTGCCGTTTTTCTTTGCATTGTGCAGAGCGCTATCGAGGATGGCGTAGAGTTCATCAAAGTCATTTAATGCCTTGGCTGTTGCTAAGTAGCTAAGGCTTGCCGAGATATTGAGTGGCTCTCCAGTTGTGGTTTCAAACGCCGTATTAATAATCGCTTGATGCAACTTTTCAACTTTGTCTGCAACATCGAGTTCATCCACTGCTTTAAAGAGAAGGATGAACTCCTCCCCTCCAAGACGGCCAATAGTATCACGGCTATCCATTTGATTTTGAATTACGTCAATCGTGTGTTTTAACGCGATGTCACCGTTTGAATAGCCATGTTGCCTGTTGAAATTTTTGAAATCATCTAAATCTATATACAACAACACATGCTTTAAATCTGGATTATTCACAGCAGGTTGTCGTTTGATTTCTCTTATGGCGGCTGAACGATTAAGAGCGGCGGTCAAGTTATCTTGTTCGCACCTTGTGGTATCATTTCGACGGTAGTAGATGTAGCCTACAAAACTAAAGGCCAGCAACAAAATACCTAAAAGAGCGAGATTGTTTTTCTCTTCCAAATCCTTGAATTGTCCGCGTAGCGAAGCGTTATCTGCAATCAATTTTGCTGTTTTGTTTTCACTGATGTAGTCACGTCTTGCACTATCTAATGCGATGAATGCAGAGCGATGCTCTTTATCACGCTTGCTGAGTTCTGATTGTGCGTAAGCGCGATAATAGGTTAAAGCAAGACTAAAATCGCCCTGGCTCTCTGACATTTCTGCAAGTAATTTGAGCGCTTTGGTTTTCAATCGTTCACTACTAATCGATTCCGCTAGGTCGAGTGCTTGTAAGGCAAATTCTCTGGCTGCCAACATCTTATTTTGCTGTTGGTGGCTCACGGCTAAGGTTAGGTAGATATCACCTCTGATCTGAGGGTTCTCTTGTTTAGTGGCGCTATCTAATGCGTCGAGTAAGTACTGGGTGCCTTGCTCATAATCACCAAGACCAATATAAGATTGGCCAAGACCTAGTTGAGCGTAGGTGATACCAATCAAGTGATTGTAGTCATCGACAATTTGCTTAGATCGTAACAAATGAACAATAGCCGTTTCATATTCACCTTTTTTGAACATTACTTTTCCCATGCTGTGGTGCGATTGGGCAAGCTGTAGCAAAGACATATTGTTGGTTCGCATGGTTAAAGCGATATCAATATATTGTTTTGCTTTGTCATAGTGACCTAGTGTTGAGAGTAATAATCCAGCATCGTTATAGACACCAGAGGAATCAACATAGTCAGGAATATCAGCTAAGAGTTTTTGATAGGTATCTAGTGCCGCTTGGTAATTTCCGAGAAATTCTTGGTTATTGGCGATGACTCTATGCGCCATGTATTTAGGTAAAATGGATGTTGTCGCATCTTGAATATGGGTATTAAGTGAAGAGCAGTAAACATTGGCTTGTTGATACTGAGCCTGTCGATTGAGTACTCGACATAGGTGATATTCAAAAATGATTTGGCCATCAAGGGACTTTTTGCGCTCTGCGTACTGAAGAAGCGAGATATAACGTTGGCTAGCGGCTGAAAAGTCTAGCTGCTCTTCATAATTTAACGCATCAATGAAATTCTTCTCATGTGCGGTAAATTCCGCATCGAAGAGTGTTTTCTTACTATGGTATGGTTGACCATTGAGGATCATAAAGCCATGTAATTTGCTGCTGACATAAAGTTTCTCTATACCGGGCTCAAGTCCATTGTAGCGATCTTGCAACAATGATAATGCTCGTGATTTATCACTTTTTAGCGCACTTGCGTAGGTTTCTTCCCATTGGGAGAGTGAGTCTTGAGCATTGGATGGCAGTGCAGTGAGCAAGGCGACAACACAAGAAAATTTGGCCAGATGTAGATTCATGAAATATGAGAGAGTTAATAGACGATGTATTCGAATCGCTATATTAGGCGAGCTTTTGTTAACGAACAATCGAATGACCAATTAGACCGTTAGTGAAGATAGTAAATGTGATTAAAGTCGCGCAGTGGTGTATCGAGGTTGATTTTTCTGTAATTTAAACACAAAAAAACGCCAGAGATGGCGTTTTTAATTTCATATCAAGGTGTTATAGGTATAACTTAGCTAGGTCGCTAGGCTCTAACTCTTTACCTTCTAATGTTGCATTCCAGTTGGTGCCTACAAGGACGCCATCTTCTGCAAGAGTGAGTAGCCAATCTTCAACAAAAATATCTAGTGGAATTTCTAGCACTTCAAAATCAGCCCACTCTTCAACGTTGTGTGTTTGAGCGTCTTCTTTCGTCGACCAGAAAGGCATAACTTCGCTTTCTTCAAACTCTGTTGAATCACAAGATAACCAACCTTCTTCGTTACGCAAGCCCCAAACAAGTTGAGTTGACTTTGTCTCTTCGACAAAAAGTGCCAAGTTTGCTTCGATATCAGCCGTTAATTTGCTCATAGTTGTACTCTCGTAGATAGAATTGCCGTAAGGTTAGCACTGCATGGCGTGGATACCAATAAAAAAGGGAGCAATTGCTCCCTAATTTGCTTAAATTGCCGTTATTTTGGCAACCGAGTGAAAATAGTCCACTCTTTCAATATATCGCCTTTATATCCGACGACATTGGCAACCACTTTGCGGTTGCGTGCATGGCTTATTTCGTCATCACCGAGGTCCTCAAGATGCGTTTCACCATAGCCCACAATCGTGACTCGATCCGCCGAGATCCCTAAAGATTCAATTTTCTTATCGACAGCAATGGCACGCTGCTTAGACAAAGCGAGATTATAATCAGCATTACCCACTTTACTTGCGTAACCTTGTATTTCTATTGATGTCTCAGGATATTGTTTTAAGAAATCGGCCATTTGACGAATTTGACCTTCAAACAATGGCGATATTTCGCTGGAGTCATTTTCAAACAGTATATGCAGGCCAAGCTCCTCGCTAGAGGTAATAATTAGACCACATCCATCGTTATCAATTTGGGTTTCGATTGGTGTTTCAGTGCATAAATCACGTGCGTTGATGACGCCATCACGATCGTCATCTTGCAGATCGGCAACTTGACTGGCACGCGGTGTTTCGATGTAGTCGTACTGATTGTCACGATTGACACAAGCAGTCAGACTTAAGCTAATGAGTGAGAAAGTCAGGATATTTTTCATCATATTAGTACTCTGCGGCTTGGTTCCATGCTGTTGGTGTATCGACGCGCAAGGCATCGAGCAATTTTCCAGTAGCGTTAAGGACGCGATATTTCGCGAACTGTTCTTGATACTTGGCATCTAAGTAGCCTTTACGGGCTTCAAACAATTCATTTTCGGTATTCAATACATCGAGTAAGGTACGTTTTCCGAGTTTATATTGCTTTTCGTAAGCGATAACCGTTTCAGATGCAGAATCAACATGATCTTCCAGAAATTCTTTTTGTTGAACGGTTAAGTCCAGCGCGCTCCAAGACAGACGCAATCCTTCTTCTACTGAGCGATAGGTTCTATCACGTAAATCTTTTGCTTTATTGAGTTGATAAGCGGCACTTTCAGTACGGTCGGCATCTGAACCGCCATTGAAAAGGTTGTAACGTAATCTCAGCATTGCTGAAAACTCTTCGCTATCACCGACGATACCACCCGCGTCATCTCGCCAAATTTGTGCCGCTTCCACTGAAAGCGTAGGGTAATTGACGCCTTTACTTTGCTCGTACTGGAATCTTGCTGAATCAACATCGACAAGCGCAATTTTGATAACTGGATGATATTGATTTGCCAATTCAAGAGCTTCACCCAAGGTATAGGGAAGTGCAGCTTCATCTGCTCGAGGGAAAACTAGGCCTTGTGGCGCTTGGCCAACGACACGTTTGAACTGTGTATGTATGTCAAACATGTTGTTTTGTGCGGCAATCAAATTTCCGTGCGCTTTGGCGATACGAGCTTCAACTTGGGAAAGATCAGCGGTAGAACCAATCCCAGACTCGACACGGCGTTTAATGTCAGAGTGGATGGATTTATGAACCGCTAAATTTGCTTCTGATAGTTTCAATACATCGTAAGCTTTGGTGGCATCAAGATAGATTTCAGAGACGTGCAGCGCCATGTCAGAGGCATCAGCCAGTAATTGAAAGCGCACAGATTCTGCATCCGCAGCCGTTCTATCCATATCGTTTAGGGTTGCGTTTCCATCCCACAACAGTTGCGTTAGGGTTAGCGTTGCTTCTTTGCGGGTCAATTCATCTTTAGTGCCTGACGCCAAATCAACATTTTCATAACCAATCCCGGCGTCTAAATCAATCTGAGGTAAATACGCACCGCCAGAAGCCTCAGCATCATAATATTTACTTTGGTATTCATTATATGCAGCTTTAATTTCAGGATTGCTAATTAAAGTGATTGAAACCGCCTGTTCTAATGTTTGACTATGAACATTCAAGCTTGCAGCAATCAAAAAACCGAGCGTGCTGAGTTGTGTTATTTTCACCATTATTCTCCTAGAAATGCTCCTTGGTGAAGGATACTACTCAAAAGTGGGTCTTAACTTTGAGAATAACCCGCCTATTGATATTCAAATTAACACTGAGATAGCTTGAGTGCCAACGTAAAAAAACAACATTTACACAACACACATCAAAATTATTACATTTGAGAAAGTGAGAATGGGATTTTAGGCAAAGATGATCTAATGCCAAAGAAATACGTGGCATGCGATACAAGTGATGAGATCCAAATTATCGCTTCGTTTGCATCAAATAGTCTCAATGATGGTAATTTGATGAAGTTTGTTGACATAGATCTTCTTTGACTGTGATTGAAATGTTAATTTTTTCTGCTGAGTGGGGTAAGGCCAGATTACTTTGCTCAGTATTCTTGCGACACAAATAACATTAATTTCAGTTGAGGCTTAATCTATGGGTATTGGTGGTTTTTTGTCATTAGCAAATTTGGCTAGTGGTCAAGTTCTAGTGATCGATATTAATGGTGACATTAGAGTTCTTAATAGCGGCGAGCAACCTCTACCCGGTGAACTAGTTCTTGACTTCCCGCTCGTTCAAAATAGTGCTGAACTCGAGGGGGTTAATGCACAGCAAGTGACGCCTGATGGGCTATTAAATGATGTGTCGCAGGATATTGCCGGTATTATTTCTGCCATTGAACAGGGAGAAGATCCAACATTGTCTGATCCTGATCTCGCGCCTGCCGCTGGCGGACCACAAGGTTCAAGTCTGGGCTTATCTGGCACTATTGGGCGAGATGGTAGTGAATTATTAGCCGAAACACAGTTTGTTACCCAAGGCTCTAGTCCACTCAACCTATCCCACACGCAGAGCCAAGGGCTTATTTCGTTGCTTAATTCGCCGTCAGATTCCTTGCCGATTATTACTCCAAGTGTGCCAACTACTCCCGGAACAGCGCCTATTGCGGTCGATGACCCCATCGGTTTTTCTTTAGTTCAAGGTGATATGTCTATCAGTTCTGATTCAAATCAAGGTTGGAATGAGGTGATTTTGACCGGTAGTTTTAACGGTGATGAAAGCAAGGTTAATATACTTGATGATGATCGTGTTGGTGTTATAGATGGTGCTCCATGGGCCGGGCCTACAGGGCAACTGCAGTACGATCGAGAGTCTGGTCAGTCTGAAAAGTTGAGTATTAAATTTGACCAACCTGCAACAGAAGGGCGCTTTGCTGTTACTAACCTCTATACCAACGAAGGTGAGGGTAAGGTTAACCATGAAAAAGGCACTTGGGTTGCTTATTTGAATGGAGTTGCGGTGGCCAGCGGTGTCATCGAAGCTGCGGATAATGGTGAAAAAACATTTGTTGATATTGATACTGATGGCTATGCCTTTGATGAGGTGATCTTTCAGGCGAATGAATACACCAATGGGTTAGTGGACGATATTCATAATGATTCATCAGATTTTTTCATTGCCGGGATAGAAGTCAGTTCAGACGATACTTATGCCACCAACCAAGGTGAAGAGTTAAGAATTCCAATTGCTGACATTTTAGCTAATGATAGTGACCTCGAAGGCGACACATTATCCATAACATTTGTTAATGCCGACGGTTCACGAGGATTGGTTCGTATCGAAGGTGATGAGATTGTTTTCCAGCCAAACACCAATACATACGGATCAACAACACTTGAATATCAGATTACAGATGGTAATGGAGGTTTTGACGAAGCCAATATTCAAATTCTCGTTAATCCTGCACCAAGCGATGCGCTTGTCGAGGGGGTGTTTCTGCGAGATTCTGATGGTATCGAACAGGACACCAATCAAGTACATGAAGGTGAATCGCTGATCTATACCGTGGTATTAGATAAACCCACTTTCGGCGAGACGACATTCGCCGCGGTTTTCACTGGTGTTGCCAATACCAGTGATGTGTCATTGGAAAATTTAACCTTTACCAACGGTGTAACCTTAATTACCGGCGCTTCTGATGGTGAGTTTCAATTTGTTGTGCCAGTAGGCGTAAAAGAGTTTGATGTTTATGTGCCGACTATCGTTGACAACGAAAATGAAGGCCCAGAAGAGCTTAATCTTACCGTTGGCTCGCTTGATGCAGATGGCATCTTAGTTGAACAAACGGGGACTGGAACCATTCTCGATAATACGGCCCCGACTTTTGATACTGACCCATTTGCTTATCAGTTGAGCCAAGGAGATATGCGTACGTCAGATAATGGTAAAGACGGCCCAACAGATAGTGAATTGCAGTGGCAGGATGTCACCCTTAATGCTCAGTATGGTGATAAATTAGCGAGTGTGAGTGTCAATAATGCTACCGGCCAAGTAGGGATTGAAGATGGGGCAGAAAAAGGTGGACCATTAGGACAAATTCAATATGACCGTGAAACCGGCATATCGGAAAACCTCAGTGTTAAGCTGGATGCTCCTGCGACATCAGGCAGTTTTACCATTTCGCGTTTGTTTGAAAATGAAGGTGCTGGGGACAATAATCATGAATCAGGAAGTTGGATTGCTTATCTCGGCGGCGTAGCAGTGGCGAGCGGCGCATTTGATGGGGCTGATTTAGGTCGTGGAAATCGTGGTGAATTTCAAATTGATACCAATGGTTATGCATTTGATGAAATCGTTTATTCTGCAACAGAATTTACTCAAGGTCTTCAGGGAGATACTTCAAACGATTCATCAGATTACTATCTAGCAGGTTTGGAAGTCGAAGCTAAAGATGGTTTCACCATTGTTCGCGGTAGCACCTTAACTATCCCTGTCGATCTATTGCTTGATAATGCACACGACTTGGAAGGGGACAAACTACACATTGGAGAAGTTTCAGTCCCTTACGAGGCTGGAGGGGTGAAAATTGTCGATGGCAATGTAGAGTTTTACTCTCGCTCCTCTTACAAAGGTGATACCGTCATTTCTGTTGAAATTGTTGATGAACATGGTGGCGTTACAGTAGCGGAAATACCAGTAAGCCTCAAAGGTTCTCCCCACGCCGCAGACGTTGTTTCAGAAGATATGACACCGGTGCTTGTTAATGACGATGAGCAGTTCCAATTTGATGTTGTCTTTGACAAAGTGACTTTAGAACCAACGTTGTACCAATTGAACTTTGCCTCGGTTATTGGGGTGATTGATCCACTTAGCGACCTGACATTTACTAATGGTGTGAAAGCCATTTCAGGAGAGAGCCCTACATTTGTTCTTGATGTCCCCGAAGGAATTAAAGAGTTTGATATTTATATTGACTCAACCAAGTTGCTAGCTGGTGGTGATGCGAACATTATCGCGGCTGATACATTAAGTGCCGGAAAAACGGCAACAGATGGAAATGATATTATTGTTGGCGAAGGTAGCGATGACCAATTAGATGGTCGTTCTGGTGACGATATTCTATTCGCTCGAGAAGGTGACGACGTATTGAATGGTGGCCAAGGCAAAGACATCTTAATTGGTGGTCTTGGTGCTGATATTTTGACCGGCGGTGATGAAGTCGACATCTTTAAATGGCTAGACTTTGACACCTCTAAAGGCAATGTTGATACCGTGACAGATTTTGAATTAGGTTCGGACAAGTTGGATGTGTCGGATTTATTAGAGGTTGATTCAGCTTTGCAAGATGTGTTGGATAATATCGTCATTGAGAAGGATATCGATCTGGATATAACGATTTCCGATGGAAATAGCAGCGAAATTAAGATTACGCTTGAAAATAATAGTAATCAATTTGACGCTATAGATTCTGGAACTGTGACTGGCGATAACTTGAAAGTATTAGTGGACTCATTGTTCATTAATTTACCTGAATAGAAAAATACATTGTTAAAAGGGCCAGAAGGCCCTTTTTTTATGCCTCAAATACCCCCTCGATTTATAAGTGATCTTCTGCCAAAGAACGATATTAATTTATTTAAATTGTCTTAATTTCGAGATGTTAAATTAGTTGATAATAGTGTGGTTAAGACGTTAAACAAGCCGCAGTATGACATTTAGCTCAAGGCATCAATCTCATTAGGACAAGCCTCGTTTTTATATCTGATTTATTGAACAACCAAAACAGATGACAAAATGAGCGTAAGAAGCAATCAAAGGACGGTAAAGTGATTAGTCAATCAGATCAGAATAACCACCAACTCAACACATCGGCAAAAACACCAATTAGTAATTCTCCTGTACAGCAAAGCGTGAATCAGGCGCCGATTGCGATTAACGACCCTGTAAGTTACACCTTAGTTCAAGGGAATATGACAACAGACTCTAAACTCAATGGAGTGGGTTGGGATGACGTGACACTTTCTGGGTTTTACAAAGGTGAGAGCGTTGAAGTTAATGCTGATGATGAGGATCGTCTTGGTGTCACTGAAGGAGCGCCATGGGCCGGCCCTTCAGGTCAAGTTCAATACGATCGCGTTGAAGGACAATCTGAAAAGCTGAGCATTAAATTCGATAAACCGGCAACGAGTGGCAAATTTGCAACGACAAACTTGTATGAGAATGAAGGCGAAGGGGTCCAAAACCATGAATTAGGGGTTTGGATTGCTTATTTAGATGGTAATCCAGTCGCCAGTGGTACGTTTGAAGGTACTTATAAAGGCGAGAAAAGTGTATTTGAAATAGATACTGACGGCAAAGCCTTTAACGAAATTGTTTTTCAAGCCACTGAATATAGTAATGGGGTTCAAGGTGACTCTACTAATGATTCATCAGACTTTTTTCTTGCGGGTATAGAGCTCTCTTCTGAAGGGGCTTATGCCGTAAATCAAGGCGATGTGCTGCGTATTCCTTTGAGTGAATTGTTGGCTAACGACTATGACTTTGACGGTGATTCACTCTCGATTACTTATGTAAACGGAGAGCAACATGGTGTCGCCACTATCGTGGGGGATATGGTCGAGTTTGACCTCGATGATCATTTTGTTGGTAACACCCAGTTTACTTACCAAATTGATGATGGAAATGGTGGTGTCGATTCAGCAAAAGTAAATGTGATTGTAAATCCTCTTCCTGAACCTGCTGAAGTGACGGGTATTACGGGGTCGGCTGTGGATGAAGGCCAAGTGCTTACGTACATGGTCGAGCTAGATAAAGTGACGTTGGAAGAATCAGTTTTTAACTATGCATTCACACCTGAAAACGGCGCTAGCATTTATGATGTTGATTTAACTAAAGTAACATTTTCACATGGTGTTACCGTTAACGAGTTTGGACAACTCGTTGTGCCAGCAGGCGTCCCGCAGTTTGAAGTTTTCTTACCTACTGTTGACGACATCGAATATGAATCGACAGAGAGCTTCCGTCTGAGTGTCGACAATGAATCTGCACTAGGTGACATTCTTGATAATGGTGATACAGCGATCATTGATTTGGTTTCGACTGGCGATCGAGTCGATACCGTCCATTATATGCAGGGGCATGACAAATATTTGTGGTCTGGCTCCGCGGCGGAAATTGGTCAAGCACCAATCTACCAATTGGGTGATTATGAACAGAGCGACGGCTTATTGATCGACGTCGGTGACGCTGGTGATGATGTATTTATGGGCGCAGGGAATGATTACATCAAACTGGGTGATAGCCATGCGCGTTTAGATGAAAATGCGCATTCTTTGGCAAACCAGTTGGATGCCCAAATTAAGATTGATAATTTCATGTCAGGCTCTGATGATGACCAATTATTAGCGCCTGCTTGGGGGGAGGATAGCGCTCTCAATACATCGACGGTAAGCAATGCCTATATTGATGTCGCTCATGCGGGGGGCGGCAACGATTTTGTCCATGGTGAAAACGGTGCAGATGCTATTTTTGGTGGTTCAGGTAATGACACCCTATTCGGTGGTGAAGGAATCGACGGACTGCGTGGTGGTTCAGGTGACGACATCCTTGATGGTGGTATTGGTACGGATATTCTGATTGGCGGTTCAGGTAATGATATCCTCACTGGTGGATTGGATGCCGACATCTTTAAATGGGTTGATCAAGGTAGTGACGCCCGTAACGATCAGGATGTAATCAAAGATTTTGAGTTGGGTGAAGATAAGCTGGATATCTCTGAGTTACTTGGCGATGTTGATTCAATGCAAGATTTACTTGATAACATTTCGATTGAAAAAATTTCGCGTGAAGATGTTGAAATTGTCATCAATAATGGCGCTGACGTCGATATTTCGATTACGTTGGAAGGTGTTGGTTCAGAGTTTGGTGGATACAATAAAGGGCCGCAAACCGGTGAAGCTATTGCACCTCTATTAGATAACCTATTTGTGAACTTACCTGATTAATGTTTAAAGTTAAGTTATGTAGTACTTAAACGATAAAAGGGCCTAATGGCCCTTTTTTTGGTTTCTTTGCAAGCGTTGCTCTTTGCTTAAAGGATTACAACACTTTACAAGCGAAGCCTTTAAGATAAAAACCTTCTGGATAAGCAGTATCCGTTGGGTGATCTGCCGCTTGTTCAAAACGTTCGACAAATTTCACTTGGCGACCTGCATCAATGGCAGCGTCCGCGATGATTTTTTGAAACAGACCTTGTTCCATCAAACCTGAACACGAGTAAGTTAGCAATGTGCCACCTGGATTTAGGATTTGCATCGCCAACATGTTGATGTCTTTATAGCCACGACACGCGCCATTAAGTTGCGCTTTGCTCTCTGCAAATTTTGGCGGGTCCATGATAACAACGTCAAACTTAGTACCTTGATCGCGGTACTCGCGCAGTAGTTTGAATACATCAGCGTTTAGAAAAACAGCGCGCTTCTTAGAGATATCAAACTCATTTAGCTCGGCATTGAACTTCGCAGTATCAAGTGCTGGTTGTGAAACGTCAGCGTTGATCACACGCTTGGCTCCACCTTTTAATGCATACAGACCGAAGCCGCCAGTGTAAGAGAAGCAGTTCAATACATCTTTGTTCTTAACGTATTTCATCGCTTGTTGACGACTGTCGCGCTGATCAAGATAGAAGCCAGTTTTATGGCCACCAATAATATCAACGCTGATCTTTACGCCGTTTTCTTCAATAACGACAGATTTAGGTGGTTCTTCACCATGAAGAACGCCCGTTGTTTCAGCAAGACCTTCTTTCTTACGCACAGCAACGTCTGAACGCTCGTAGATGTTGATGTCAGGGAATACTTCAAGTAATGCCGCAACCAATGTTTCTTTGTTGTATTCAGCACCAGCACTTAGCAACTGACAAACCAAGTAATTTTGGTATCGGTCGATAGTAATACCTGGCAAGCCATCAGATTCTGCGGCGATAAGACGGTAACCAGTTAGGCCATCACGTTCGATAATATCTTCGCGAAGCAGTTGCGCATCACGAATGCGTTTAACAAAAAACGCTTTGTCGATAGGGGTGTTCTCAAAGCTCCAGACGCGAGCACGAATTTGAGAGTTTGGAGAATATGCCGCTTTCGCAAGCCATTGGCCGTTGTCGGCAAACACATCTACCGTTTCACCAAGCTCAGGTGAACCTTCTACTTTGTTAATACCACGGGAAAACACCCATGGGTGCATGCGACGAAGCGATTTGTCGCGGCCTTTAACGAGGTAAATTGCTGGGGTCATGGGTTCACTCAATTGGTTGTTCACAAAGGGGGAGTATTGTCGGGGAAGCGCATGTGAAAAGCAAATAAAAGAGCCGCACTAGGCGGCTCTTTATTACGTCTGTTCACGTGGTTTTAGGCTTTTATACCCTTCAACATCTCTTCCATGGTGGCGCTTTGGTTGCGGAGTTGTTCAATATGCACTTGGGAGGCGTTGATCATTTCACTCACTGTACCAGATTGGTGTCTAATTTCATCAACACTGGCAGCAATGTTATCTGCCACAACGCCTTGCTCTTCAGCTGCCGTGGCGATTTGCGTTGAGCTATCAGAGATGGTTTGATTCTTATCGGCAAGTTCACCAATTTCAACGTTGACTTCAGTCATCAATTGTTGACCTTGATTGGCGCTTAATACCGTTGTTTCCATTAAGCGAGTCAGTGATTGGCTATTACGCTGCAGTGCCTCGATCATGGACTGAATTTCGACCGTGGCCTGTTGCGTGCGACCAGCCAAAGCTCGTACTTCATCAGCCACAACCGCAAAGCCTCAGCCTTGCTCACCTGCACGAGCCGCTTCAATCGCCGCGTTTAATGCTAACAGGTTGGTTTGCTGTGAAATACCGTTGATCGCCGTGACCACTTCGTCGATTTGAGCAGCATTGGCGTCAAGTTCTGCTACCGCTTCTGACGCAGATTGGATTTCTGAAGAAAGGCCAGAGATTGAGGTGAGTGTATTACGAACCTTCGTCTGTCCTAATTGAGCGACGCTGCGTGCCTCATCAGTGTTTGAGCTTGAGTCGTGGGCAAGCGTCGCCACTTCACGAATTGTGGAGGCCATTTGTTCGGTAGCGCTTGCAAGCGAATCGAGGTGCTCTTGTTGCGAAGCTGAAACCTGCGAGCTTTCTTGAGTCGCTTGGTTCAATTCAGAGCTAATTTGCTGCATCAATGCAATAGACTCTTGAATCGATAACACCATGTTTTGTTCGCGTTCTGCAACTTTATCAATAGTAATGGCGATTTCGCTAAACTCATCGCGAACTTTGAAAAAGTTCATACGATTGGTCAGTTCTCCATTGGCAAGGATATTCAGTGCCTTGTTCATAGTGTACATCGCACCACCAATAAAGGTCATGATGTAGTAGACAGATAAAGCCATAATCGTAAGTGTCGCGATGATGAGGCCAATTTGTATAGATGACAATGTCGACCATACATTTTGCTCATGGATTGCAATTAGACTGAACTCGCCGCCATTGACGGCAATTGAACCTTCGCCATATCCCATGGCAATCGTGTCAGAACCTGCAATGAGCTCTGCAACTTGAGTTTTATTGAGCTGGCCGGTTTCAATCAGATTACGAATCAATGTGATTTCATCATGATAAAGGTTATCAACCATTGATTGAGAGGCACTATCAAGAACTAAAGTTAAGATGAGTAGGGCTGCGATAGGCAGCAAAAAGAGGAGATAGAACTTTTCTTGGATCTTTAAATGAATGAGATATTTATCAATCCAACGAAATGGGATTTCTTTCATAATTATAATTCCTTCGATAGACGCAAGGGTAGAAATTGTAGGGAAAATAGAGCAAAAGCACTATACCATCACGCAGAAAAACGAGGTACTAAAATGATAGCTAAATGTATGAAATTTAAGGTGTGTGGCAGAGTTCAAGGTGTTGGATTTCGTTACAGTACCGCTTATCATGGTTTAAAGCTTGGTGTTACTGGATATGCAAAAAACTTGTATAACGGTGATGTTGAAGTGGTTGTTTGCGGTAATGAAGAGCAGATATCATCAATGGAGCAGTATCTACAGCAAGGCCCGAGAAGTGCTCGTGTGGATGAGTTATCGAAAGAAGAGGCAGATTTTAAGGCCTATAAGGGATTTGATATCCTGTAGCGAGGCTACAGGACAAAAATTACAAACATTTGGCGGGTTTAGGTAAACCAGCAAGCTTGGTTGCCTGCTTCGCCGGTCCCTCTTTGAAGAGTTTAAAGAGGTATTTACTGTTGCCTTTTTCTTCACCATGCGCTTTCGCCATGGCTTTGACCAACATTCTTACTGCCGGAGACGTGTTGAATTCAAGGTAAAACTCTCTGACAAAAAGTACCACTTCAAGATGCTCTGCAGTTAAGGTAATGCCTTCTTGCTCAGCAAGTACCTCAATCATTCCTTCTTCCCACTGGGTGTGATCCAATAGATAACCCTGAGCATCCGTCTCAATTTGTATGCCGTTATATTCGAACATTATAGAATTCCAGTCGACTAAATCAGAAATAGGGTAGCTCAGCTCTAGAGTTTGCTCAATAAAAAAGCCCGAGGGCAATATACCATCGGGCTTTTTTTAAACAACCGTGACTAATTAGTCGTCATTCATGATACCAAGAATGCTTAGTAGACTTGTGAACAGGTTAAGAATGTTCAGATACATAGAAATCGTTGCGCTAACATAGTTAGTTTCTTCGCCACGTACAATACGGCTAGTGTCGAACAAAATAAAGCCTGAGAATACGAGTGCTGACATGCAGCTGATCGCTAGTTGACCCATCGTTGAACCAACAAAAATGTTGATGATTGCAGCGACGATAACGATGATTAAACCCGCCATCAGGAAATTACGCATGAAAGAAAAGTCTTTCTTGCTCGTGATGGTGTAAGCCGACAAACCAAGGAAGACCATACCTGTCAAGCCTAGTGCTTGCGCGATGATTGATGGACCGTTCGCGATGGATGCGTAGTACGATAGCATTGGACCTAAAGCGCCGCCCATCAGAGTAGTAAAGACAAATGTCCAAACAATGCCCATTGATGAGTTAATGCTCTTTGGAATAACAAAAAACAGAATACCAATAGCAGCAACTTGCATCACGATGGCCATGATTGGCGAAATGCCCATTGCCATTGTTGCCATCGCAGCGATAGCACTTGTCACTAGCGTCATTGATAACAAGAAGTAGGTGTTCTTGAGTGTTTTGTTGATCTCAAGTGTATTGGTTGCACTTGTTGATCGGGTAAACATAGGGCTGTTCATAATCTTCCTCGATATGGGGTTTATGCTTATAGCTACATTTATGAGGGTGTTCGGAGAAAAGATCAAGCCTCAAGTGGGTAGCAATTAAAATAATAATAAAATTTAGATGCTTATGTACGATTCAAGTTGTAACACAATTTAACCAATCTCTCGTTTGATTGCGAGCAAACCCGTTTGTAGCACGCCATTTATAAGAGATAGGCCATCTTTATGGTTAAATTCCTCAGCAAAATGTTGCATTAAGGGCTCTGCAATCTAAATGTAGAATTTGGTTGTGACGTGCAACGAGCAATCGCTATCCATTTATAACTTCTGGGTTATTAAAGTGATCAATACACCAGAAAAATAGCTAAAGGCTCTAAGATGTGAGTCTTAGAGCCTTTGCTTGTGTTCGCTAAGCGGCGGTATGAACTTTCACCACGCCACAATTTATTGAATCAATGATGGAGTATTTGAGCTAAGAAGTTTTGCGTTCTGTCTGATTGCGGGTTTTCAAAGAAGTCGATGGGGTTGTTCTCTTCAATAATTTCACCGGCATCCATGAATATCACTCGATCTGCGACTTCTTTGGCAAATCCCATTTCGTGCGTGACACATAGCATCGTCATTCCTTCATCAGCAAGCTCAACCATGACATCCAAAACCTCACGAACCATTTCTGGGTCGAGCGCAGAAGTTGGCTCGTCAAACAGCATTACTTGCGGATTCATACACAACGAACGGGCGATCGCTACACGTTGTTGCTGACCCCCTGATAGTTGACCGGGATATTTATCGGCTTGATCGGGAATTTTGACCCGTTCAAGATACTGCATAGCCACTTTTTCCGCTTCCTCTTTAGGCATTTTCTTAACCCATATTGGCGCTAAAGTGCAGTTTTCCAATACGGTTAAATGGGGGAATAAGTTAAAGTGCTGAAAACACATACCGACCTCTCGACGCACTGCTTCGATATTTTTCAAGTCTTCAGTCAACTCAGTGCCGGAGACAAAAATATGACCTCGTTGGTGCTCTTCAAGGCGATTGATACAGCGAATCATAGTTGATTTTCCGGAACCAGATGGCCCACAGATAACGATTTTCTCGCCTTTTTTAACCGTTAAGTTGATGTTTTTTAGGACGTGAAATTCACCGTACCACTTGTTCATGTCGTCAATTTCGATCATGTAATCTTGTTGTTGCGTCATATTACTTCCTTATTCGCTATCGTTTGTGGCCGGTGTGCAGTTTGTTTTCGAGCCATATCGAATATCGAGACATGCCAAAACAAAATACCCAGAACACTAACGCGACAAAAACATAACTTTCCGTGGCAAAGCCCAACCACTCGGGGTCGGTGTTTGCGGCTTGGCCTATGCCTAGTACATCGAACATGCCGATGATTAACACCAAACTGGTGTCTTTAAAAAGACCAATAAACGTATTTACAATCGATGGAATGGTGATTTTCAATGCTTGCGGCAGGATGATCAGCCCCATTTTTTTCCAATAGGAAAGGCCTAGCGCATCGGCGGCTTCATATTGTCCTTTGGGTATCGCTTGCAATCCTCCGCGAACAACTTCTGCCATATACGCGGAGCTAAATAGAACCACCCCGACGAGTGCACGTATCAGTTTGTCTGTCTCGGAACCTTCAGCAAGAAATAATGGCAACATAACGGAAGCCATAAATAGCACCGTGATGAGCGGAACGCCACGCCACACTTCGATATAGACCGTACAGATACTGCGAATAATTGGCATTTCAGACCGACGCCCTAATGCAAGTGCGACACCAATAGGTAGCGATACCACAATGCCCACTAATGCGATGATGAGCGTGACAAGTAGGCCGCCCCATTTATGGGTATCAACGACCTCTAAACCAAAGACACCACCATAAAGTAGCCCAGCGGCAAGGAAAGGGTAAACGTTAACAAAAAACAACCAAATCCAAGTGCGTTTTGGGGTTCTTTCATAGGCTAGTAGAACGGTAAATATGGCTAAAGTTGCGTAAAATAATTTGGGACGCCAAAGTTCAGCTTGCGGATAAAATCCAAACATGAATTGGTCCCAGCGCACATTGATAAACACCCAACACGCGCCGACCCGAGAGCAATCATCACGAGAGCTTCCAAGCCAATCCGCGTCAATAAGCGCCCATTGAACGGCTGACCAAATCCCAACAAAAGCAAAATAACCAAGAACGATGGTCACTATTGAGTTGATTGGGCTGTTGAATAAGTTACGTCGTAACCAACCTATCACTCCAACGGTATTAGACGGTGGTGGAAGGTCTGGTTGAAATTGATGTGTACTCATATTATCTCTCCACCAAAGCGACTTTGCGGTTGTAAACATTCATCAGCGCAGAAGTAAGGAGGCTTAGGCTGAGATAAACCGCCATTGTCATCGCGATGATTTCTATCGCTTGACCGGTTTGGTTCAATGTCGTACCTGCAAAAACAGATACCAGATCTGGGTAGCCAATTGCCATCGCGAGCGAGGAGTTCTTGGTTAAATTGAGATATTGGCTAGTCAGTGGTGGAATGATAATCCGCAAAGCTTGTGGAATAACCACGAGTTTTAGGGTCTTAGAGCGAGGTAACCCTAGTGACATTGCAGCTTCTGTCTGTCCGTGGCTGACGGCATTGATACCGGAGCGCACAATTTCCGCAATAAATGAGGCGGTGTAGATACTCAGAGCAAGCAGCAGCGCGGCCAGTTCAGGAATGATGCTAATGCCACCACGGAAGTTGAACCCTTTCAGTTCCGGATATTCAGCTGAAATAGGAGAGCCACTTAAAAAATAAGCCGCGATAGGCAGCAATACACACAAACCAAGTACGATACGTACCATGGGGGTTTGACGCCCAGTTAGTTTCTGACGGTTCTTCGCCCAAGTATTGATCGCTATAGAAGCCACAATACCGATAACAAGGGTGATAAAGATGAACGACGATCCTGATTCAAAAATAGGGGCCGGGAAATAAAGACCGCGAACATTGAGGAAAATCGCATCGGCAAGATTTAAGCTCTGCCTAGGTGAAGGTAATGCTTGTAGAACGGCAAAATACCAAAAGAAGATCTGCAGTAATAGAGGAATATTACGAAAAACTTCAATATAAACGGCGGCTAAGCGGCTCACTAACCAGTTAGAAGAGAGTCGGGCAATGCCAATGGCAAAGCCAAGGATGGTTGCAAGGATCACACCAAGGAAAGAGACCATTGCCGTATTCAGAAGGCCGATAATAAAGGTGCGGCCATAAGAGTAGGTTTCGTCATATTCAATCAGAGTTAGGCCAATCCCAAAGCCTGCTTCTTGATTGAGAAAATCAAAACCGGTGGCGATACCACGTGATTCTAAGTTGCTTAATGCATTGTTAACTATGGTGTAAAAGAAAAAGCCTAGTGCGCCTACAGCGATAATCTGAAACACGACTGAGCGAAAGGTGGGATTATAAATAAGGCTGGTAGCGGAGTGATTTGCTTTTGGCGCCTCGATTTTCGTAGGTTTCATACAGCAGTAACCTCTAATCCATCGAATGTAATAAAAGGGCGGGAGACCCGCCCAATATAGTTATCGTTATAGTGACTATCGGATTGGTGGCGCGTACATGAAACCACCGGCATTCCATAGTGCGTTAACACCACGAGAGATTTGCAGTGGCGAGTCTTCACCTACAGAACGCTCAAAGCTTTCGCCATAGTTACCCACTTGCTTGATGATTTGGTATCCCCAGTCATCGTTCAAGCCAAGACCTTTACCTTTAGGTCCATCAACGCCTAAGATACGTTTAATGTTTGGATCAGACGATTTAAGCATTTCGTCAGCGTTTTCAGAGGAAATACCGTACTCTTCTGCGTTGATCATGGTATTTAGCGTCCATTTAGATACGTTAAACCATTTATCATCGCCTTGACGAACGACAGGGCCAAGAGGCTCTTTAGAGATAATGTCAGGCAGTACCACGGCAGAACTTGGGTCAGCCAAATTGAGGCGCAGTGCATATAGACCAGATTGGTCTGTAGTTAGGACGTCACAACGTCCCGCATCAAAACCTTTAGAGGTCTGAGCTGCGGTATCAAATACTACTGGGTTGTAGCTCATACCATTGTTACGGAAGTAGTCCGCAAGGTTCAGCTCTGTCGTTGTCCCTGATTGAACACAAACCGCTGCACCATCAAGTTCTTTGGCACTGGTAACCCCAAGGTCTTTTTTGACCATGAAGCCTTGACCATCATAGTAGTTCACGCCAACAAAATTGAGGCCTAGCGAAGTGTCTCGGTGTAGAGTCCAGGTTGTATTACGAGATAGAACGTCGATTTCACCTGACTGAAGAGCGGTAAAACGTTCTTTTGCCGTTAATGGTACATATTTAACTTTGGTTTTATCACCCAAAACCGCGGCGGCAAGTGCTTGGCAGTATTCAACATCAATACCTTCCCATTCGCCTTTAGAGTTAGGGTTTGAAAAGCCCGGAAGACCAGTACTTACACCGCAAGTGAGAAATCCTTGCTTTTTAACTTTATCAAGTGTGCTATCTGCTGCAAGTGCTTGAGTTGACAGTAGGGCGGTAGATGCAACTGCGACTGAAGCAAGAAGGGTTAGTTTTTTAGCCATGTTTATACTTCCTGTATGTTCCATGTTAATCAGGCAATGCCTGAAACAACGTAAAAAACGTCATGTATTGTTAACAGTCTTACTGATGATTGTAAAATTTCACAACATATCAAATCGACCAGTTATAAGCCTAGGTAAGGATCTGATGATTCTCAAATGTATAATTTAAATAGTATTTTGACTAAAATCACAAACTAAGACATCTATCATCATGGCCATATGTTAGATTTATGTAAATTATACTTAAGTATAATTTGACTGAAGTTGTTGGGTGTTTTGCGTCTAACTCGCAGTTGCAGTGTAAAATCAGTATGATAGATTCGATTTAGATTAAATTGTGCGATGTGAACTCACTCTATCTGCTTATTTAGACATATTGCTGGCTTATAGAAGACGAGAGCGTTCAACATTTTAGTGTCAGGGAGTCCGATGCAGTATTTTCCAATTTTTTTAGATTTGAAAGCAAAACCCGTACTGGTTGTGGGTGGTGGTGAAGTTGCCTGCCGTAAAGTAGATAGTTTGGTACGAGCTGGTGCGATGGTAACGATTGTGTCACCAGCGATTGATGGCTATCTAAAGAACTTAGTCGCGCAGAATGAATGTCATTGGATTCAAAATTTCTATTCGAAAGATCAGCTAAGTTCTCGTTATGTCCAAGTCTGGGCTACCACGGACAATCCGACTCTTAATCATCAAGTTCATTATGACGCTAAGCAATTAGGTCTATTAGTCAACGTGGTTGATGATCAGCCGTATTGTGATTTCATTACTCCTTCGATGATCAATCGTGGCCGAATTCAAGTTGCGATTTCTAGTGGCGGGGCATCGCCAGTATTGGTGCGAAACATTCGTCAGAAGCTCGAAGCACAATTACCGCAGAATTTGAATGTCCAAGCAGATTTTGCCGCGTCTAAACGCAATGATATTAAGCAGGCCTTACCGGATGTTGAATCAAGACGAAAATTTTGGGAGCGTTTCTTTGACCTACCGGAAGTTGAGGTGGCGACCTCTTACCAAGCGTTGGAGCTATGTTATCGAAAGTTGATAGATCAACCCGTAACAGATGTAGGTCAGGTTTCTTGGATTGAATTTGGTGATGATGTTGAGTTGCTGTCTCTTAAAGCTCTGCGTTTGATGCAGCAAGCTGAATTGGTTCTGTATGCGCAAGATTGTCCGTTTGTTTTTGTTGACTCAGTTCGACGTGATGCAGAGCGGGTGATGTTTGACAGTGAAGTCGCGCTATCGCCCATGTTGGCCAAAGCACAGCAAGATCAGCAACGCGTGGTCGTTCTTATTCCACAAGCTTCAACTAGATTTAGTTTGTTGATAAAGCAAGCCCTGCATTTGAAATTAGCCAGTCAATAAAAGAAAACCCGCCAATAGGCGGGTTTTTTATGACTTTTAACTTAAGCCTACGGCTAGCTTAGTCGCGGAAGTTCTCAAATTGGAACGGTTGACCAAGTTCTGCGCCACGGATGTGTGCAATAGCGGTTTGCAGATCGTCACGCTTTTTGCCAGTTACACGTACTTTTTCGCCTTGGATAGACGCTTGTACTTTCAACTTGGCGTCTTTCAGAGACTTCACCACTTTTTTTGCTGTTGGTGTGTCGATACCTTGCTTGAAGACGATAATTTGATGCCAACGACGACCTGTCGCTTCAGGCTCTTTTGATTCTAAAGCGCCCGCATCAATACCACGTTTAGCAAGGTGACCGCGAAGCATTTCGCGCATTTGCTTAAGCTGAAAATCACCATCAGCACTCAGTTTTACTGTTTCATCTTTTTGTAGCTCAAATTCAGCATCAACGTTTCTAAAATCAAAGCGAGTCGTTAGCTCTCGTGATGCGTTGTCTACCGCATTACGTAATTCAACGGTGTCAATCTCAGAAACAATATCAAAAGATGGCATGTAGATGTCCTCTAAGTAAATTTATGGGCGCGCTTTTACTGCGTTCGCCAATAGTTCCAACATGTTCGCTGTATCTTCCCAACTTAAGCATGGATCTGTAATAGACTGACCGTAGGTAAGGGCAGTCAGATCGTCCATTGGTTGGTTGCCTTCAACAATAAAACTTTCTGCCATAATACCGGCAATGAAAGTGCTACCAGATTTGATTTGTTCGCAGATGTCTTTAGCGACATCGATTTGTTTACGATGTTCTTTCTGGCAGTTTGCATGGCTGAAATCTACCACAAGTCGTTGTGGTAAATCGAATTCTTCTAACTGTTTGCAGGCCGCTTCGATGGATTTTGCATCAAAGTTCGTACCTTGCTCACCACCACGTAAAATGACGTGGCCAAATGGGTTGCCACTGGTGCGGTAAACCGTCATGCGGCCATTTTTATCTGGTGAATAGAAATAGTGCGACGCTTTTGAAGCGCGAATAGCATCAATAGCAATTTTGATATTACCGTTTGTGCCATTTTTGAAGCCGACAGGACAAGATAGCGCTGACGCCATTTCACGGTGGATTTGTGACTCTGTAGTACGAGCGCCAATGGCACCCCAAGTGATCAAATCTGAAATGTATTGCCCTGTTACCATATCAAGAAACTCAGTCGCAGTTGCTAAACCCAGTTTATTGATATCGAGTAATAGTTTACGTGCTTTGTGTAAGCCTGTCTCTAACGCATATGACCCATCAAGATTAGGATCGGTAATGAGACCTTTCCAACCTACAACAGTACGTGGTTTTTCAAAATACGTGCGCATAACAACAAAGAGTTCATCTTTGTATTGTTCTTGAATTGCAGCTAATCGATTAGCGTAATCAAGCGCCGCTTCGGTGTCATGAACGGAGCATGGACCAACAATAACAAGCAGGCGCTGCTTGTCTTGGCCGTTGAGAATACGTTCAATTTGGCGGCGAGAATGAGCTATGCGATCTGCAACGTCGTCCGTGATTGGGTAAGCGTTACTCAGCTCTACCGGAGCTGGCATTGGTCCCAATGGTTGGGTTCTTAGTTCGTCAGTTTTAAGTGGCATACCACAGCCTATTCTTTTTATTACGAAGCGGTAAAGATAACGGAAACGCAATAAGGAATAAACCTATTATACAAATTCTTAGGCTTTAACTTATTCCTAAGTAAATAAAGTAACCGTCACGGGGTGACAATGTAACCTTTAGGCGGTAGTAAGTCTCATAATTGTTAATGCAATGTTGACTTTGTTTGCTGTTGGCATTTAATGGTTAATATTGAAAACAGATCAGACCAGTAACTATGAGCCAAATTCTGACGCCATTGCGCAAAGCCAATTTGTATCTGAGAATGTTTGGATTATTTAAGGTGCCACTGATTTGGTACTGCCGACCCAAAATCATCCATTTGGACCAAAACAAAGTGGAGGTTGTGATCCCACTTAAAAAGCGCAATAAAAACCACTTAAATAGTATGTACTTTGGCGTACTGGCGGTTGGGGCTGATGTTGCTGGTGGTTTTATGGCGATGAGTAAGAGTCAAGCTCGTGGAGAGCGTATATCATTGGCATTTAAAGCGGTACAAGCAGAGTTTATCAAACGACCAGAAGCGGATGTGGTGTTTACTTGCCAAGATGGTGCGCTGATTGATGAAATGCTAGAACAAGCCATTGTGAGTGGAGAGCGCATTAATCGACCCGTTACGATTACCGCCACTTGCCCAACACTGCATGGTGATGAGCCAATGGCGATATTTCAATTGACGCTATCGATCAAAAAGAGCTCGATAAAAAAGCATCATAACTAAGGCAGTGGAATATTCGGGTCGACATCGATTTTTTCAATCGCGACGATTTTTGAACGATTCATGATAATCTTCCAGCGGTAATAACGTGGTTTCCCATCGTAGCGATTTTCACGTGCGATTAAGTTAATCAGGTGACGCTTTTCAACCGATTCTCGACTTACTTGCCCATTATTGAGTAGATAAACCTTATTTGAGCCTTTATCCATTAAACGGGTAAGAGGGCGCATGCTGATCATCATTGACTCGCGAGTTTCCTCGTAACCACTCATGAATTTAGATGTCGCCATTTCAACATGGGAGCGATAATGCAAAATTTGCTCTTCACGTTGGGCTGTACGTTTTTTACGTACGAATTGAATGCGATCAGGGAGTTTGGCTAACTGGGTATAATCCAGCCACTCCGTCTTTTGACCAACGGTTTTATTGGTGGTCGGGTCAATATAACGACGTCGCCACTTTGGTTTGCCTTTGCGGAACCAACGCCAAAGTACGTCGCGCAAGTCATCTTTGAATATTTCGCGTAACGCGTAGACAAACGACATTGCGATAATGAAAGAAGCAGTAATTTCTCCCCAGTAATCACGAGCCATGATCGCGGTGGTTGTCACGAACACCATTACAAAACCAGTCGCAATACCTTTCACCATGCGCTTCATGTTCTTACCAAGCGACATAGTACGTTCTTTAAGAACGATAGGGTGCTCGATGAGACGTCGCAATAGACGCATTTTATTGCTCATTCGCGTGACGTCGTCACGTGTGGTGGCGGAATTATAGTTGTTGAGTTTGCGGTGCGCTTTCTCTTTTTCAACAATAATAATCAAACGCTCTTTCAGCGTTTTGTATTCACCATCACGAGACATATGCGCAACCAAAGAGAGAAACTTTTGCTCGGTATACCAAGAGAGATAGTTATCAATATTGGCGTAGTAACGCTTTAAGTTTTCTTCATAAGGAATGGCGCGACGCAGTTTCTTTAGTATATCGATCGCCAATTCGATAACCGCATCGATTTCTTCATCCGTCACCGATTCTCGATCGTGCTTATTCAATTCATTAACCGCTTTATCGAGCGCTATAACATATTGATAGGCGAACAAACTTAAACTGACGCGGTATTGAGTGGAAGAGAGTCTACCACGCTTTGCCAAGCGGCTATGAACCAAAGGCAATAGTGTCTTATCACTATAATAAGCGCGTTTTTGGACGATCGATTCGTAGTAGAATTCGGTTTCTTTCAATACGTCAGGACTGAGTCCTAACTCGCCAGGGACGAAAAAATAGAGGTCAAGATCGGCCTTCTTGCTGGACGCCATCGAGTGGGAAATCTTGAGGGTGATGCCGTCTAGCTTATCAACGGTAATCAAGAGAAAGCTCCGAAAGGAAAAAAGTTCTAATTATCTGGCGCAAGCATATCAGAGTTTCGCTATAATCGCCCCAAATTAAGTGTTACAGAGAAAAAATACGATGATTAATGTAGGTCAAATAAACCACCTAGAAGTTGTCAAAAAAGCAGAGTTTGGTGTATTTCTAGATGCAGGTGAGTACGGCACCACTATGCTACCGAATCGCTTAGCGCCGGAAGGAATTGAAGTAGGTCAGTTTATTGATGCATTCTTGTATTTTGATTCTGATAACCATATCGCGGCAACCACAGAAACACCGATTGCTCAAGTAGGGCAATGGGGCTTGATGAAAATCCAAGGTGTCAACAGCACCGGTGCATTTGCAAGCTGGGGCGTAAAAGATAAAGATCTTTTAATCCCTTACAGCGAGCAGCGTGGCCGCTTGACAGAAGGTCAGTCAATCTTAGTGTATGTATACACAGATAAAGCCTCTGGCCGTATTGTGGGCACCACTAAATTCAACAAGTGGTTGGACAAAACACCGGCAAACTACGAATCAAATCAGCAGGTTGACCTTTTGATTGCTGAGCGCAGTGAGCTAGGTTACAAAGCGATTGTCAATGGCGAACACTGGGGCATGATTTTCAGCTCTGATGTATTCGGTAAACTGTTTGTTGGTAAGGAGCTTAAAGGCTACGTTAAAGCGGTTCGAGCGGATGGCAAAGTTGATTTGTCTTTACAAAAAATCGGCGTGGCTAAAATGGATGATTTAAGCACACGTATTATCGAGCTGCTTGAAAAGAAACAAGGCTTTTTGCCGTTAAACGACAAATCGACTCCGGAAGAGATTTTTGCTGCGTTTCGTACCAGTAAAGGCACTTTTAAGAAGACGATTGGTGGACTTTACAAACAAGGCAAGATTACGATTGAAAAAGAAGGTATTCGCCTGAGCTAAACCTTTCGTTTACAGCGCCCTAAAATAAGGCCCAGATCTTATCCTGATCCGGGCCTAGGGGAAGGGCTCTTTTATGAGCCTGTGCTAACTGTTTAAAATCTCTATTGATACATTTAATTGTAGTGCATTGTATTGCTTTAGCTAGTAGTCACTAGAATTTGCAACTAACTTCATCCCTTCTAGAATAGGTTTTTATCTCTGACGAGTTCGCGAGGTAGGCCGTTTTTCACTCTGTTGCCAACCCATTTTCCTAGGCCAATCACATCGTTAGCGTAAGTCACAATGACTTCACCTTTACCTGGTTGTACGTCCGGTCTAACATCGCGGCCCATAAACCATTCACGCGCATCGTCAATCGAAAGTGCTACGCTATTGGTTTCATTGCCCGATGCGAGCGTCGTCGCTACTTGGTGTTGCCAACGGTAACCTTTCTTATGCGCTTCTGCTATTTTAATCCCCATGCGTGAGAATTTAAATTCGCTCAGCATAGGTTCTAGAGCGGTAGGGAATAGCCATACATCGTTATCACGTAACCAAACCTGACTTTGCACTGGTAAATCAATATTCAGTGCATCGCGTAACTGCTCAGCAATCTCTTGCTGGATTTTGACATTGGCTTTAGTAAAAGGAAATTTACCAAGACGTTTTTTGACTTGTGGCGCGGTAGCAGAACCCAGTTTGCGAATTCGAGCAACAAAGAAGCCTTCACAATCGTAAACTTGAGGGAAAATGTGCAAGAACCCTTCATCCGTGAGCGCTTTTTCTGCCTCAGGAAACAGATCTTTTAAGCTATCAAACGCGACTAAATCCCCAAATGTCTCTTTAAGGTGATGACAGACTTGCTGGTTTTCTTCAACGCTTAGCGTGCAGGTTGAATACACCATCACACCGCCCGGTTTAAGTGCGTGGAAAGCACTCTCAATTAGATCTTTTTGTGTTTCGGCAATTGAAATGACCGAGGCTTTGTTCCAGTTTTTCATCGCATCGGCATCTTTGCGCACTGTGCCTTCGCCAGAGCAAGGTGCGTCAAGCAAAACTGCATCAAAATGTTCTGGTAGCCAACCACCAAAAACTCGGCCATCATAGTTGCTCAAGGCCGTATTTCTTACCCCACATCGCTCGATGTTGGCGTGCAATACTTTAACTCGACTTGCTGAAAACTCGTTCGCGATTAGAACGCCATCATTTTTCATGCAGGCTGCGACTTGCGTCGTTTTTGAGCCTGGCGCCGCGGCCATATCGAGTACCGCATCATAATTAGAGTCGCCCTTAAACAGCGCGGAAACGGGCATCATCGAGCTCGCTTCTTGAATGTAGAATAGCCCCGTCATGTGTTCAGCGGTATTTCCAAGCGGGACGAGTGATTCATCTGCTTCGATCCAGAAACCTTCATGGCACCATGGCACTGGAAATAACTGCCAACCTTTGCTTGCTGCACGTTGCTTAAATTCATCAACAGAGAGTTTTAAGGTGTTTACTCGAACGCTTTTGCGTAATGGGCGTTGGCAGGCTGCGACAAAGTCATCCATAGTCAGATGGCTTGGAAGGATCGCGGCCATCTCGTTAAGAAACTCTTCAGGAAGATATACGTTCTGATGCAATGTTCTATCTCGACGGGTAATAATTAGTGGGATTATAACCTGTACCCTATGCCTGCGCGAGCATGAGCAAGAGTTCAAGCTTGAATTGATGGAGTAGTGATGAAAAAAAACGCAGCGTCGGCTGCGTTTTAATCGTTTAGATTGATTTGATCATGGTTTCGGGATAGCGGTGCGCCATTGTTTCCAACCATCCTCCGGTACGGGATAGAGATAGAACGCTTGGCCTTCTTGCGCAATCGCTTGTAGCTGCTTTTGTTCTGGGGTTGCGAAGGTAATGCCTCCTCGAACCAAGCTATCAAATGTACCGGCCTTGATATTTGCTCCCGTGATCCCGATAGAGACATCCACTCCGGACGTATTCCAAAATACGCTGTTTTGACGCACAAGATAGGCGTATTTCGCGTCAATAGTGATTGTGGTGACGACGCGATCGGCGAATTCACCCAGCGCTACCTTGACCACATGCCCAACCTCCATTTCGCGATAAAGGACTGGGGTTCCTTCGGTCACAGAACCGCGAGTCTCGCTTTGTAGAGTAAAGCTTACACCATCAATAGATTGTGGTTTTTCATGCAGTTCGAATTGTTCTGCTTGAACGCCATTACCCACAACGACGTTAATCGATTGACTAAGAATACTCTCAAGGTTTTTGACACCGGCTAACCCAAGTTCAGCTTGCGGTAACCAAAAATAGGCGCCTTGACGGGCAACTTGCGAGGCATATTCCGGCAGTATGCGTGCTTTCAAAATAACATCATCTCGGTTGAAGTCAGGAACGACATCAACCACTTCACCTACCTTGATGCTGTTATATTTGATGGCGGTGCCGACTTTTACATTGCTGTTACCCGGAGCGTTAAGCGTAATCGCAAACCCTGATTTACGAGCGCTCTTAAAATCTTTGTAGAGTAGCCACTGTTCATCATGACGGTTCTCAACGCCAGGCAAAGAATCAAAGGCAATCCCACCTTTAATTAAGGTTTTGATTGGATCTGCTTTGATGCTTACGCCGGCTAAACTGGCGTCGACTTCGATACCAGAACGATTCCAGAATACGGTTTGTGACGTCAACAAATGTTTGTATTGGTTCTCAATGCTGACCGTGACACGTACATGGTCATTGTTGAGTTCAAAATTAGAGACACTACCGACCTGCAGGTTTCGGTAGAGGAGTGGGCTTCCTTTGGAAACCGCTGGTAATTCATCGGCGACCAAAACCATCTTATGTGAGCCAGATAAATTGTACTTAGCTAATTCCGCTAACGAACGGTTTTGATACAGCTTGTATTCACCATTGGCTTTTTGTTGTCCTTCGCTGACAAAACTAATCGAACCCGCCAGTAATTGTTTTGCTGGTGGCACGGTGATATTGAGACCAGATTCGGTCAGTTCCGCGCTAGCGCTACCAGTGACAAAAAATCGATTCTGAGTTTTGATCAGTTTTTCGTAACGTTTATCAACCAATACATCAAATCGCACTAGTTCTTGATCGAGTTGGACTCTGGTTACTTCGCCAACTGCGATACCACGATAAAGAACATTTGCGCCCTGATCCAAACCAAAAGAGTTTTCCGCAATAAGTTGAATCGCCACCGATTTTGCTTGTTGTTTATTAAACTCATTTTTACGAATGGCGGTAAATTCACGCGCTTTTAGGCCTTCTCCTGGCACGATAGTCAGGAAATTACCTTTAACCAAATTCCCTAAGTTTTCAACGCCAGTGAGCGATACTTCTGCTTCTTCGAGAATAAAACGACTACCATCGGTGAGCATATCAATGAATGCCGGTTGAATAGCGGCAGCGGCAACAATTTGTTCGCGGTCTTTGTCGAGTTGCAAGTCGGTGATCTGGCCAACTTCAAGTCCGCGGTACATGATTGGTGCTCCCGATGGGCTGATTTTATTGTCATCGGGCAGTACGATGTTGATGGGTATGCCTCGGCCTGCGGTTTTTAGATCGGGATAGAGCCTAAATTCTTGATTGTTTTTCACGGCTTCGCCACGATCGGGTGAATCAACGGCAATCGATCCACCAATTAATGCAGCTAAACTTTCTAAGCGAACATCTACGCCAGAGAAACCGATACTGGCGCCAATACCACTCACGTTCCAAAAGCGGCTTTCATCAGTAATGATAGAGCGGTATTCGTCTTTGATTGAGGCTTGAATGATAACGTTCTTGTTTTCTTGGTCGAGTTGATACGCATAGACTTCACCGATAGGAATTTTACGGTAAAGAATTTGTGAGCCAACCGAAATGCCGCCTAAGTCGCGAGATTTAAGTTTAATATTTAAACCTTCACTGGCAAAAAGGTCAGCAGGAGGCCCCTCTAACGCAACAAAATCGGTCTTGAATTTACCTTTTTCATCACTGGGCTGAATGGCAATGTAGTTACCTGATACCAAAGCATCGAGGCCGGAAATGCCCGATAGCGTGGCCGTTGGTTTTACCATCCAAAATCGAGTTTTATCAGTGAGTAGTTTGGTGGCTTCCGGATAAATGTCAGCTTCTACGTAAATGCTTTGTAAATCATCACTTAAATTGATCGATCGCACCATGCCCACTTCCAAGCCTTGATAGCGCACCGTGGTTCTCCCTGCAATCAGCCCTTGAGCGTCAGAGAAGTGGATTTTCACCTTCTGCCCGGCATCGTGGATAGCTTTAAAGACCAACCATCCGGCAAGCAACATGGTGATAATCGGCAAAATCCATAGGGGAGAAATCCCCTTATTGCGCTTCACATCGGGAGAATAAGAAGTTTGCGAAGACGTAGAATTACTCATTCAAAGACTCTTGTTGTTTAGGCTTGTTTTGCAAAGAATTATCGCGAGAGGTCTGTTTAGGAGCCCGTTCGCGATAATTGTCCCATATAAATCTCGGGTCGAAGCTCTCTGCGGCTAGCATGGTTAATACCACAACGAAACCGAAAGCGACAGCGCCATAACCCGGTGTAAAATCAAGTATTTGGCCTCGGTCAACTAAGGTCATCATGATAGAAATAACAAACAAATCCATCATTGACCATTTACCAATCCATTTCACCACGAAGTAAATCATCATTCGTTGACGATGAAAAATTTGCCGCTTAAATTTAATCGCGAGCAGGATATAAGTGAGGCTAAGAATTTTCGCCACTGGCACGACAATACTAGCGATAAAAATAATCGCAGCGATCCCGGTCATACCATTCTTAATCAACGCTGCCACACCCGAAAAGATAGTGTCTTCTAGGCGTTTACCGTTAGTCAGCAGCACAGAAATTGGCATTAAATTCGCCGGGAAAATGACTATCGACGCAGCCAATAGATAAGCGGCAGTCTTCTGCAGTGAATTGGGCTTGCGATGATGGAGTGGGCTTTCACAACGAATACAGACGCGGTTGTCTGGTTGAGAAAGATGGCAGTTGGAGCAATGTATGTCTTTGTGCTCAAACGTATAGCTGGCTTCTTGTTGGTAAGCTTCCCAATAACGTCTGATACTGACGCGGCTAATCAGCAGCACGGTGAAAAGCTGCAATAAGATCAGACCATAAAGGCCCGGACCAACGAAAATATCTGAGTAATCTTGCAGTTTGAAACAAGAGATAGCCACACTAATCAAGAATACATCAATCATTACCCAATGCTTTAAGTGTTGGATAAGCCAAAGGGAATATTTCAATAACTTGAAATGGTGTAACTTGAGTGCGCTATGAGCGAGAGCGACAGAGCCACACACCAATAAGGGGGCTATTGAGCTACAGAAGAACACCAGCAGAGAAAGAAAAATGAAACCTTCATTAAACAGGGAAAAAACGCCGGATGGCAGCGTAGCTGGGATCATTTGTCCAAAAAGACGAATGCTAATGAAATTAAAAAAATGCGACGGTATAAATAGCAGTAAACAAGTGACCGCAACGGCTAAGTTGCCAGATAGCGATGGTTGCCCGCCGCGATACAGTTGAGTATTGCAGCGAGGGCAGTAAGCGCTTTTGCCAAGTTTTACGTTGACCACATCGACAGGCAGTTCACAACCTTGACATAGTCGCACTTTGTTTGGCGAGCATTGATGGGCGATAGGGCTCATTCGAGCCCCCATAACAAGAAAACGATACGATTAGCCGTGAGACTGTATTGCGCCATAAAGGGTTTGATATAAGCCTTGTTGTTCAACTAACTCTCCATGCGTCCCAAACTGAGTCACTTGCCCATCTTCCAGTACGTAGATGAGGTCTGCTTGTTTTACTGCGGATAAGCGGTGCGCAACAATTAAGGTTGTGCGGCCACTCAAAAATTCTGTTAAAGCTCGGTGTAATGCCGCTTCAGTGGCGGTATCTAATGCCGATGTGGCTTCATCAAGAATGACGAATTTAGGATCGCTCAGCACCATACGTGCGATAGCTAAACGTTGACGTTGACCACCGGACAAACGTATACCATTTCGACCTACTTGAGTATCAAGTCCTTGGCTGAGCTGTGAGATCACATCTTGCATTTGAGCGATTTCAAGCGCCTGCCAAAGTTGGGTATCACTGTAATGACCACCAAGCGTCAGATTATGCCTTAAGCTGTCATTAAATAGTATAGGTTGCTGTAAAACCACGGCAATTTGATCACGAATTACATCAAAACTTATGTCATCGGTCGTTTGATGGTTAAATTTAATATGCCCTGAGTCCTGACGATAGACCCCGATAAGCAACTGGATAAGTGTCGATTTACCTCCGCCACTTGCTCCCACTAATGCCACTTTTTTCCCCGCTGGGATATGTAGCGACAAATTATTTAGTACTTTTGTCTCTTCATTATAGGAGAAGGTAACCTCTTCTATAGAGACATCGACTTCTTGCCCCTCAACGAATGGGTTGATTTTGCTAATAGGTCGGTATTCTTCTTCTAACTGCAACAGAGTATTAATACGGCCTAATGCTGCTTTCGCGCTGTACCAAGAGAACTGGATACCAAGGAGTTCTTGAACAGGGCCTAACATAAACCATAAATAGCCAAACACGGCGAAGATCTGACCAATGGTTAAATCACTAAATAGCACCATTAACATTGCAACGGCACGAAAGAGTTCAAAACCTAACAGGAATAGAAGAAAGGAGACGCGTCCCGCAGCTTCAGATTGCCATGCATATTTATCAGAATCTAAGCGCACTTGATTGGCTTGCAACTTAAGCTCAGTTAGAAATTCACGTTCTTTGTTTGCCGCGCGAAGTTGATAGATTCCATCTAAGGTTTCCACCAAGCGATTTTGAAATTGTTCAAATGACTGGTTCTCACGCTTTTTAAGGTGTTTAACTTTGCTACCTAATTTGCGTGAGAAGTAAATCACAATCGGATTGACCAGCAAAATAAACAAACCAAGGCGCCAATCTAACCATAGCAATACACCTGCTGTACCAAGCACCGTCAATAAACTAATGATGAATTTACTGAGCGTTGAACCAATGAAGAGATCGATGGTTTCAATGTCAGTCACCAAGTGGGCGTTGATGCCTCCACTGCCTTGGGTCTCGTATTGACGAATGCTGATCCGCCCAAGCTTATCGATCATCTTACTGCGCATTTGGTAAGTAATCGTTTTAGACACCAGAGTGAACTGTCGACTTTGTAAAATATTCAACGCTTGTCCAGCACTGCGCATAAGGACAATGAGAAACAGGGTAAAAAAGATGTAACCCGTTGGGGTTTGAATAGAGGCGGGCAGAACCGAATTCATCAGTGCCAAACCTTCGCCCGGTTGCTTAAGTAGCACTTCGTCGACCATTAAAGGCATTAGTAGTGGGATAGGTACACTGATCAGAGTGGCGATAATGGCGATAAGGTTCGCAACAAGCAGTTTTGACTTGTTCTTTTTTACTTGAGTTATCAGCCAAGAACGGCTAATAGTGTTAGCTTCTGCGGTCATTTAAGTGATAATGCTTATTATTAAGAGTTAAATCAATTGTACGTAGAATCGAAGTAGAAGTCTCATGTTTTCAAATGGAAAATCCTCTTGGTAGATAATATGAAAATAGAACATTACCAGCGACTGACCAAACAAGCGTTGGCATTATTAGAATCAGAAAGCAATTTTATTGCGAATTTGTCGAATTTGAGTGCTTTACTCAATATGGAATTGATTGACCTAAATTGGGTCGGCTTTTACTTAATGGAAGAAGGCGAATTGGTCCTAGGTCCGTTTCAAGGAAAACCGGCTTGTGTGCGCATTCCTTTAGGTAAAGGAGTGTGTGGGACGGCAGCGGCAACAAATACGGTTCAACGTGTTTATGATGTCCATGAATTTGCAGGACACATCGCTTGTGATGCCGCAAGTAACTCAGAGATTGTGATTCCTTTCTCAATTAATGGTAAAATAGCCGGAGTTTTAGATATCGATAGTCCAAATATTGGTCGATTCAGCGAAGAAGACGAGCAAGGTTTGACATTTTTGATGGCTGAAGTAGAAAACCTGCTCAATTCACACGCTATCAAGGCATAAATTAGCGTTAGAGTGTGGTTTTTCGCTTTCAGGTCACTATAATACCTGAAATATTTATCTTAATGATGCTCGCGGAACGTCCGCATGAACCAGGAACCCACATGGAAAACACTGAAAAGTTAAAAAACAGCAAAGAAATCATTGCATACGTTGCTGAATGTTTCCCTAAGTGCTTTACTTTAGAAGGTGAAGCAAAACCACTCAAAATTGGTATTTTTCAAGATCTTGCGGATCGTCTATCTGATGACCCGAAAGTAAGTAAAACTCAGCTTCGCGCAGCGTTAAGACAGTACACTTCATCATGGCGTTACCTGCACGGTGCTAAACCAGGTGCAGTACGCGTTGACCTAGACGGTAACCCTTGTGGTGAGCTAGACGAAGAGCACGTTGAACACGCTAAAGCAGCGTTAGCTGAAAGCAAAGCAAAAGTGCAAGCTCGTAAGAAAGAGCAAGCGCAAAAAGCTCGTGAAGAAGCTAAAGCGAAAGCAAAACCTGCAGGCAAGAAGCCTCAGCAAGCTCGTCGCCCACAAGCGAATAAAGCGCCAAAAGCTCAAGCACCTGTAGAAACACGTGCACTAAATGCTGACGAAGTACGCGTTGGTAATGATGTAAACGTGAACATGGGCAAAGGAAACATGGCAGCGACTATCGTTGAAATCAATAAGGAAGATGTGCGAGTTCAACTGTCTAACGGCCTGCAAATGGTTGTGAAAGCGGAGCACCTTCGCGCATAAAGGAGAGTCTCCTACGCATGAAATGCCGTTTAAATATTTCTCTGATTGCTGCTAGCTTATTGCTAGCAGCTAATCCAGCAGCTGCTCTCGAAGCGAATATCGAGATGACCGATTTACCTGTTCTTGTGCCTGAAGCTCAGCATAAGACGGCAAGTAAACGGGTAACGTCTCGATTTACACGCTCTCATTACAAACATTTCACTCTTAACGATGAATTCTCGCAAGAGATCTTTGATCGTTACTTAGAATTGCTCGACTACAACAAGAACATCTTTACTCAAGCGGATATTGATAAATTCTCTGCTTGGGATAAATCTCTCGATGATCAACTGAAATCTGGTGACAATCAGATTGCCTTCGATATATACAATCAATCGATCAAGCGCCGTTATGAGCGTTTTGACTACGCTTTGTCGTTGCTTGATAAAGAGATGGATTTTGATGTCGATGAATCGATTGAACTTGATCGTAGTGAAGCCATGTGGCCTAAATCGACGGCTGAGCTTGATGAGTTGTGGCGTAAGCGTGTTAAGTACGATGCTTTAAACCTGAAGTTAACAGGGAAAAGTTGGGATGAGATTAAAGAGGTTTTAGGCAAACGCTACAACAATGCGTTGAAACGCCTTAGCCAAACTCACAACGAAGATGCATTTCAGATCTACATGAATGCATTCGCTCGTGAAGTTGATCCACACACCAGTTATTTATCACCTCGCAATGCAGACCAGTTTCAACAAGAGATGAACTTATCTCTTGAAGGGATAGGTGCGGTACTGCAGATGACGGATGACTACACCATTATTCGTTCTTTAGTGGCTGGTGGTCCAGCGGCAAAAAGTAAACAAATTGGTGAAGGCGATCGTATCGTTAGCGTCGGACAAGACGGTGAAGATATGGTTGATGTGATCGGTTGGCGTCTTGATGACGTTGTTCAGTTAATCAAAGGGCCAAAAGGCACAACGGTTAAGCTGGAAGTCTTACCGGAAGGTAAAGATGCTAAGAGCCAAATCATCTCTATTGTTCGAGATAAAGTTCGCCTAGAAGATCGCGCTGTTAAATCTGAGATTATTGAGCAGGACGGAAAGAAAATTGGTGTGTTAGAAGTACCAAGTTTCTACGTCGGCCTTGCTAAAGATACTGACAAGTTACTTGTGGATCTGAAGGCGAAGAAGGTTGACGGTATCATTGTCGATCTGCGCAATAATGGTGGTGGTGCACTAACAGAAGCAACGGCATTATCTGGTTTGTTTATTACCAGTGGCCCGGTGGTTCAAGTGCGTGATAGTTATGGTCGAGTTAGTGTCAATAATGATACGGATGATGTGATCAGCTACCAAGGACCATTAATGGTTTTGGTTAACCGCTATAGCGCTTCAGCATCAGAGATTTTTGCGGCGGCAATGCAAGATTATGGTCGTGGTATCGTGGTTGGGGAAAACTCGTTTGGTAAGGGTACCGTCCAGCAACACCGCTCACTTAACCATATCTATGATTTGTTCGATAAAGAATTAGGCTACGTTCAGTACACAATCCAGAAATTCTACCGAATCGATGGTGGCAGTACTCAAAATAAAGGTGTTGTTCCAGACATTGCCTATCCAACACCTATCGACCCTGCAGAAACAGGTGAGAGCGTAGAGGATAATGCATTGCCTTGGGATAGTATCGACAAAGCGAATTATGAAAAGTTACAGCGTAACGAAAGCATCATCGCAACGTTGGATACCAAACACCAGGCTCGTATCGCTAATGATCTAGAGTTTGGTTTTATTGCACAAGATATTGAACGCTACAATGCTGAGAAAGAAGACAATGCACTTTCATTAAATAAGAAAGAGCGTCAACGAATCAGTGATGAAGCCGATGCTTTGCGTTTAACTCGTGTTAATGAACGCCAAGCTGCCGCTGGCTTAAAGCCTTATAAAACGTTGGATGACATTCCGAAGGATTATGAAGCTCCAGACGCATATTTAGACGAATCTGTCGCGATTATGGTTGATATGATCCAATAATCAACAGTATTAATATCAAAAGCGAGCATTAAGCTCGCTTTTTTTGTGTCTATAAATAACGTGATCTAGATCAAAAAACTTAGCTTTATCGAACAGTTGCACCTACGCTTAAAATAAAAGTAAGGGGAAGCGATATGAAGTTAATAGGGATTTTACTAGCATGTTTTAGTCTTACTGTTTGGAGTGCACCTGCAAAAGATGCGGATGCCTTGAGTTATTTTGATCATCCTTTTCTACTTGGTGATTGGTATTTGGTGAATCCAAATCCAGAAAAGTCACAAGAAAATTTTCTCGCCATAAAATTAACACTCGACTCTGAGTACAACTTCCAAATCGATATTCAAAAACGTGACTACAGTATTGAGCATTGGGAAGGCATGTACACCGCCAACGAAGATACTATTATTCTTGGTCTTCATACCGATCAACCTCAGGTGTATCAATATTCGGGAAATCACAATTTACTCAACCTTAATGGGGTTGTTTTCACCAAAGCTTTGTCTAATTCACTCGCGGGAATGTGGTCGAGTGAGCATCTTGCCGGCTACGATTTAGAAGAGAACGATGTAAACCGCATGGATTTAGTGCTGCAACCCGATTTTATTTTCCAGTTTAAAGTCAGTAATAAAGACGGCGATGAAGCTATTCACCAAGGTGTGTATTATACCGAAGGAGAGCATCTGGTATTGTTGTATGAGAATGGTGAACACAACACGCGTTATAAACTCAATCAAGATACCTTAACGATTGAAACCGAAGAAGGTGAAATGTTTGCAGTATTGAACCGAATCCGATAACTCTAAAGATTGGCTAACGAATAGACACTCTGTTGGCAAGACACCAAGATACTAGTAAAAAAACGAGGCAATTATAGAGAATGCCCGTTTTTTTGTTTTCAGAGTTGTAAGCTAACTAAACAAAAATATTCATTAGAAGGATTTAGTTATGGCTCATATTCCTCAAGCCAAATACCGCAAAGACTATCAGTCACCATCTCATACTATCACCGATATTGATCTAACTTTCGATCTGCATGATACCGCAACGATTGTTACGGCAGTGTCGCAAGTAAAACAATTAAAAGAGAGTGCGACTCTTGAGCTGGATGGCGATGCGCTGGTATTAAAGAGTTTAAAAGTTAATGGCCAACCTTGGAGCGAGTTTGAACAAGTTGAAGATGGATTGCATATCCACCAGCTACCAAGTGAATTTAGCTTAGAAATCGTGACTGAAGTTAATCCCGAAGCGAACACTTTATTAGAAGGTTTATATAAGTCAGGCGGAGCATACTGTACACAATGTGAAGCGGAAGGTTTCCGTCGTATTACTTTCTATCTTGATCGTCCTGATGTATTGGCAAAATACACCACCAAAGTCATTGCAGATAAAGCCAATTATCCTTATTTGTTGAGCAACGGTAATCGCCTTGCACAAGGTGAATTGGACAATGGTCGTCATTGGGTACAGTGGCAAGATCCACATCCTAAACCTTCTTATTTATTTGCGTTAGTTGCGGGTGACTTTGATGTATTGCGCGATCAATACCAAACTCAGTCAGGCCGTAACGTTGAGCTGGAAATTTTTGTTGATAAGGGAAATTTAGAACGTGCAAATCACGCGATGCTATCACTGATCAATTCCATGAAGTGGGATGAGGAACGTTTCAATCTCGAATACGATCTTGATATCTATATGATAGTTGCCGTTGATTTCTTCAACATGGGCGCGATGGAAAACAAAGGTTTAAACGTCTTCAACTCGAAATTTGTTTTAGCGAACGACCAAACAGCAACCGATACCGATTATCTTGGTATCGAAGCGGTGATCGGCCACGAGTACTTCCATAACTGGACAGGCAACCGAGTGACATGCCGTGATTGGTTCCAACTGAGTTTGAAAGAAGGCTTAACCGTTTTCCGTGACCAAGAATTCTCATCAGATTTAGGCTCGCGCGCCGTAAACCGTATTGGTAATGTGCGCATTATTCGCGGCCCACAGTTTGCTGAAGATGCGAGCCCAATGTCTCATCCTATTCGCCCAGAGCAAGTGATTGAGATGAACAACTTCTACACCTTAACGGTATATGAAAAGGGCAGCGAAGTGATTCGTATGTACCATACCTTATTGGGTGAAGAAGGATTCCAAAAAGGCATGAAGCTTTACTTTGAGCGCCACGATGGTACGGCCGCAACCTGTGAAGACTTTGTCTCAGCGATGGAAGATGCAACGGGTGTTGACCTGACTCAATTCCGCCTGTGGTACAGTCAATCGGGTACGCCAACGGTTCGCGTCTCTAGCCAGTATGATCAATCAGCCAAAACCTATGCGTTAACGATTGAACAATCAACGGAAGCGACACAAGATCAGAAAGAGAAGCAAGCACTGCATATTCCTTTTGATATAGAGTTATATACGCCACAAGGTGACGTTATAGAGTTACGCTGTAACGGTGAAAAAGTGCATCATGTATTGAATGTAACTCAAGACAAACAAACCTTTGTGTTTGAAAATGTATTGGAAAAACCTATTCCATCACTACTGCGAGAGTTTTCGGCGCCAGTTAAATTGGAATATGAGTACAGCGATGAAGAACTAACGTTCTTGATGGTCCATTCACGCAATGAGTTTGCTCGTTGGGATGCAGGGCAAATGCTGCTGGCAAAATACATTCGTCATAACGTGGAAGTTGTTCAACAAGGTGGTGAAGTTGAATTACCAGTGAGTGTGATTGATGCGTTCCGTGGCGTATTACTTAGCGAAACGTTAGAGCCTGCGTTTATTGCCGAAGTTCTTTCACTACCGAGCCACAATGAAGTATCAGGTTGGTATAAAACCGTTGATGTAGATGCTATCGCACAAGTGCTGAAAGCAATTAAACAACAATTGGCGGTCGAACTGCAAGATGAACTCAGCGCGATTTACTGTAGTTTGGCTCAAGCTCAATACACGATTGAACATGCAGCCATTGGCAAACGTGCATTACGTAATGTGGCATTGTCATATTTGGCAATGACCGAGCAAGGTAACAGCTTGGTTGAACAGCAATACGCGAATGCCAATAACATGACCGATACCATGGCGGCGATGAGCGCGGCTAACTCGGCGCAATTGGCTTGTCGCGAAACCTTAATGGCCGATTACAGTGCCAAATGGAAACATGATGGTTTGGTCATGGATAAATGGTTTGCGCTACAAGGCACCAATCCGGCAGATAACGTGCTTGATACGATTAAGCAGACGATGGAACATGAAGCGTTCAGTTTGAAAAATCCAAATCGTACACGCAGTTTAGTGGGTTCATTTTTGAATATGAACCCGGTTCATTTCCATGCTAAAGATGGCTCTGGATACCAGTTCGCAGGTGAGATTTTACGTGAGTTGAATAGCAGCAATCCACAAGTTGCATCACGATTGATTGACCCGCTGTTAAAACTCGGTAAATATGATCAGCAAAGACAGCGTATGATCCGCGCTGAGCTTGAACAACTCAAAGCGATGGATAATCTTGCCAAGGATTTGTTTGAGAAGGTGAGCAAAGCGCTCGACGCTTAAATTCCGTACTGTTTTTGATGTAAATTGAACAGTGCATAACCAAACAGTGCCACTTTTACGTGGTGCTGTTTATTTATACAGTTGTATGAATTATTACCATTTTCGATTAGATATTTCTTATCAAACTTACTTGGCCCATTACAATGGCGCTGCCCAATCTATTTTAGTTGTCACGGAGACCGGGTTACGCCTACAACTGCCGGCGACTCGGTTTAGGCCTTTTTTGACTCAATTGGGGCTTAAAGGTCGATTTAGGTTAACAACTGACCAAAATAACAAGTTTGTTAAGTTAGAAGTTCTGTGATGCGCTGATTTATTAGCAGTTTAAACAGAACTACAATCACATTATTAAACATTTCACCCACCTCGCAATACAAAACATTAACCTTCCCACAGCAATGTCGATACAATAAAACGGCATCAAACGCATAACGCACTATGCTTAAACTAGCTACGCTCAACTAGCGAGTTTTCAAACAGTAATGGTGCTTTACGACATCCCTACAAAATACAATTCTAATAGTGGAGTGTGATTATGACCGCGCGTGACACTTTAATGCCGGTGTTGCTTGAAAAAGTTTATCAACTAATTCAAGACAAACTCGAACTTGCTCAGCGACCTTTAGTAACCCAGCTTGCTCAACACCTTTTTAGCAATATTGCTCATGACGATTTGATTGAGCGAAACGAATCCGATCTTTATGGTGCGGTTGTCAGCCTATGGCATCATATTAATGACAAACAGGCGAATGAGTTTTCCGTCCGAGTATTCAATCCGACAGTCAGCCGTCAAGGTTGGAAATCGACTCATACCATCGTTGAGATCGTAGTGAAGGATAGCCCGTTTTTAGTCGACTCAGTTAAGATGGCATTGAACCGTCTTGATCTCGCTTCCCATCTTATGTTGCATGGTCCAACTCAAATACGTCATTCTGATGCCGGGGAAATCGTCGGCATCAATAGTGGTGAAGGCGAGATGTATTCTCTATTTCATATCGAAGTTGATCGTCTAAGCGATAAAGACGCAATGAGTTCGTTGAAAAACGAGCTTGTTTCTATATTGAGTGATACCGGGCTGGTTGTTGCAGACTGGAAAGCGATGGTCGACAAGCTAAAACACGTCACGGACCAAGTCGAAAAGCAGCAAGGCAAAATCGAGATCGAACGTGATCATTATGAGGAAACAGTTAAGTTTCTGCGTTGGCTAGGGGATCATAACTTTACCTTTATGGGGTATAAGGAATATGACCTGATCAATGAGAATGGTGAGATTGAGCTTTGCCCAACCAAAGACAAAGGTTTGGGATTGTTCTCTAATTCGCGTCGAGTGCGCAGCGTTAAGCTCTCTGACTTTCCAGATTCTGCTCGCTTAGAAGCGCAGAAAGCATTTTTACTGATCATTACCAAAGGCAATACGCCTTCACGCATTCACCGTCCTGCTTATACCGACTACATTGGCATTAAGAAATTTGATAAAGATGGCAAAGTGATTGGCGAACATCGCTTTACCGGTCTTTATACTTCGGCCGTTTATAATCAGAGTGTTGCTGGTATTCCACTGATCAGAGAAAAGGTCGAACGTATCCTTGCCGCCAGTAACTATCGCCAAGGTTCATACTCCTATAAAGCTTTGCACAATATATTAGAAAACTACCCGCGTGATGAATTACTGCAAGCGCGCGAAGAAGAACTACTCGAAGTGGGTATGGGCGTGGTGCAAATGCAAGACCGCGACATGCTGCGCTTGTTTGTTCGCCGCGATCCGTTTGGTCGTTTCTTTAGTTGCATGGTGTATGTGGCGAAAGATCGTTATAACACTGAGTTGCGTAGTCAGACTCAACGTATCTTCAAACAGTATTTTGGCTGCGAACAGGAAGTGGAATTCACCACTTATTTTTCTGAAAGCCCACTTGCTAGAACCCACTATATCGTTCGTGTAGATAACAACAATATGGATATTGATGTCAAAACGGTAGAACAGAATTTAATGGAAGCGTCTTCAACTTGGGATGACCGTTTATCTGAAGCGATCATCGCTAATTTTGGGGAGAGTAAAGGACTGCCGCTTTCCAAAGATTATATGCGAGCATTTCCACGCTCGTACAAAGAAGATGTTATGCCGGGATCATCAGTCGCGGATATAGAGCGTTTAGAGTCGCTTAGTGACGAACATAAATTGGGCATGCTATTTTACCGCCCGCAAGAGTTAGCCAAAGATTCTAAAGCAGTACGCTTGAAACTCTATCATCGAGATGAACCTATCCATCTTTCAGATGTAATGCCGATGTTGGAGAACCTTGGTTTGCGCGTGATAGGAGAGTCACCTTATGAAGTGAGAAAAGCCAACGGTCAAGTTTATTGGATTTTAGATTTTTCCATGTTGCATAAGAGTGATAAGAGCGTTGATCTAAGCGAAGCTCGTGATCGCTTCCAACAAGCTTTCTCTGCTGTATGGCATGGCGACTTAGAAAGCGATGGCTTTAATCACTTGGTACTTGGCGCTTCACTCACGGGAAGAGAAATCTCAATTCTTCGCGCCTATGCACGCTATATGCGTCAGGTCGGTTTTCCATTCAGTCAACAATACATAGAAGATACCCTGACTCATCATCCGGATCTTGCCAGTGATCTAGTGAAGCTATTTAAAAAACGTTTTGATCCAAAAGCGAAAAATAGCGACAAAGGCCAAGCCGATATTATTAGTAAGATCACTGAGAAGCTTGATTTAGTCGAAAGCCTAGATGACGATCGTATTATCCGTCGCTACATGGAAATGATCACCGCAACACTGCGCACCAACTACTACCAATTGGATGATAACAAGCAATCGAAACCTTGGTTAGCCTTGAAACTGAAACCAAGAGATATTCCTGAAATTCCACAGCCTGTGCCGGCATTTGAGATCTTCGTTTACGCGCCAGATATTGAAGGTGTGCATTTACGAGGCGGAAAAGTGGCACGTGGTGGTTTACGTTGGTCTGATAGACAAGAAGATTTCCGTACCGAAATTCTTGGCTTAGTGAAAGCCCAACAAGTTAAAAATACCGTTATTGTGCCTGTGGGTGCAAAAGGTGGTTTTGTTTGTAAGCGTCAACCGAATTTGACTTCTCGTGATGAGATCTTTGCTGAAGGGCAACGTTGTTATAAACGTTTTATTCGAGCGCTGTTGGATGTGTCGGATAACATCATTGAAGGCGAAGTGATTCCGCCGGTCAATGTTGTTCGCCATGATGAAGATGATCCCTATTTGGTGGTCGCAGCGGATAAGGGGACGGCGACGTTCTCAGATCTTGCGAATTCAGTGTCAGCTGAATATAACTTCTGGTTAGGTGATGCCTTCGCTTCAGGTGGCTCAAACGGCTATGACCATAAAGCGATGGGCATTACGGCCAAAGGTGGTTGGGAATCAGTAAAGCGTCATTTCCGCGAAATGGGCATCAACTGTCAAACCACCGATTTCACAGCTATTGGCATTGGTGATATGGCAGGTGATGTGTTTGGTAATGGTATGCTGTTATCGAAACACACCCAAATGGTTGCTGCGTTTAACCATATGCATATTTTTATTGACCCAACGCCAGATGCAGCCGAAAGTTGGCAAGAGCGTGAACGTTTGTTCAATCTGCCACGCTCAAGCTGGGAAGATTACAATCTTAAGCTTATTTCAAAGGGCGGCGGTATTTTCTCTCGTCGTGCTAAATCGATCAGCTTAACCCCTGAAATTCAAAAATTGCTTGGGACTAAAAAGGCTTCATTAGCGCCAAACGATCTGATTAAGATGATCTTAACCATGAAGGTCGATCTTTTATGGAATGGCGGGATCGGTACTTATGTCAAATCCAGCAGTGAGACTCATACGGATGTCGGAGATCGCGCCAATGATATGTTGCGCATCAACGGTCGAGATTTACGAGCCAAAATTATCGGTGAGGGCGGTAACCTAGGTATGACGCAGTTGGGACGTATTGAATATGCTCTGGCTGGTGGACGGGTGAATACGGATTTCGTCGATAATGTCGGTGGTGTTGATTGCTCGGACAATGAAGTCAACATTAAGATCTTCTTGAATGGTTTGGTTGCCAACGGAGATATGACGATCAAACAGCGCAATACGATCTTGGAATCGATGGAAGAAGAAGTTGGTGAGATTGTTTTAGATGATGCTTACTGCCAAGCTGAAACGATTTCAGTCACGGAGCATCAAGGCGTATCGTTGGTTAAAGAGCAGATCCGTTTTATCCATACTTTAGAAAAAGCAGGCCATTTGGATCGTGCCCTTGAGTATATTCCCGATGATGAAACGCTATTAGAACGTGAAAAACAGGGATTTGCCTTAACTCGCCCTGAGCTTTCCGTCTTGATAGCTTATGGCAAGATGGTACTCAAGGAAGAATTGGTGCACGAAGATATCGCCAATGATGAATATCATGCTCAACAACTGGTTCAATACTTCCCAACCAAGTTACGACGTAACTATTTAAACGCAATGAACAATCATCCATTACGCCGTGAGATCATAGCTACGTGTCTTGCTAATCAGATGGTGAATGAGATGGGATGTAATTTCGTCACTCGCTTGCAAGAAGAGACGGGGGCAAATGTGGTTGATATTGCCAATGCTTACGCCGCTTCCAGAGAGATATATGGTTTAGAACAAGTTCTTAAACAGCTGCGGGAATTAGATAACACCGCATCGACCTCTGCGCAGTATGAAATGATGTTTTATGTTCGACGTACGCTACGCCGTTTATCACGTTGGCTAATTAGAAATCGTAGTGGCAAACAATCGGTCACAGCGCTGATTAACTTATATCAAGCGGATGTAGAAAAAGTCAAAGCGACTCTTGATACTTTATTGGTTGAAAATGAAGTGAAAGAACATAATGACATTGCCGACCTGTGGATTAAGCAGGGCATTAGTGCTGAACTTGCAAATTATGTTGCCCGTTTATCGAGCTTATACTCAGTACTGGATATATCAACAGTATCTCGTGAAAAAGGCATTTCAATCGAGCAAACGGCAAAACTTTATTTCAACTTGGGTGATAGATTGTCTTTGCATTGGTTCTTAAAGCAGATCAATGGCCAAGCGGTTGATAATCATTGGCAAGCTCTCGCGCGCGCTGCGTTTAGAGAAGATCTTGATTGGCAGCAACGTCAGTTGACGGGACAAGTTTTAAGTTGTGGCTGTCATCCCCAAGATCTCGATGAGATTCAAGCGTTAGAAGATTGGATTTCAACCAATGAAACCTCTTTACATCGTTGGGAGAACATTTTGAACGAGTTTAAAGTGGGTTCAGTGCATGAATTTGCAAAATTCTCGGTCGCATTGCGGGAATTAGTGCTTTTAAATTTGAATTGTTCTTCAAATGAGTAAATAATAAGTCCCCGTTTATACGGGGCTTTTTTCTTTCGGAGGCACAATGCTTTACCGTCTAGCCAGGACTGGCTTTTTTCAACTTGATGCCGAAAAGGCACATGATCTTGCAATCGAAAACTTCAAACGTTTCAACGGCACTCCACTTGATCTTTTCTATCGTCAACAACTTCCACACCGTCCAGTAGAATGTATGGGACTGACTTTTCGCAACCCGGTGGGTTTAGCGGCAGGTCTGGATAAAAATGGCGAATGTATTGAAGCATTCGATGCAATGGGCTTTGGCTTCATTGAAGTTGGCACGGTAACACCGCGTCCACAATCTGGTAATGATAAACCTCGTCTTTTCCGTCTGCTTGATGCAGAAGGTATTATTAACCGTATGGGTTTTAATAACCTAGGCGTTGATAATCTGATTGAGAATGTTAAGAAAGCAAAGTTTGATTGCGTACTTGGCATTAACATCGGCAAGAACAAGGATACGCCAATTGAAAAGGGCACAGAAGATTACTTGATCTGTATGGAGAAGGTTTACCAATATGCAGGTTACATTGCGGTAAATATCTCATCACCAAATACTCCGGGACTTCGTTCTCTACAGTATGGTGAAGCATTAGATGAATTACTTTCTTCCCTAAAAGAGAAACAAGCTGAACTAGCGAAAGAGCATGATAAATATGTTCCGCTCGCATTAAAAATTGCACCTGACCTTAGTGATGATGAAATCAGCCAAATTTGTCAGTCATTAATTGCGAATGGTATTGATGGTGTGATAGCAACAAATACCACATTAGATCGTTCGATTGTTGAAGGTATGAAAAGTGCGAATGAAGCAGGGGGGCTAAGTGGTCGACCTGTACAATTACGCAGTACCGAAGTCGTTCGCCGTCTTCATCAAGAGCTAGGCGACAAACTACCGATTATCGGGGTTGGTGGTATTGACTCTTATGTTGCAGCCAAAGAGAAAATGATGACAGGTGCACAACTTGTGCAAGTTTATACTGGCTTCATTTACCATGGCCCAGGTCTGGTGAAAGAGATCGTTAAAAACATTTAGCGATTAGTGACGCCGTCACAATAAATTGTTGAATGTTATCAGTTCAATCGAAGAGGAAGTGAGAAATCATTTCCTCTTTTTTTTCTCTGTCTAAGCATACACTTTGGCTAAATGTTGGAAGGTAATTAAGCGTTTTACCTAAATTAACCCAAACATAGAGATTGGAATGATGCTTAAACCCAGTGACAAATGGACTTGGTACTATGATGATGCTGATCAGCACTTGATGCTCGATCTCGGCAATGAAATGGTATTCAAAACAAACCTTTCTCGTAAACTTATTGTTGAGTGTGCAGTAGGGGTCAATGAATTTTCAGTTGATGACGCCTCTGCTTACCAAACCTATAAAGAACAAATTTCTCATTTAGAGCTTTCAGAACCTAGGCAGGCACAGCTGGCATTGTACTGCGTCGCTGCTAAACGCTTCCATAAACCAGTTCAACCAAAAAGTTGGTTCTTTGACAGCTTATCAGACGGTTCTTGTATCCCAAGTGAAGGTGACTTCGTCAGGCTAGAAAATGGCCATGGTCATGGTGCCTTTATTGTGCTGGAAGTGGGTGAGTCTGCTAGTCTGTGTGCGTCAATTAATTTGGACGAATTTAACCTTAATGGTGTGAAATGCATTCAGTATGGCGAAGCGATTAAAGTCATGCATGACCGGATGCAAATCATTAATCATCAGTTTTTAACTCAGCCGATGAGGCTCGTGGGTTAACTTTTCTTAGAGATAGTCTGTCTCTTTATATTTAGTTTCGTTCCTTTAGTTTCATTTCCAGTCGGCCAAAGTGCCGACTTTTTTTATGCCTAACAAAACCAAAACCTTGGTAATTATTTTCAATAATAGGGGACATCACCGCAACATAGCCGTGATAAAGCTTCCAAATATTGAGCAAATTAGACGTTTTTTGTGCAGTGAATAATTACCTCAAACATCCGTCAAAAATGAATATTCCTCAATTAGGCACTTTCTGTAACTAAATTTCAGCCAAAACACACCTCTGGTATAGTCCAAAAATGCAGTGAATAAGCATTCACTTCTGCTGCGAGCGCCGAAATTTGGTGTATTGGATTTGTCTTTGGTTATTTATGATTAAAATCGGTGTTTCTAACCGTCGCTGGTGGATTGATGAGCGTCTGATGAAATTTGGGCGAGAAAAGTGCGAATCAATTAACGAAATGTGCGCTGTGTCGGGTATAATGCGGGGTCATTTCAAACAAACATTAGAACACTATGCATCAATATCTTGCGGTAACTTCAAACGGGTTAGAAAACCTGTTGGTAGAAGAACTAACAAAACTAGGCATAACCAATGCAAAACCAGTGCAGGCTGGGGTGAGATTCAAAGCAACCAACGAGCAGATCTACCGTTGTTGTTTGTGGAGTCGCCTTGCGTCGCGTTTTGTCCGTATTTTGTCTGAATTTACCTGTCAGGATGACATGGACTTGTACCTAGCTGCGTCTGCAGTGAACTGGGTAAACCATTTCCATAGCTCCAAAAAATTGGTGGTTGATTTCAACGGTACCAACAATGAAATCCGCAACAGCCAATACGGCGCAATGAAAGTAAAAGATGCGATAGTGGATTGCTTTACTAAGAAGAGCCTTCCAAGACCGTCGATCAGTAAAGATCTTGCGGATCTTCGTATTCACGTTCGTCTTCACAAAGATAAAGCGATTCTTGGTATCGATATGGTTGGGCGCGGTCTGCACCAACGTGGCTACCGTGAAGAAGCGGGTCGCGCACCTTTGCGTGAAACGTTAGCAGCGGCGGTTATCTTGCGTAGCGGCTGGAATGCCAGTAAGAACTTCCTCGACCCAATGTGTGGTTCAGGCACATTAGTTATCGAAGCGGCTATGATGGCTGCCAATATGGCGCCAGGTGTGCTCCGTAAGACTTGGGGTTTTGAATCATTAGAAGATTTCGATTCTGATATCTGGATGGAGCTTAAATCTGAAGCAAGCGTACAAGCTCGACGTGGCGTCAATAAACTTGACACTAAATTCTTCGGCTTTGATAACGATGAGCGCGTACTAAAAACCGCTCGCGACAACGCTCGTCGCGCAGGCGTTGCCGATATTGTAACGTTTGAGCTAGGCGATGCTGCACTGCTTAAGAAGCCTCAAGAGTTTGGTGAAGGTGTGATTGTGTGTAACCCACCTTACGGTGAGCGTTTGGGCACTCATCCTGGTCTGATTGCATTATATACAGCGTTTGGTGCTCAGCTTAAATCTGAGTTTGGCGGCTGCCAAGCATCGATTTTCTCTGGTTCTGATGAGTTGTTAAGCTGCCTACGTATGCGTGCAGATAAACAGTTCAAATTGAATAACGGTGCGTTACCGTGTCACCAAAAGAACTACCAAATCTCTGCTCGCGTGGTCGAAGCGGGTAGTGACAATGTCACTGAAACTGTGATTGCACCAGATTTTGCGAACCGTCTGAAAAAGAACATTGGCAAAATTGCGAAGTGGGCACGTAAAGAAGAGTTAGATTGCTACCGTATCTATGATGCCGATTTACCTGAATACAATGTAGCGATTGATGTTTATCTTGACCAACTGGTTATTCAAGAGTACGCGGCGCCAAAAGATGTTCCTGAAGAAAAAGCGAAACGTCGCCTGACGGATATCATTCGTGCATCAATCCAAGTGACTGGTACCAATGCGAACAAAGTGGTACTAAAAACGCGCGAGAAGCAGAAGGGTCGCTCACAGTATCAAAAACTGTCTCAGCAGTCTGAAAAGCTGCAAGTAAACGAGTACGGTGCGAAGCTTATCGTTAACCTACACGATTACCTTGATACCGGTTTGTTCTTGGATCACAAATTAACGCGTCGTCGCCTAGGTGAAATGGCAGCAGGTAAAGATTTACTTAACCTGTTTGCTTATACTGGTTCTGCGACGGTACACGCAGCGAACGGCGGTGCACGTTCAACCACCACGGTCGATATGTCTAATACCTACCTAGAGTGGGCGAAAGAGAACATGCAGCTAAACGGCCAAGGTGGTCGCCAGCATCAATATGTTCAAGCTGACTGTCTACAATGGTTAGAAAAAGCAACGACCAGTTACGATCTTATCTTCATTGATCCACCAACGTTCTCTAACTCAAAACGTATGGAACAATCGTTTGATGTTCAACGTGACCACATTCAGTTAATGAAAAACCTGAAGCGTTTGCTTAAGCCACAAGGCACGATCGTATTCTCGAATAACAAACGTCAGTTCAAAATGGATCTTGAACAGCTTGAAGAGCTTGGGCTAGAAGCGAAGAACATCTCATCGCAAACTCTACCTTTGGACTTCTCTCGTAATAAGCATATCCATAACTGCTGGCTTGTTACGCACAAAAACGTTTAACACTATAAGGGCAAGGGATTGATTACACTTTATAGTACAGACGGATGCCATCTCTGCGAGATGGCATTCGCGTTAACACAGCAACTGAAACTAGAAGTTGCTGTGGTTGATATAGCATTTGACGATGAGCTATTCTCTCGTTACGGGGTCACAATTCCCGTCCTCAATTATCAAGGCAATGAACTCAATTGGCCTTTCGATTCACCACAATTACAAAATTGGTTAGATAATAATGGCATTACTTACAATAAATAATGGCTCGCTAGCATTTGGCGACCACCCATTGCTCGATAAAGCAGATTTTGCTCTACAAGAAAACGAACGCGTCTGTCTTGTGGGTCGAAACGGTGCTGGTAAATCAACTCTGATGAAGGTGATTGCGGGCGATGTATTGATGGATGATGGCAAACTAACCATTACCCAAGATGTGGTTGTTTCACGCTTGGAACAAGATCCACCGCGTAACGAAGAAGGCACAGTATTCGATTACGTCTCTGGTGGCTTGGCTGAAGTGGGTGAGTTCTTAAAACAATACCATGATATTTTGGATTTGATCGCCGTTGATCCAAGCGAAAAGAACATTAATAAACTGTCTCGTGTTCAAGAGAAACTTGATCACTTAAACGCGTGGCGTTTTGAAGATCGTATCAACAACGTACTTGAGTCCTTGAAGCTTGATGCTCACACCAAACTAACGGATTTATCCGGCGGTTGGCAGCGCAAAGCGGCGCTAGCGCGTGCGCTGGTTCGTGACCCTGATGTATTACTTCTCGACGAACCAACCAACCACTTGGATGTAACGACAATTGAATGGTTGGAAAACTTCCTTAAAGACTTCCGTGGTTCGATTATCTTTATTTCTCACGACCGCGCGTTTATCAAATCGATGGCGACACGTATTATCGATCTTGACCGTGGTCAACTGGCATCATTTCCAGGTAACTACGATCAATATCTAGTCGATAAAGAAGAGATGTTGCGCGTGCAAGAGATGCAAAACGCCGAGTTTGATAAGAAGCTTGCTCAAGAAGAAGTGTGGATTCGCCAAGGTATCAAAGCCCGTCGTACTCGTAACGAAGGCCGCGTCCGCGCACTGAAAGCACTACGTGAAGAGCGTTCAAACCGACGTGAAGTGCAGGGCAAAGCTATTATTCAAATTGATGATGCAAGCCGTTCAGGCAAGATCGTTTTCGAAGCGGAAAACTTGCATTACGCCATTGAAGGTAAGCAGATCGTTTCGGATTTCTCTTTCAATATTATGCGTGGCGACCGTATTGCCCTTATTGGCGCAAACGGCTGTGGCAAAAGTACACTATTGAAGTTACTACTGGGTAATCTTGAAGCAGATTCAGGTCGTCTACACTGCGGTACTAAGCTGGAAGTGGCATACTTTGACCAATATCGTGAAATTCTTGACCCTGAAAAATCGGTGATTGATAACCTTGCTGACGGCAAACAAGAGGTGATGGTAAACGGCAAGCCTCGTCATGCTCTTAGCTATTTACAAGATTTCCTATTTGCACCGCATCGTGCTCGTACACCCGTTAAAGCCTTGTCAGGTGGTGAGAAAAACCGCTTATTATTGGCTCGTATCTTCCTAAAGCCGAACAACTTGCTGATTCTTGATGAGCCAACCAACGATTTAGATATCGAAACATTGGAACTTTTAGAAGATTTACTTGCCAACTATCAGGGGACTTTATTGTTAGTGAGTCACGATCGTCAGTTCGTCGACAATACAGTAATGACCAGTTGGATTTTTGAAGGCGAAGGTAAAATTGAAGAATTTGTCGGCGGCTACCATGATGCGCAGCAACAACGTTCACAAGTTTTGAAATCACGAACGCCTGAAAAACCAGCAAAAGCAAAGCCGGTAGTTGAGGCAAGTCTCAAATCCGCACCTGTAACGGCTAAGCCGAAGAAGTTATCCTATAAACTACAGCGCGAACTTGAAACTCTGCCAGCAACGCTTGAGCAGTTGGAAGAAGAGATTGAGCAGATGCAACAGACGGTGAACAGCAGTGACTTTTTCTCGCAGCCCGTTGAGCAAACTCAAACAGTATTAGATAAGCTCGCTGCATTAGAGCAGGAGCTTGAAGTTGCTTTCGAACGATGGGAAGAGCTCGAAGCAATGCAACAGGAAAGTTAAGATTTACATGAGAAGTAACGTATTTAAAATTTCAGCCATTGCCGCGACCATCGCGGCATCTTTTGGCGCACAAGCAGCTTTGTATAACGTCGTTGAGATTAACGAATCAGTAACAGACGCTTATGGATTGGGTGGGTATAAAACCGAGTATCATGGTACTTCCGTTGAATCTGTAACGGTTCCTGGTGGTAACCCACTTGGTTGTTTCGATAATACTTATTCTTGTCCGGATTCTAAAATTTCTGCTGAAACGCGCAATTGGCCAGCAGGCCTTAGTTACCGTGAAGAAGTCCCTTTCGCGATGGACAATGGTTTTGATTATTCTCCTTATGATCAAACAGAATTTGAAAATTACTGTGATGGCCAACTTGGCTACGCTATTTGTGATACTTGGGCACAAAAACAGTATGCGGGCTATGCCAAGGATGATGGTAGTGTACCAAATTCTCGAGCTTTCGTTGAAGGAAGTCCGTGGGTTTCGGACACAAATGCAGTTATTAATAGCATAGCGCCTACTGGCGAGCCGGTTGGTAATAAACGTGTTGGTACTTTACGTAATCAAGCATTTTCGAGCGTAATATTAACTGGTTTGGGGGCTAGTCCTGCGATTGTTGCGACTCATGCATGGAAAACGGATGGTGCTTATACAGTAGGAAGCGTTTCTAGAGAAAAAGGAAACGATGAAGGTACTTGGTTTTATTCTAAAGCTGTTATTTGGCATGGCTCATCTGCTTATGAGCTAAATTTTGCCAATGGCGGGGATGATATATCCGACAATCGGTTAAGCCAGGCAAGTATTCGTGACTTTTATATCAATGGCACTGAGTTTTATGGGGTTGGTTATAACACCTATTCAGATCAGCGTATGGATGCGACAGTTTTCAAGGGGGATACAGCGAACTTAGCTGGGTTATCGAGCACTCAAGTTTCAGGTGCTAACGGTGGCTCTGATTATATCTTCACCAACTCTGTTGTGTCGTCTATCAATAAAAATAAAATAGCCGTCGGTAGCGCTAAGCTTTCCAAGTCAAATCCTGCCAATGGTTCAGCGGCCAATCGACTATTTTATGTCAGTAATGTCGCAAGCCCATCAGCGACTTACTTTTCAGACGGTGTATTTGCTAATGACGCGGGTGGTACGATTGGTGCAATAAATAATTTCAATGAAGTTGTCGGTAGTGTCGATATGACCAGAGGTCGTGAAATCGACGGAACGCCAAGGCCGAAGCGAGGTTTTATCTACCCACTAAATGTGGACGGAACCGAGTCACGCCGTTCTCAAATCTTCCAAAACCGCTCATGGCTGCTTGACGACTTAACTAACGGTATCAACGCAAATAATGAATTTCGTATCATTGATGCAAGTGATATTAACGATGCCGGCATCATTTCAGCCACAGCACTGAAATGTGAAGGGGGCTATGATACAACTGAAATCGACTCTCTTTGTAAAGGTGGTGATATTGGTGTTGAGACTGTGGTTGCGGTAAAAATGATCCCGATTGCGAATGAATCTCAACGTTCAATCACCACTCGCGACTATCGTTCAAACAGTGAATCTGGCTCTGTTGAACGTCAGGGCGCTTCACTAGGTTGGCTTGCTCTTGGTCTGTTAACTCTGTTAGGTTTTCGCAGAAAAGCGTAGATAAAATTGTAAATGAGGGGCACAGGTTCACATATTTGGACCTGTGCTTTTTTTATACCTTGAGAAAGCCAGCTTTTTGATCGATTCTTTAATAGTGGCGTAACCGAAATGCCACACAAAGTTAGTAGTAGTACGTTAGACACACCGAAATTGTATGAGGACGACACTATGAAGAGACAAAAGCGTGACCGCCTAGAACGAGCGCAATCTCAAGGATACAAAGCTGGCCTAAATGGCCGTTCTACGGAAAACTGTCCGTATCAGCAGATGGATGCTCGCTCTTATTGGCTTGGTGGTTGGCGTGACGCCAGAGACGACAAAATGTCTGGCTTATATAAATAGACTCTCTCTTCTACATACAGAATAAGGAACTAAGCCCCGAAAGGGGCTTTATACATCACACCTAATGCACTATAACTAAATTTTTCGACAACAAAAAAACGACTCAATAGAGCCGTTTCAATAACATCGCTAGAATGCAGACGTATCTTGGAAAAGACCGACTTTTAAATCTTTAGCAACGTAGATTTCTTTACCATCTACCAGTACACGACCATCAGCAAGGCCCATTACCAGACGACGGTTAACAACGCGCTTCATATGGATCTCATAAGTTACTTTCTTCGCTGTTGGTAATATTTGGCCAGTAAATTTCACTTCGCCTACACCCAGTGCCCGACCTTTTCCTTTGCCGCCAACCCAACCAAGGTAAAAACCAACAAGTTGCCACATCGCATCCAAACCAAGACAACCCGGCATTACTGGGTCACCCGGGAAGTGGCAATCAAAGAACCACAAATCTGGAGTGATATCGAGCTCTGCTAAGATCAAGCCTTTACCAAAATCACCTTCGGTCTCAGACATCTTTGCGATGCGATCCATCATCAGCATATTTGGTGCTGGTAGTTGTGGATAGCCTTCACCAAATAGCGTTCCTTGACTAGACGCTAGAAGATCTTCGCGATTGTACGATTCACGTTTGTTTTGCATTATCAATTACTCCAATTTTTGATATCTGCATATTAGAGAACACGTGTACGCCAAACAAGTCCGATCAGTACTAAGCAAACCAGTTCTTTACACGTTCTAATAGCGAAATAGGGTGAACATCTCTTTCAAAGTTTTCAATACGTTGCGCAATCATGCTGATGACACTTTCTTCATCGTCACCGCGGAATGGTTTACCCATAATGATTGGAATAGCTTGGTCAACGGTTTCAACCGACCATATATGAAATTCATTATTCTTAATGCTATCGACTACATCTTTGTGAAGCGCTAGGTGTTTTAAATTAGTTTTAGGTAAAATAACCCCTTGGTTACCCGTAAAACCTTGGTGTTTACAGACATGGTAGAAACCTTCAATCTTCTCATTTAAGCCGCCAACCGCTTGCACTTTACCAAACTGATCGACTGCGCCGGTGACGGCAATCTGTTGATTGATTGGATACTCCGATAACGCACTCACAAATGAACACAATTCAGCAAGCGTTGCACTGTCACCATCAACTTCACAATAAGATTGCTCAAACACCACTGACGCTGAGTAAGGCAGGGGTTCTTCAAGTTTCAACGCACTGGCAACGAAAGCTTGCATAATCATCATGCCTTTCGCATGAAGATTACCGCCAAGTTCTGCTTTGCGCTCTACGTCAGAAATATCACCATCACCAAAGTGAATCACACAAGAAATACGCGCAGGCTCACCATACGATAGCGGGTGACCTGGAATATCAATTACTGTGAGACCGTTAACCTGGCCAACACATTCACCTTGTGTCTCAATAATGACTTGGCCATCGAGAATGTCAGAACGAGCACGTTCTGGTAGATAAGCTTCACGATAGTATTTGGATTCAAATGCGCGATCGATATCGGATTCGTCAAGTTGTTCAGTTGTCGTGTCTAGGCTTGCTTCATGGAAAAGAGCGAGGTACCACATGATATCAAGTGGCATGTATCGTTGATCTTCTGTAAAGCGGGCGCCTGCAGTCATTAAACGATGGATGGCATCGGAAGTGAGCGTAGGGAAGTTAAATTGATCAGCAATCCAATTTAGATGGCCCAAATAAGATTCGATGGTTTCAGTACTGAGGCCAATCTCGAGTTCAAGTTCACTATAAAGAGCTAAACCGGAATAAAGCTCAGGCTCTAAGTATTCGAAATCGGCGATTTGTGCTCGATCACCGGTAAGAATAATTTTGCAATTGGTTTGGTAGCTTGGCTCATTAATAGCCGGCTTGGTTGGGTTTGAGTTAATCGCCTGCGCATTATTTGCGAGCAAAGCAGCTCTCAAAGCGGGCCAGCTTGCTGGATTGGCTAACAGCGCATTGATTGGCAAAATCAAAAAGCCATCAGCGGCCTTTTCAAGTAAGCCTTGCTTGTGAACAATAATCTTACCGTCATGATCGGCAGTGTAGGACCCAAACAACGCTTTACAATCAAGTGATTCGGTTACCAAAACGGTTTTATTCGTTTTAGTTAATACAATTTTTTGGATTTGTTCGCGATAGAAAGAGTTATCTGGAACGTTGAGAACCAATAATCGATTTAAACCAGGTAACCGAGTGAACGTTGCTATGGTTTGTGACAGTCGAGGCTGCACTTGACCAAGGCTAATGAGAGGTAGAGAAGCCATGTTCTCGATGAAGACGTTATATTCACTATACTGTGGCGTGACGGCTTGCCAATTTTCTTGGATCATTCGGTACATTCAGTTACTTGGAAAGGAAACAAAGTATATAGAAAAAGGCGTTTAGGTTATAGCGATTACTCATATTATTGAGCTTACGCATTACAAGATCTGAGTCGATATTTATACACTTCGGGATTGAGTCTCTTAACGCTATGGGTTACGCTGTCACCCATAGCGTGATTGGATGATTAAAAATGAAATATCAACAACTTGAAAACTTAGAATGTGGCTGGAAATGGAAGTACCTCATCAAAAAATGGAAGGATGGGGACAAGATCACTCGCCACATAGATAGTAGTGAAGATAAACACGCTGTCGAAGAGTTACGTCAACTTGAACACGAACCGACAAAAGTGCTCGAGTGGATTGAAGAGAACATGGCTGTTGATCTCGACAATAAGCTAAAACAAGCCATTCGCGCGAAGAGAAAACGTCACTTCAATGCAGAACAGATCCACACTAAGAAAAAATCGATTGATTTAGATTATCGTGTGTGGGAAAAGTTATCTTATCGAGCTGGCGAACTAGGTTGTACATTATCAGATGCTATTGAATACCTTCTGTCTGAAGCATCGCGCAGCGAAAAAGCGTCACAAACAGTTTCAAGTTTGAAACAAGATCTAAGTAAATTACTGTCAGATTAGAGGAGTGTAGCCAATGGTATACGTCGTTATTCTTGCTGCTATTATCATTTTTTGGCTAGTCGCATTTGATCGACCAATACTTAAAGTCACGTTTAAATCGGGGCATATAGAGAAATCCAAAGGTCATTTTCCCGCTAAGTTTCATCATAATGTAGTAGAAATAGCGGAAAAGCTGCCATTTGATGGCGAACTGAAAGTTTACCGTCAACGCTCAGGCCACAAATTAACGTTTTCTAAATCAGTACCGAAAAAAGTACAACAAAGAATTCGCAATGTATTTCCTCATCAAGGCTTTGCACCAAAAGGGAACAAAAAAGCCTGATTTCGACTCAATACTGGCGTTTTTCACGACAAATCAATCAAGTGACGCACCATTAAAATCCATTGCGCTTAATTTTATGTTAAATATGGTGCGTAATTAACTTCATTTTAACTCTTCCAAACTCCCTGCCTATTGAACATCGCGATAGTAGTGCTTTCTCTTAAATACATCTGCCATTATCTATTTTGATTCTAATAGCAAAAACAACCAAACGTGACAACGTAATTCTTTTATCAACCTAGAACAAAAGGAATAATAACTCTGATTGTTTTACAAAAGCTCAATTACAAGATGAACTTAAATCAACTAACGTTTGACGTTATTGAATGACTAAAACCACTAAGTCGACAAACCATATCGCAGAATTACCATCAGCAACGATAACGGTCAGCCGCATAGAGCATCATGTGAGATAACAGTAATCTAACCATGCTTGTGAAAGCTCTTTTGATCGACTAACCAAACAAGTTGAGATTAGTGCATCCAGTGTGAATAGCGATACAACGTACGGATGAGATTGAGCATCGCGGATTCAAGGTAAGTGAATAACAAACAACGTTAAAATGTTTGAAATGGAAATGATCGACACGAACGATTAAACGACTAATCGTTTCCTAAAAACGCTCAACCACAAACAAGACAATAAGTTGGGCATGATTACCAAACAAAGTAAGCAAGATGCGTAAGGCATTAGCAACGTTGCACAAAGAAATGATGTCCTTAACATCTAAAGTAGCAATCCAAAGATTGCATTGCTGGGTTGTCATGCAGACCGCAACAATAATCCTAGTATGAAAGCTCACTGGGAAAGGATTGCCAAGAAGTTCAACGGACTAGGATTATCAAGCATATCAATGGCTAGCGGCGTATTAGTGTTGGTGTTTTACACCCCTAAAGAAGCGCTAGCTCAGTGCGCATTATGTAATTGGATTTATGTTGAAAGCGTGGTGGTCAGTACCATTGCGCCAGCACTGGCCACAGCCGGATGGCTCATTTAATATAAATTGTGTAATGCGACACTAAGCAACTAATTACCCTTGTTTTTTTATACAGAATCCCCATTTCTGATTATGACATTTAACAAAGGGAGAATAAAATTGTCGAATCAAAATGATTTAGAATTCACAGCTATTCTTAACAACTACTATGGTTCTAGCGAAACAGAAAAGCGCTGGAAAGAAACGTGTGCAGCATTGACTCTAATTAAACATACTTTTAATGCAGATTCAGGCAATACGCTTTCTAGCTTAGAAAGACACGTTTCCAAAGTTG
>NZ_AFWF01000150.1 GCF_000222605.1 Vibrio ichthyoenteri ATCC 700023 | reverse complement strand
TCTCTTCTCTTCTCTTCTCTTCTCTTGTTATTACTTCGTTCCGTTGCGATAAGAACGTCAAGATGGTTAGTTCTTAACTTTAACTATCGAGCTAGTTTTATTCGTTAAGTAAATTAACGTAAATGTTTGGTTTAAATACTCTGAGTTATGCCGATAGTTTGCTTTAATTCTAACCATCTTTGGACCATGCATTGTTATGCCATTTTTGACTAAAAACGGAATGTTTTACCGTGTGTCTTTGTTCACAAGATGGAGTCTATGTCCATCTTATTGTGCAATTAATTTTAGATGTTCAACAAAAAAAGTTTCGTCAATAGAATAATTGCAATGAATTAGTAATTATCAAAATTACGTTAACTAATAGTCTCGCCAAGAATGTTGTTTTTTGATTTGCATTTAAAATCAATAACATAAGTAAGTTCCTGGTGTTTTTTATATAAGATTTAAAGTTGTAGTCTTTGTGCACAGTTATTTTGTTTAAGCAAGAGGAAAATGCATTAACAAAAATATTTAATCATAATCATTAGATTTATTGGTTAAATTTTTGACGATGTGAATGTTTTGGTTACTTTATGCTTCTTTGGCGTATTTTTATCTACATTGATTTTCCAAATTGTGGCATATTTACCGCACTTACTTACCACTTGGATAGTAAAGAAGAAAATTGCACTCTGGCGTTTATTCTAATTCTTTAAAGTATGCTGTATTAAATAATTGGTCTTGGGTTTTTCCTGGCAATGATTTACAACGGCGCACTCATTTTCGCTCGAGTTGTAATGTGTTTATATTGGAGATTAAATGAACAACAAACTTAGGATTGCTTCGGCGATTGCTGCTGCCCTGTGGATTTCTGGCTGTGATATGTCATCACAAGCAGCACCACAAGAAGGCGCTCAAGCTGTTCCAGTCAGCATCATCGAACTAAAAAGCCAACCTCAAGCGATTACCATGGAATTGCCAGGTCGAAGCCGTGCCTATATGGAAGCTGAAGTTCGTCCACAGGTAAATGGTATTGTACTTGAACGTAGCTTTACTGAAGGTAGTTACGTTGAACAAGGTCAGTCGTTGTATCAAATTGATGATGCGACTTACAAAGCGGCTTTGATCAGTACCAAAGCTGAATTAAAACGCGCGGAAGCGGCATTAGCATCAACAGGTGCGACGGCAAAACGTTTTAAAGAACTTCTAAAAACCAAAGCGATCAGCCAACAAGATTTTGACCAAGCTCAAGCGGCTTATCTAGAAGCACAGGCTAGCGTTGCCGTTGCTAAAGCGGCGATTAATAACGCAGAAATCAACCTAGCATACACGAAAGTGGCGGCTCCGATTTCAGGCCAAATTGGTAAATCAAGCGTAACAGCGGGTGCTCTTTTAACGGCGAACCAAGGCCAAGCACTAGCGAAAATTTCGCAGCTTGATCCGATCAATATCGATATCGCGCAATCAAGCACACAAATGCTACGTCTTAAGCAACGTATTGCCAGCGGTCAACTTCATCAGCCTGAAACGGCAGAAGTACAATTGATTCTTGAAGACGGTCGCGTATACCAGCACAAAGGCTCAATGAAGTTTGCGGAAGTGACGGTTAATGAATCTACGGGCGCGGTAACATTGCGTGCGGAATTCCCTAACCCAGATAGCATGCTACTTCCAGGTATGTTTGTTCGTACTATCGTAACTGTGGGTACTGATCCAACAGCGATTTTAGTTCCACAAAAAGCGATCTCTCGTAACCCTCGTGGTGAAGCGGTAGCGATGGTTGTGGATGTAGAGAACAAAGTCGAAGCACGTATCGTAACGACAGCAGAAGCGATTGATCACCAATGGTTGATTACTTCTGGCCTGAAAGAAGGTGACAAAATCGTAGTGGAAGGATTGCAAAAAATTCGTCCAGGCGCTGCGGTAGCTCCTTCAGTTATGAGCGATGCTCAAGCAAGCTAACAGGAATTCTAAATGGCTCGTTATTTCATAGATCGACCGATCTTTGCATGGGTTATTGCGATTATCATCATGTTGGCTGGCTTGCTGTCTATCAGCACGCTGCCAGTATCGCAGTATCCAACCATTGCGCCACCTACTGTTGTAGTGAGTGCAAACTACCCTGGTGCTTCTGCTAAAACAGTAGAAGATTCGGTAACTCAGGTTATCGAACAGCGTATGACTGGTCTTGATCACCTACGCTATATTTCAGCACAAAGTGATAGCTTTGGTAACGCAACAATTACTCTGACGTTTAACGCGGAAGCGGATATCGACATTGCGCAAGTTCAAGTTCAGAACAAGCTGCAATTGGCGATGCCTTTGCTACCTCAAGTCGTTCAAGCACAAGGTATTAGCGTAAACAAAGCGGGTAGCGGTTTCTTGATGGTTGTTGCCTTCGTTTCTGAAGATGGCAGCATGGATAAAGCCGATATTGGCGACTATGTCGCATCAAACATTCAAGATCCAATCAGCCGCGTAGCGGGTGTGGGTGATATTCAGGTGTTTGGTGCTCAGTACGCAATGCGTATTTGGCTCGATCCACTGAAAATGAACCAGTACAACCTGACCACCAATGATGTTATTGGTGCGATTCGTGAGCAAAATGCTCAGGTATCAGCAGGTCAACTGGGTGCTGCACCATCAGTGAAAGGGCAACAACTTAACGCAACTATCTCATCTCAATCACTTTTGCAAACCCCAGAAGAGTTCAGCGACATTGTCCTGAAGTCTGATTCAACTGGTGCACAAGTATTGCTGAGCGATGTGGCGAAAGTTGAGAAAGGCGCAGAAAGCTACATGATCACGGGTCTTTACAATGGTAAAGTCGCCTCTGGTCTGGCTATTCAGTTAGCAAGTGGTGCCAACGCGCTAGATACTAAAGATGCCGTTATGGATCGTATGGAAGAGTTGAAAGAGTTCTTCCCTCCGGGCCTAGAAATGGTCGTTCCTTTTGATACCACACCATTCGTAAGTAGCTCGATTGAAGGCGTTGTTATGACGCTACTTGAAGCTATCGTGTTGGTGTTCGTTATCATGTACCTGTTCCTACAGAACTTCCGCGCTACCTTGATCCCGATGATTGCGGTACCGGTGGTACTATTGGGTACCTTTGGTGTCTTGGCTGCTGCTGGCTTCTCGGTCAACATGTTGACGATGTTTGCAATGGTTCTCGCCATCGGCTTGCTGGTGGATGATGCGATCGTTGTGGTAGAGAACGTTGAACGTATTATGTCTGAAGAAGGCTGTACGCCTTTAGAAGCAACCCGTAAATCGATGGATCAGATCACTGGTGCACTGATTGGTATCGGTCTAACGTTATCTGCGGTATTCGTACCAATGGCCTTCATGTCAGGCTCTACCGGTGTTATCTACCGCCAGTTCTCGATTACTATCGTATCAGCGATGGCGCTATCGGTATTGGTGGCAATGGTTCTAACACCAGCGCTTTGTGCGACCATGCTTAAGCAGGTAGAAAAAGGTCACGCTTACACGGATAAAGGTTTCTTCGGCGCATTCAACCGCTGGTTTGATCGCTGGACTAACCGTTACGAATCCGGTGTTGCAAGCATTATCAAACGTACTGGCCGTATGTTTATGATTTTCATTGCGATCACGATTGGTACTGGTTTCCTATTCCTACGTATGCCAACGGCATTCCTACCGGATGAAGACCAAGGCGTTATGTTTGCGCAAGCAATCCTACCGGCGAACGCATCTCAAGAAAGCACCCTAAAAGTGCTGGATAAGATGGAAACATACCTAAACACGGATGAAGCAGAATCAGTTGAATCTGTCTTTACCGTAGCGGGCTTTAGTTTCGCGGGTATGGGTCAGAACATGGGTATGGCATTTATCAACCTAAAACCATGGGACGAGCGTACTGCTGAGGGTACTGACGTACAATCAGTGGCTAACCGTGCAATGGGCGCCTTCATGCAGATCAAAGAAGCGATGGTATTTGCCTTCGTTCCACCTGCAGTTATGGAGCTTGGTACAGCGGGTGGTTTTGACTTCTATCTACAAGACCGTAGTGGCAATGGTCACGACGCATTGATTGCGGCACGTAACCAACTACTTGGTATGGCAGGACAAGATCCAAATCTTGTTGGTGTTCGTCCAAACGGCCAAGAAGAAGCGCCGATTTACCAGCTGCATATCGATCACACTAAATTGCGTGCACTGAATCTGAATATTTCAGAAGTGAACTCAGTTCTAGCATCGGCATGGGGTGGTTCATATGTGAATGACTTTATCGACCGTGGCCGTATTAAGAAAGTAATGTTGCAAGGTGAAGATCAATACCGTATGCAACCTGACGACCTTGATAAATGGTTCGTACGTAACAGCAAAGGTGAAATGGTGCCATTCTCGGCATTTGCAACTGGTACCTGGGAATACGGTCCACCACGTCTAGAGCGTTTCAATGGCATGCCAGCGGTGAACATTCAAGGTGCGCCAGTGCAAGGTTACAGTACTGGTGCGGCAATGGCTGACATCGAAAACATGTTGACCAAACTGCCTGCGGGCTATGGTATTGAATGGAACGGTCTTTCTTATGAAGAGCGTCTATCTGGTAACCAAGCACCGGCACTATACGCACTCTCAATCCTTGTTGTATTCCTAGTATTGGCAGCATTGTATGAAAGTTGGTCTGTACCGATTGCCGTTATTCTGGTTGTGCCTCTAGGCGTTGTTGGTGCGATTGTTGCGATGAACCTGCGCGGTTTGCCAAACGACGTATTCTTCCAAGTAGGTCTATTGACAACCGTTGGTCTAGCAACCAAGAACGCGATCCTAATCGTGGAATTTGCTAAAGAGTACTACGAGAAAGGTGCAAGCCTACGAGAAGCTACCCTGCACGCTGTGCGCGTACGTCTACGTCCAATCCTGATGACTTCATTGGCATTTGGTTTAGGTGTTGTACCGCTAGCCATCAGCTCGGGTGTAGGTTCTGGTGCGCAAAACGCGATTGGTACTGGTGTACTTGGTGGCATGGTGGGTTCAACCTTCCTAGGCATCTTCTTCGTACCACTGTTCTTTGTTGTTGTGGAGCGTTTCTTCAGCCCTCGTGAGCGTGAAGAACGTCGTAAGCGTAAGCTAACACCAGAGACAAGCGAAGCGTAATATTCGCTGATAAAACGAAATGAGAAAGGGTCGACTTAGTCGACCCTTTTTTATCTCAATAAAATCAATTTGCTTTTGTCATGTGGACAAATTGCAGATCTTGAGAGGTGATTTCAAAGCCCATTCTTGCGTACAGCTCCCCTACACGATTTCCTTGTAAATACACAAGTTTAGTCGGTAGTCCTAGTTGCTTTGCTTCTTCAATGACGTTTTTAAGAATCACGCTGCCGATCCCTTGACCTTGCATTTCTGGAAGTAAAAAGAAGCGGCCAAAGTAGATATGATCATCATGACGCTGTACTAAGTAGCTGCCGACGCGTTGATTATTGACTTCAATAATGGTTGGTTTTACTTCTTCCCATTCTTGCTGATGAATCTCTCTTTGGATTGTTTCGTCCCAGCCGAACACCGCTTTTATCGGCAGATATTCCGCTGCTTTTTTAAGTTCAAATAGAAACTCAAAATCATCTGCTTGAGCGATTCGCGAAATGAACATGATACTACTCCATTTGTTATATTTATATTTTACCGCGGAGTCTCTTTTCAAAAAATCGCGGCTGTTAGAGTCGGGGCGCTATAGTAATCATATCGAATTTAAAATGCAGAGTGATTTAACCTAGGAGATAGCATAGGGTAAGATTTTACGGGTGTGAAAGTGCAAATGGGATCGCCAGTACTCAAAAAACAATAGAGCCCCTAAGAAATTAAGGCTGCTCTATTATTCATTGAGACTATTTTATGATATTGCTCTGTGATGATTAGAATCAGTGAGGATTAGAAGTCGTACTGACCACCTAATGTCATCATGCTCATGCTTGAGAAGCTGTCGGTTTGGTACTTAAAGTTAGCACTCATCGATACATTGTCGGTTAGGTGATATTCAATGCCAACCACGCCAATCATGCCTAGCTCATTACTCTGCTTAGAAGCATGGAGGGGATCTGCACCTGATTTGGTGGCAGAAAGCTGATATTGCGTATAGGTCGCCCCTGCTTTCATCTTTAAGCTCCAATCGAGGCTGTTAGTGAGCGATAAAGCGTAGACAGGCATTAAAGAGAACTGTTTGGCGGTTATTGAAACATCCCACAGGTTGTTACTATCAGACTCGTTGTAGTGATTATTTTTTTGATAGCCTATTTCAACTGCGAAATTATTATCAAAGTTATAACCTGCTAACAGAGCAGCGAAGCCATCGGTTGAATCAGGGCTGAGTTTTTGCTCGGCAGCGAGATCAGTCACTGTGATGTCGTGGTGCGGTGTTGCTCGGCCTATTTCTAAGCCAATATAAGGTGATGCCATAGACGGCAAAGAACAAGCGAGCAAAGGGAGTAAACAATATTTCTTCATAGAATCAATCCGGTAACTGAGGCGCGCTATTCTATGGGGTGAAGGGAAAATAGTTAACTCGTCGGTGATGTTTATTTGCGCAGTTGAGTGTCAGAAATTTCTCACGTAGTGGCGGTTTCTTTTCGTTAAGATGGAATAAATTGCGATGAGCTGATGAACGAAACATTTGGACGAGTTGTATGCTCGTCCAAACTGCAAGCCAGTTGGGTTTAAAGTGCGTCGAGCTGCGATGGTGAATCAAACAGTTGCTGCAGCGTCTGGATAAATTGGCCTACGTGTAACCCATCCATTAAGCCATGATGTACTTCAATTGACATTGGCATACGCCATTGATCGCCTTGCTGCACCAATTTACCAAAAGCCATCTTCGGCACACTATCAGGAAAGTTGACGTCTCTGGCGTGGCTCATGCTAGTGAAATCTATCCATGGCAATACGGTGAGGTGAATGGTGTTTTGCTTCATCTCTTGCCCAATAAATTGCTCTAAGATAAACGGCGTGTTTTTAATCCGAGTTTCAGCTTCCGCCGCGCGAAGCGTAAAGTCAGCAAAATCTGCTTGATAGTCTAAATCGCAAAAACGCACTGTATTATCGTCTGCCAGCAGTGCAACACTGACGCATATAGGAGAGTAAATACGCACTTCTTCATCCACTAGGCGATAAGCCATTGGCTCGCATTTATTCAGCGCTTGCTGGGTGAGATAAAGATAAGCATGGAAAAAGCGGTGATTGTGCTGCTTACAATAACGGTAAAGCGCAGAGACATCGATATTCGAGCAGATGTTATACCAAGGGTGACTGAAGCCTTGATAGAACTTGAAGTGTTCGGCACGCGCCCATTGGCTGACATCCAGCACTCGATACGCCATGTGATTTCCCTATGATTTGCAATGAATTTTACCGCGTCGATTGTATTGATAGTGATGGGATAAGAGAACTAAAATTTAGCGACGTTTTGCAATTGAGATCTCGCAAAATACGATTGAAATGATCGATGCACACAATCCCTCTCGCTAAGACAGGGTATAGCCATTACCATGTGCAATAAGTTTATTTATTTAAGGTCTATTATGTCTTTTCCTGCTTGTCCAAATTGTCAGTCTGAGTTTGTTTATCAAGATCAAAACAATCTTGTGTGCCCGGAATGTGCATATGAATGGAACCCTGACGAAGTCGAAGAAGGTTTTAATATCAAAGATGTTAATGGCACCTTGTTGGCAGAAGGCGACAAAGTAACACTCGCGAAAGACCTCAAAGTGAAAGGTAGCTCGCTGGTGCTTAAAATTGGCACCAAAGCGGTTATTAAACGCATTGTTGAAGGTAAAGATCATCAACTGGATTGCAAAGTAGATGGCGCTGGTGAAATGATGGTGACAGCGAAGTTTGTCAAAAAAGCGTCGTGACGATATAAATCAAGAGTAAGGAAGTGAGGAAATTATGGAAGATAACGTATTTGAACGAGGCTTTACTGGTGAGCCAGAAATTAGTGCTCGCTTGTACAATTTGGCGATTGGTGCTGTGTTGTGCTGGGGCTTTTGGATCAACTGGATCATGGTGTCGGCCATCCCTGTTGAGGTGATTGCTTCGATCAACCCTTGGGTCTTTTTCATCGGTTATTTTGCCAGCTGCTTTTTCGGTATTTATCTATTTAGGTCGTCATCGAATCCATTAGTCAGCTTTCTTGGTTATAACTTCGTGGTGGTGCCTTTTGGTTTGATTATTAATATGGTGGTCTCCCAATACGACCCAGCATTGGTGCTCTCTGCGATTCAAGTGACCGGGCTTGTGACTGGAATAATGATGATATTGGGGACGCTATTCCCGAACTTCTTTGCCAAGATTGCCGGAGCCTTAACCATCGCGTTGCTCGCTGTGATTGTGGTTGAGTTATTCCAAATTTTTGTATTGGGGATTCATCAAGCGTGGATTGATTGGGCTGTTGCGGTGATTTTTTGTGGTTACATCGGTTATGACTGGGGCCGCGCAAACCAAATCCCGAAAACCTTAGATAACGCCGTCGATAGTGCTGCGGCGCTTTACATGGACATCATCAACTTGTTCCTACGTATTCTGCGCATTATGGGGCGTAAGTAATCGCTTACCTATATATTACTTTGAGCCCTAGATACGATAACAAGCCAAGCCACTCAATTTTTTAGTGTGGCTTAGCTCGGTATGATTTAGCTCGGTATGATTTAGCTCGCTATGACTTAGCTAGGTCGAATTGATCAGTCATAAAGCGTATCGAAGGCTTTCTTTAGGTCTTCATGGCTGGGCAGTGGGTATAGAAAATTACGCCATTTTTCGCTATCAGCGTGTTCGATGACATAACGGCTAAAAGCAAAGCTTTTCGGTGAGATATAGACACGCTCCCCATTCTGATAGCCTAGATAATGATAACTCATTTTTAGAGTTGGGCTTTCTGGGGTGGCTTGGGCGAGTCTGCGAATGAGGCCATGATAGTATTGATTGGTATACCACACAT
>NZ_AFWF01000151.1 GCF_000222605.1 Vibrio ichthyoenteri ATCC 700023 | reverse complement strand
TGAGCAAGGTCAAAAAGGTCCACAGGCTTCTAACGTAACGCCTCTGTAACTTTTTGAACAGACACAAGTTGATTCATTCAACTTGTGTCTATCTAACCCTTCTAGAATCATCGTAAAAATCTTCTCAGTTTCACTTTAAATTAAACGTTCAAACTCGATGCCTTCACACACTTTATTTCATTATATTGTGGCGCTGATTTTCTGCATCTGAACCTCAAATCCAATTTAACACAACAATCTATCTACCTTGGGCTGCATTGTGCTTTGTCCATTCTGGTATTTTTTAACGCTATAATTTTTTTGTAATAAAACAATTATACGCTTGAGTGCATATTATAAATCATAAGGAAAAACATTATGTCTCGATCATCTGGTCGTCATCGTTTCTGGTTTCACAAAGCTAGAGTTAAAACAGAATCTTTTAATAAATTACAGGAAGCTAAATGAGAATAGAGTTTAATATTTTTGAAAACAGTAATAACTGGACATCCACTGCGCATCAGATCAATAGTGATATTTTGCAAAGAAATGTCTTAATGAAAGGGCAAGTGTCTGATTTAAATGTAAGTTTCACTTATGATGAAGCTGAGCATTGTGGTAAAATTATTAATACATATCATCAAGTTATTGGTGATTTTGAAGTGAGCTTTAACTAAAAACTCATCATTTCAGCAAACCAGTTTGCTGCCTTTGCAATATACGCTTCTGCTAAGCTTCAATAATTCTTACATCAATACCAAGTTCCGTCAGCTTGGTAAGATAATGTTGTGGGATGCCGCTGTCAGTAATCAACATATCAATCTGCTCTGGGCGTGCGATCATGCAAAAGCTTTGCCGATCGAATTTCGAAGAATCGGTAATAGCAACAATGGTTTGAGCCGCTTCAATCATTCTCCGATTGATATCCGCCTCTCCTTGATGGGGAGTGGTGATGCCAGCCTCTATATCAAACCCATCAACTCCAATGAACAAAGTATTGAAGCGAAAATCTTTGAGAAAGCTCTCCGCTCCTGCTCCATACGTGGAGTAAGAGTTATCACGTATCATTCCGCCAGTTAGCATCACGGTTATATTGGGCTTATTAGCCAAATGATAGGCGATGTGGACGCCGTTGGTCATAACGGTGATGTCATGTTTGTGTGTTAAATGGTAAGCAATTTGTTCTGTCGTTGAGCCTGAGTCGAGAATGATTTTGTCACCATCATTAATCAAAGAAGCTGCGTATTCACCTAGTTTGGTTTTGACATCACAGTTGATTTGTTTCTTATCATTAAGTGGTTGTTCAAAAGCAAATTGCTTATTGAGCAGCGCTCCGCCGTAACAACGAGTGACACAACCTTTTTTCTCCAGATAATTTAGGTCGTTACGTATCGTAACTTCAGAGAGTTGATAGTGTTGTGCAAAGTAATTCACTTCACCTTTCTGATAGGTTTGTATGTGCTGAAGAATCTCTTCGCGGCGTTGAGCTGTTGTGGTCATTGAGTGCGTATGATTATATTTACGTGGTTAACTAAGAGACAAAGAGCATATCAAGCTTTAGATTTTAGGCAACAATTTAGACGTTGGTTTACTGCGAGTTAACCAGCATTTTTATACAGCGGGTAGGAGACTAGAGCAAAGATAATGCCACTCACTACACCACAGAGGTGCGCTTCTACCGCCACATGACTGCCAATCAGTTCCATACTGGAATGGCTTGCCCCCATCGTGAGTTCCCACGTCACTTTTGCAATAACCCCCAACACCAATAACCAACTCGTTGAACGACCTTGCAGCGCTTCACGCAGAGCGTAGTAAGCAAAGAGACCGTGTAACGTGCCAGATAACCCAACATAGCTTTGAACATCGCTGTATAACATACCGATTCCGATGCTGGTACTGATCACAACCAGTAACACACTCAACGAACGGACGCTTGGTCGAAAGATAAAGCAGATGATCCATAGACCCGCCAAATTGAGAGCAAGATGGTTGAAGTTGGTATGAGTGAAATTTCCTGTTAGGATGCGCAACCATTGTCCCGCTGGGATTAAGTCATAATGCCAAGCGGCAAGTGAAGCGAAAGGCTCAAATTGTAGCCCGAGGCACACTATACTCACGCCCATTACTAGGAAGATTAATTGCACGTCATGTCTCGATATTGTTCTCAATGCGGAAAATCACTTAAAGCGTGTATTTGTCAGTGGATACATAGCCTAGCATCGAATGTTGAGTTAATCATCCTTCAGCATCCATCAGAAGCGAAACGTCCAATGGGGACGGCTCGCATTTTGACGCTCTCATTATCAAATAGTCACTATTTTGCGGGGGAGAATTTCACTGAGCATGATGAACTCAATCAGCTCTTGAGAGAGCCAAATGTTCGTCATTTTGTTTTGTATCCCGGTGAAGGTTCGATAGAAGCACAGGCTGAAATAGAGCGTAGTGATAGTAAAGTGCGCGTCATTTTACTGGATGGTACGTGGAAGAAAGCGTTTAAAATGTGGCAGCTTTCAGTCAACTTACATTCTTTACCATTATTACGATTGCCGACTGAATTAAAAGGCAATTATCGTATTCGTAAAGCGCCTAGCGATAACGCACTTTCAACGGTAGAGGCCGGTTACTACATCCTGTCAATTTTGCAGCCACAAAAAGATTTCTCGCCGTTGATTGATGCGTTTGAACAAATGATACAGTTTCAAATTGATCAGATGCCTGCAGGGGTTTTTGAGAAAAACTACCGCTCTTAACGATATCAATTGGGCTTTATCTTGCTTCTATCCAATCCCTGAACCAACGTAAGAAAAGCGCTTAGAACCCACGCAGATTAACGGTCACCCGTAATCTTTTGCCTTGGCAACATGTGACCATGGTGGGGCAACGGTTTTAATCAGCAATAATGATCAGGTGCTTTTGTTTATGGGTATAACAGTTGTCACTTCTAGGTGTTGTGTTTATAATTCCGCGCAATTGCTTAGCTCAGCATATGATGCTTGCTAAGCAATCCTTCGTATAATCTCACCGATAAGGCGTGAGAGTCTCTACCTGGAACCGTAAACTCCAGATTACGAAGAGTGAAGTGCATAGCGCTTTTCTCTTTGTATGATTAAGTCTCTTATCTTGTTGAGAAAAGTGCTTGTTAATGACCAATCGTAATTTTGAATGGGAAAACAAGCGTGAATCAAACTCACTTTATCCAGCAACTACCGAAAGTCGAACTTCATCTTCATATTGAAGGGTCTCTTGAGCCTGACATGATGTTTGAGTTGGCCAATCGTAATCAAATCAACGTGCCTTTTTCGACGCCAGAAGAGGTCAAACTTGCTTATGAATTTAATAATTTGCAGTCCTTTTTAGATATCTACTATCAAGGTGCGAATGTATTAATACATGAACAAGATTTTTATGATCTTACTTGGGCGTATTTACTTCGTTGCCAACAAGACAATGTTATTCACACTGAAATTTTCTTTGATCCTCAAACTCATACCGAACGTGGAATTGATTTTTCGACCGTGATCAATGGAATTGATAGAGCTTTGCAGCGAGGCTTGCAGCAGTTGGGCATCAGCAGTCGTGTCATTATGTGTTTTTTGCGTCACCTCGATGAGGCCAGTGCCTTAATCACGCTACAACAAGCGATGGCACACAAAGATAAAATTATTGGTGTAGGGTTAGACTCATCAGAGTTGGGCCATCCTCCGGAGAAGTTTGCTCGTGTGTTTGCCAAGGCTTTTGATGCGGGTTTCCTGACCGTCGCTCATGCTGGAGAAGAGGGACCGGTCAGTAATATTTACGACAGCCTTGAAATGCTTAAAGTTTCGCGAATTGATCATGGTGTTCGCTGCTCAGATGACAAAGCGTTGGTGGCGGATTTGATTAAACGCCAGATGCCCTTGACGGTTTGCCCACTCTCTAATACTAAACTCAAAGTCTTTGAGCACATGCACGATCACAATGTTGTGGATCTCTTGCGCCAAGGCGTGAGAGTGACGATTAATTCAGATGACCCTGCATATTTTGGCGGTTACATGACCGACAATTTTCTCGCGGTGGCGCAGAGCCATTCAGTAACTAACAGTGAATTGGCGCTGTTTACCCGTCACGCGATTGAAGCCAGTTTTATTAGTGACGCTGAAAAACAAGCTTTGATGGCGAAACTTGATGTGTTTATGACGGATATGGCTCAATCCATGTAAAGGCGAGCTCCGCCATTCCCTCAGATACAGTGTGGCTGGGAGAATGGCGGTTTTCTATTTAAACGTTGCTCTAATGGGACGAAAATAATTGTTGATGCAGTCGTTTCGCATGCCCATCCGTCATTGATGAGATGTAATCGGCGATAATGCGCATTCCTTGCGCTTCACTCTCAACAGCTTGCCATGCTTGGCACGTTTCAATTGGTAACAGGCGTTCGGGGTCTGCACTGAGCGCTTCAAAAATATCCATGATAATCTGCTGCCCTTTATATTCCATCAACTGAACGTGGGGGGCTTGGATGACATATTGGCTGACAAAGGCCTTTAAAATATCGAGAGCTCTTGCCATCCCCGGTTCGAGTACCGCGTTGAAGGCGAGCAGTTGCGAGGCGAATGGCGCATCGACAGGCTTTATGGAAATGCTGGTGAGCAGCGCATTGACAATGCCGCCAATCGCATCTTTACGTTTGTGGTGAGGGCCGGCAAAAAGCATTTCATTGACGAAGGCAATGTGTTGTTCAAACCAAGGATCGCCACACTCAGCAAGTTGGCTCGCCGCCGCTTCCAGCCATTGATGGCGGTTGACCATTCCCAATACGATCGCATCTTCTAAATCATGCACCCCGTAGGCAATATCATCCGCCAACTCCATGATTGAGCAGTCTAATGATTTAAAACGGGTTTTATGGTGCTTGGTTGGCGAAATATCATCATCGCGCATTTGTGAAAATAGCGTTTTCTCTTCGTCATTGAGTGGTTCTCTCACCCAATCAAATAAAGCTTGGTCGCAATCGTAAATACCCTTAGCTGGCGCCCAATCTTTGGCGCGTAATTTTCGCTGATGGCTTACTGGTTGTGGCTGCTGTTGAGCGCAAGCATTACTGAGTAGTGCAGGGTATTTTATCAAGCCCAGTAACGTGCGGCGGGCGAGATTCATGCCAAATTTTTCGGTATAAGGTTCTAGCTGCGTGACAATACGAAAAGTCTGCGCGTTGCCCTCAAAACCACCATAGTCACGCATCATATAATTGAGCGCCACTTCTCCGCCGTGTCCATAGGGAGGGTGGCCAATATCATGAGCGAGACACAGTGAATCGATCAAGCTGTCATTAGGCAATAGGCTGTGGAACTCTGGCTGCTTTTTCTTAATTTGCGCCACAATACCCGTGCCAAGCTGAGCCGCTTCTAATGAATGGGTTAGACGAGTACGATGGAAATCATCAATGCTGGTACCGTGAATCTGAGTTTTGGCTTGTAGGCGGCGAAAGGCCGCCGAGTGCAAGATACGCGCACGGTCACGTTGGTAAGGGCTGCGATGGTCATCGCGGCGAAGCTTGTGTTCATCATCATGGCGTTGTTGCCATAAAGCGCTGATCTCAAATGTCATTTCGCACTCCTTTACTGCCATGTTTTTACTGGCGATAAGCCAACACTACTGCCAGTTAACTGATCTCGTCCAGTGATAATTCAAAACTTGGCGCGAAAGTATTGAGAAAGTAATCCATCTCAGGGGTATAACGTTCTTTAAGAGTGACATCAAGGCGTTTTTTGGCCAAGGCATATTCATGATTGCCGGCACTGAGTTCTTCTAAGCACTTTAAATATGCGCAGATAGTATCGGCTTGCTTCACGATAACTTCGTCTTCTGGGTGAGCGCTATGTGATAGCAGGTACGGGGCAAAATCTTGCTGAAATTCTTCAGGTAACATTGCCAGCAGTTTCTTTTCCGCCGCCGCTTCAATCTTTTTGTATTCCTTGGCTATCTCTGGGCTGTAATATTTGACGGGGGTCGGTAGATCGCCAGTCAGAACTTCGCTGGTATCATGGTACATTCCCAGCAGAGCGATCCGTTCAGGATTTAGGTCACCAGCAAATTTTTTGTTTTTAATCAAAGCGAGAGCATGAGCCACAAAGGCCACTTGGAGACTGTGCTCGGAAATGTTTTCGGTTGAGACTGAGCGCATTAAGGGCCAACGTTGGATCAGCTTCATACGCGCGAGATGAGCAAAAAAATGACTTTCTTTCATAGTTACATCCTTTTTCTAATGAGGAGAGTCGAATTAAAAAAGGCACTCATTAGAGTGCCTTTAAGAATATGAAACTTGAGAGCGAAATGCTACTTACTGACTGTAAGTTGAAATGAAGCGCTCAAAACGACCAATCGCCGTTTCCAAATCTTCGACATGTGGCAAGGTCACAATACGGAAGTGGTCTGGTTTTGGCCAGTTAAAGCCAGTACCTTGCACTAACAGTACTTTTTCTTGAATCAAGAAGTCGAGCACCATTTTTTGGTCATTATGAATCTTGTACTTTTTAGTATCAATTTTCGGGAACAAGTACATCGCGCCTTTTGGCTTCACACATGAAATGCCCGGGATCTGGTTAATCAGTTCCCATGCACGGTCACGCTGCTCAAGCAGACGACCACCCGGTAGGATCAATTCATTAATGCTTTGGTAACCACCGAGCGCGGTTTGAATGGCATGTTGCATTGGCACGTTGGCGCACAAACGCATTGAAGAGAGCATTTCTAATCCTGCGATGTAGCCTTGAGCAAGATGCTTAGGACCGGTTAGGAACATCCAACCACCACGGAAACCACACACACGGTACGCTTTAGATAGACCGTTGAATGTCACAACTAATACGTCTTCGGTCAGTGTCGCTACGGATGTGTGCGTTGCGCCATCGTAAAGAACTTTGTCGTAAATCTCATCAGCAAAAATAATCAGTTTGTGCTGGCGGGCAATTTCAATTACTTCCAGTAGGAAATCACGGCTGTAAACAGCACCCGTTGGGTTGTTCGGGTTGATGAGGACAATACCTCGGGTTTTTGGCGTGATTTTACTCTTAATATCATCGAGGTCAGGGTACCAATCGGCTTCTTCATCACAGATGTAGTGCACGGCTTTACCGCCTGATAGCGCGACAGAAGCTGTCCAGAGCGGATAGTCTGGAGCTGGTACTAGCATTTCATCGCCATTGTTCAATAGCGCTTGCATCGACATTACGATCAACTCAGATGCACCGTTACCGATGTAGACGTCTTCAACGTCGAGTGAGCGAATGCCTTTCTTTTGGTAATGCTGTACAACGGCTTTACGCGCTGAGTAGATGCCTTTTGAATCACAGTAGCCTTGCGAAGTTGGCAAGTTACGGATGACATCGACTAAAATTTCATCAGGGGCGTCAAAACCAAATGGGGCAGGGTTACCAATGTTGAGTTTTAGTATTTTATGCCCCTCTTCCTCCATGCGCTTAGCATGTTTGAGTACTGGTCCGCGAATGTCATAGCAGACATTGTCGAGTTTTGACGACATCCCGATATTTTGCATTGTGTAAAACCTAAAAATAATTGAATTTCTTTATTAAAGTACACCAAAATAACGTTTGGTAGAATAAAAATCTATGATTGTGGCTTTTTTTCCACTTTACACTTCAGATGCCAATCACAAGGTTATGTAAAAGATGGGCTACAGCCTTGATTTGGATGTCTGCTGGCAATACATTAGCCACCGCATTGTATACCTGTCGATTGTTCTAAATTGTGAGTAAGTAATAAGAGTTGCGGTTATCCGTCGATTTTTTATTCAGACAGCGCGCGTATGTGTTGAATCCTCTGCATATCACCGCAATAAAAGCGTAGAATAAAGTGATAGATGCAAGTTTTCGGTTTCGGTGAAAGTGTTTGTTGCCATTGTTTTCGTTACAATAGTAGCTTGATAACTCTTAATAATACCAAAGCACGTTATTGCCAACGCAGCGCAAGCGCAAAGACCGATGGGTTCTAGTTATACGAGGTTTATTTGTCATATTTTCAGCAAGCCATTACTGAACTGATTGAACGTGTTAAGGATGCAGCAGACGGGGTGACTCGTTTGGTTCAAGTTCTGCCGACAAAGCCTGATTTTGCTTTCATCGATTGGTTGCAAGCTCAGTCTATGTTTCCTAAATTCTATTGGCAATCGAGAGACACGCGCGAAGAAGTGGTCGCGCTGGGCCAATTGAGCACGTTTAATGACCCTGCACCTGCTTATGCTTTTATACAAGGTGAGCAGCGAATTTGGGGTGGACGTTCTTTTGACGGACAAAGTGCTAAAAACCCTCGTTGCCCTGCCTCCTTTTTCTTTTTGCCTCAAATAGAGCTTTCTCGCCAAGAGCAACAGTGGTCGATCGCGGTAAATATCAGCGAGAGTAAACAACAAGTTATTGATAGCTTGCAGCAACTCAACATGGATATTCCTAAGTTGCTACCGGTATCTGCCCATATTGAACATATCGAACATACCCCTACGCTACCTCAGTGGGAGAGTTTGGTTGAGAAAGTGCTCGATGGCATCTCAGAGAATCAATTTAAGAAAGTAGTGTTAGCGCGCCAGACGACATTAGCGTTAGATTCGGCGATTTGTGCGGCACAGCTTTTGAAATCGAGTGCGCAACATAATCAGCACAGCTTCCATTTTATGTTAGCGCAAAACGAACAACACAGTTTTATTGGTTCGACACCCGAACGTTTGTACTGCCGACAAGGCAAAGACCTTTATACTGAGGCACTGGCGGGTACGATTGGCCGAGGCAACAATGCTAGCCATGATATGGAACTTGCAAATTGGCTGTCGCAAGACAGTAAAAACCTCAACGAAAACCAATATGTGGTGGACGACATTATTGACCGCCTTAAGCCTTATTCTGATTTAGTCGAAGTGGAGTCTGAAGCGCGTTTGGTGCGGTTGCGTAAAGTGCAGCACTTAAAACGCAGTATCCACGCTCATTTGAATCATGGCGTGAATGGTGTGCAGTTGTTATCAGCGCTCCAACCAACCGCCGCGGTGGCGGGGTTACCACGTAAAGAATCAATGGATTTTATCCAGCAACATGAGCCGTTCGCTCGTAGTTGGTACGCCGGTTCTATGGGCTTTATTAGCCAACATCGTGCGGAATTTTGTGTTGCGATACGCAGTGCTCAGATCGTTGATGATGTGATTCAACTTTATGCTGGCGCTGGGATCGTGCCGGGTTCCATTGCTGAGCATGAATGGCAAGAGTTGGATAAAAAAATGTCGACGTTGCTTTCGTTGATTTCCGATCATCCACCGTTAGGTGTCGCGTCATGAGTAGCGTTACCAATAATGACCAAGCGGTGATGAACCGAATTTGGAGTCAAGTATTGTTAGAAGAGTTGACTCGTTTTGGCGTAGAGCACATTTGTGTCGCGCCCGGTTCACGCTCTACACCTCTCACGCTTGAAGCTGCTGAAAACTCGAATTTAATACTACACACGCATTATGATGAGCGTGGACTTGGTTTTCTGGCTTTAGGTTTAGCCAAAGCCAGCCATAAACCAGTGGCGATCATTGTTACTTCCGGCACAGCGGTCGCCAATTTACTGCCTGCGATTGCTGAAGCGAAACTGACCGGCGAAAAGCTGGTGGTTTTAACCGCGGATCGTCCTGTTGAACTTGTGGCTTGTGGTGCCAATCAAGCGATTGTGCAGCAAGGTATATTTTCAAGCCATGTGACCGCTGCGCTGAATCTTCCTAGTCCAAGTGAACAAGTCTCTCTGCGTTGGCTGTTAACCTCGATTGATGATGTCATGTATCGTCAAGATCGCGATGGTAGTGCGGTTCATATCAACTGTGCTTTTCCTGAGCCTCTCTATTCCCATCATCTAAATCGATTTATCACCTTATCTTGATGCTGTGGC
>NZ_AFWF01000152.1 GCF_000222605.1 Vibrio ichthyoenteri ATCC 700023 | reverse complement strand
TCGGACTCGATACCATTATTGAGACATTTCACCTGCCGATGCTCGACATCCACTCGCAGTCGCCCCTCCTTCTTCAAGCGGGCAATGCCATTGGCGTATGAGGAATGCTTGTCGGTGTTTAGCGTTTTAGGCTGATTATCTAAGTCGTAATATCTCAAGCAGCGCCTAAGAAACTGATACGCGGCATCTTTATTACGTTTGTGAGAGAAATAGAAATCCAGCGTTTCGCCTTGTTTATTGATAGCACGGTAAAGGTAGTGCCATTTCCCCTTCACTTTGACGTAGGTTTCATCGAGCTGCCACGAAGAGTCACTCCTGATGAATTGATGGCGACGTAACTTCTTGCGTAATGTTGGGGCATA
>NZ_AFWF01000153.1 GCF_000222605.1 Vibrio ichthyoenteri ATCC 700023 | reverse complement strand
ATCCATCTCGATGGTCTAGGTATTTAAACGCTACGGTTCCTCCGCTGTAATGCCGTAATCTCGATGCTGAGATTGGTGGGCGCTTTAAGTATCGCCCTAGATAATTCACTGTCTGCTTTAACGCTTTGGTTTTCTTCGAAAAATGTATGTTCCAATAACGCTGATATTGACGGTCTAAAAAAATGGCCCATTGTCGATAGTCATAGATATGCCACGTGCTCTCAGTTGATAAATTGAGTTCGGAAAATTTTTTCCTTAGAAGTGTTATCAAGCCCCGACGCCAGTGGAACTCTACATGTTTCTTCTTGAAATAGATGGGTTGCCAGCAGTGGTTTTCATCCAATCCTCCTCGGGTGACTGACAGGTGAATATGGGGATGCCAATTAAGCCCTCGCCCATATGTGTGCAAGGCGCCAAATATACCTACTTCAAGCCCATGCTTTTTCGCCCAATTTAATAAGGTGTTTGCCGCTAATGAAAATAAGTCGTTTAGCAACGTTGGGTTGACTTCGAATATAGGCCAGAGCTCACTGGGCATCGTAAAGGTGATATGTTGATGCTCGCAATCTGGCATGACTTCCATCTGCGTTGCTATCCATTGCTCTGTGGACTTCGTTCCGCAAGAGCTGCAAGCCTTTGTCTTACAGCTTTGGCAAATGACTTTTGTATGAGGGCAGTTACCATTTCCACAATCGTAGTGTTTGGCTCCCATCAAGTTGGTTCCGCACGCCAACATCCTTTCAACACAAGTGATCTGCCAGAGCGTGAACGTACCAGCGTGCTCCCAAAGTACTTTTTCCCAGGTGTTGTCTTTTTCAAAAAGGAGTTTTGTAGCCCGCGGGACAAATTCTTTTTGAGAGTGGTGTCTGCGTCCTGAATAGAAGGTCAATTTGTTGATTGTGTGAGAAAAAAAGTGAAGAGAGCATAGCGTTAACGGGGTAAATGTTGAATAAATGATTTAACGCGCCCACGCTCGATGCGTAGCATCGCTATCTTGATGGGGACGTGA
>NZ_AFWF01000154.1 GCF_000222605.1 Vibrio ichthyoenteri ATCC 700023 | reverse complement strand
TTTGCTGCGGTCGTGGCGGAATTGGTAGACGCACCAGATTTAGGTTCTGGCGCCGTAAGGTGTGAGAGTTCAAGTCTCTCCGACCGCACCATCATTAATAGAACCCAGCTTTTGCTGGGTTTTGTTTTATCTGCAGCTTAACTCTCTATTCTCTATTCTCTATTCTCTATTCTCTATTCTCTATTCTCTATTCTCTATTCTCTATTCTCTATTCTCTATTCTCTATTCTCTACTACCCTGTTCAACGTTCTCAAATCTCGCTATAGCACACATAAAAAAATCCAGCCCGAAGACTGGATTTAGAATCATTCATGATGAATTAGGATTAACCAAGCAAACTTAACGCAGAGTTTGGCGCTTGTTTAGCTTGTGCTAATACCGAACTTGATGCTTGGCTAAGGATCTGAGACTTGGTCAGTGCCGTCGTCTCTTTAGCAAAATCGGTATCCGCAATACGGCTCTTAGACGCATTCACATTTTCATTGATGTTATCAAGGTTACTGATCGCATGGTCGAAACGGTTTTGGAATGCACCCAATTCAGCACGATGGCTATCAACAAACTTCAATGCCGCATCGACAACCGCTACCGATTGCTGTGCGCCACCAACACTTGTCACATCGATCGTATCAACAGTTTGAACCTTAGCTTCACCGATTTGTAGATCACTGGCTAGCGAGCCTGCAAATGACGCAGTGCCACTGACTTTATTGTTATCAGTAAAGAGTTGTAGTTGACCATCTTCGTTCACTGACGCTTTAACCATATCGGTTTGGCCATTAATGTAAGTCGCGACTTCTTCAATATCATCACCTTCTTTAGCAACAATATTAATTAGCTTCTCTTCGCCACTGTAACGGTCTGTCACTGTGATATCTAACGCAGCATTGTCAGCCTGTACTGTCCAACCAGCACCCTTCTCCGTTGCTGCTAGATAGCTATTACCGCCCATCATGGTGTTATCACTACGCATATTTTGTAGCGATAGCATAACGGCTTCACCGTTATCAGAACCAATTTGCATCGACTTAGTCGCAAAAGTACCGTTGAGCAGCTTATTACCACCAAATGATGTTGTTTCGGCAATACGATAACTCATCGTTTAAAGCGGTCACTTCTTCTTGAATCGCGACGCGCTCAGAATCAGAATTCGAACCGTTAGACGATTGTAAAGAAAGATCACGGATACGCTGCAGAATATTGGTGCTCTCATTCATTGCACCTTCTGCGGTTTGAGCGATAGAGATGCCATCATTCGCGTTACGAACCGCAACGTCTAAACCACGACTTTGCACATTCAAACGGTTCGAAATCTGCATACCTGCCGCATCATCTTTGGCGCTGTTGATTCTTGAGCCAGAAGATAGGCGCTCCATTGACTCTTGTTGAGCACTGGTTGCACTGTTTAAGTAACGTTGCGCTGTCATCGCAGATACGTTTGTATTTACATTCACCGCCATGGTGTCTCTCCTATTGATTTCCGTCGAGCGGATATTCCGTACGGTTTCCGACGTCTCGGTAAACCAATTAGTTCTCTCAAAGTAACCTTATTAGCGACGGGGAATTGGTTAACTTTAGAGCAATAGGAGAATTTGTTTTAAATTTCATCATTTATTGATAAATAATTGAGCTAGCTCTAAAAATTTGGAACAATTATTCAGTAAATTAAAAACCACGTGGGCCACTTTTTAGAAAGAAAAAAGACAATGATACCAAGGCATAAGCAGGCGGTAAGGGCCGAGAAATATCAGAGAAGGGAATTAGAAGAAAAAGAAAAGCCCCATCCTTTGAGAGAACCGGGGCTAGTTGTGGTAGCCAATGTGGAGATCGAGAGAAATGATCATTTATGGCCGCCGTGCATGAACGTCATCATTCTGGGATAGTTGTGAGAGAGAATCCCAGCGTGAATTTTTTCATGCTTGCCGTAAATCCCCTACTGTCCTACGTCTAGGTAATGCCAGTAGGGAGACTTACTATTACTGCAATAGCGTGATTGCAGAGTTAGGCAATTGTTTTGCTTGAGCAAGGATTGAAGTCCCTGCCTGTTGCAGAATTTGCGCTTTGGTCATTGCCGTGGTTTCTTTGGCAAAGTCAGTATCACGAATGCGGCTATTTGATGCCGCCACGTTTTCTTGGATATTAGCCAAGTTATTAATACTGTGGCTTAAACGGTTTTGCTTAGCACCCAGATCCGCACGCTGTGAATCGACATATTGCAGAGCTGAATCGACAATACCTACCGCATTTTGCGCACCACCAACCGTAGTAACATCGATACTTTGAACGGTTGCAGCAGTACCTGGACCGCCTTCTAGGCCTAGTTCACCGGCAAGCCCACCACCAAACTCGACATTACCTTCTAGGTGTCGGTTTGGTACAAAAATTTGTAGCTGGCCATTTTCGTCCACTGACGCATTTAGCTTTTGTGACTGACCATTTAGGTAAGTGGCCAATTCTTCGATATCATCACCAGCACGAGTGTTGATTGCTAAATCAACCAATTCACCTTCTTTGGTGGTGAATTTAATGGTCAGATCCGCTTTATCAGCCGGAATACCCCACTCACTATCTTTACCAATTGTGCCGGCAAAAGTTTGGCCGCCCATACGAGCTTCATCAGCACGGATACTGGTCAGCCCCATGATCATTGCCTCACCAGAACTCGCACCAATTTGGAATGCCGCTTCACCAAACTGACCATTAAGCAATTTACGGCCACCAAATGATGTCGTTTCTGCAATACGGTTCAATTCATCTTGCAGTGCAACCACTTCTTCATTGATTGCTTCACGCTCAGCGGTTGAGTTGGTACCGTTAGCTGATTGCAGTGATAGGTCACGAATACGTTGTAAGATACTGGTGGATTCATCCATCGCACCTTCCGCGGTTTGCGCAATAGAGATACCATCATTCGCATTACGCATCGCTACGTCGAGGCCACGAGATTGCGCTGTAAGTCGGTTTGAAATCTGTAGACCTGCCGCGTCGTCCTTAGCACTGTTGATTTTCTTACCTGAAGATAGACGTTCCATCGAGGTATTCAGATCATCAGTCGATTTTGTAAGGTAACGCTGAGCGGTCATCGCTGAGACGTTAGTATTTACGTTAATGGTCATAATTTGCACTCCTAGTGAGTTCGCAATGTCTTGCGAAGCGGCCAGCTTAATCTCATTTGGAAGTACTGACCGTAAATTATTTTGTTCAGTAAGGGAGTCCCTTACCTAAAAACCGTTTAGTGAAACTTTGAATTAGTTAATTCAATTAATATGCCAACTTTACAAACAGAAAATAAAAATATTTTTCCCTTTAAATACAAAGTATTAAGGCAATATCAATTTTAACAACCACTTCAACTTGCCGTTTTTTTCATCAGAGGTGGTTACTTTGCCACCTGTTTGCCACTGCGTTTTTACATGCGTGTCGTATCAGGTTCAGCTCTATTTTGCACTTATGGCATCGCACATAAGGCTTATATATAGTTAAACAGCGTTAAATCTTTCGCTTTACCAAACGCTTGTTGAGACGCCTGAAGCGCTCGAGTGTTTTCATTAAATTCAATCACGGCAGCCGCGTAATCTAAGTCTTCAAAGTTGCTCTTAGATTTAGCCAACGTCATACGAAAATCTTCATGTTGCTCTTCTTGAATATCAAGCGTGCTTAAGCGCGCGCCTAAATCAGAACGCGCTTTATTCAAATGAATAAATGCGGCATGAAATTCTTGGGTAACCTGATGTAATTCAGCAGTATTCGAAGCATCAGAAACTTCCCCTTCAGAGAAGTCACGTGCTCGTTTAAAGGTTTCAAACATCGAGAACGTCTTTTTCGGTTCAAGTTCAATCTGATCACCTTTGGTGATCTGGCCTTTTACTTGAATCGATAAACCTTCATATTGAATCGCCTGTGTAGGATCAAATTCGTCCGCTTTAACCACACTGCCATCTCGCTCTAGTTGATAACCATATTTGCCATTTGGCATATCAACGAAAGTCACTTTATAGGTCGAGGTATCTGAATCATTCAGGTTAATCGCGCGTTCCAATAACAACTCAGAACCTTCAACAAGCTGATATTTTGGATCGTAGTCACCCAAAGGGTTCGCTATTTGTGTGAAGACTTTATTGCCCGGATCGTTCACCGGCATTTCTTGGCTGTTGGAAATTCGCATTTTCCGTTGATAGTCGTCACCGGCATAAGTCACATTGCCGGCGTTGTCACGAAAGAACGCCTGGACTTTAGGCTTAGTGCCTGAGAATACGTAGTTTCCCGACTCATCTTGGGTATTGCCCAATGTCAGTAAGTTATCAAACAGCTCTTCAATTTCGCGTTGCTTTGCAATACGGTCTTCAGGCGCTAACGCACCATTGATCATTTCCATGACCGTGCGCTTGCCTTCATCAATATATTGTTCCGCATTCGAGACAATCACTTCTTGGTGCTCGATACGGCTACGAGTCAGCACGATGGCATTAACATACTGCTTCAGTTCTTCTGATTGCTGACCAATATTCTGGATATAGTGCGTCGCCAGTGGATCATCACTTGGCTGGATAAGCTTTTTACCGGACGCTAATTGGGCTTGGTTATGATGAACCTTACCTTCTTGGCGGCGCATATCATTTTGCACAGATTGGTAATTATGAAAGCTGGAAATTCGGGTTAACATTTACTGCCTCCTACCTAAGTGCCAAAATCGTATCAAAGGTTTCATTCGCCGCTTGCATCACTCGCGAAGAGGCCATGTAAGCTTGCTGAAACTTCATCATATTGGCCGCTTCTTCATCAAGGTTAACGCCAGACACCGTCGCAACACGCTCTTGTGCTGATTCTTTTTCAACCCGTGAAATATCGGTCATCTTGGAAGCGGTTGATAACTTCAATCCCATATTGGTATTGAGGTCGTGGTAAATATCAATAACCGTCGACTCACCGTTATTCAAATGCTTGTCCGTTTGCAAATGCAACATTTTGCGCAAGTTGCCGTTGCCGCCTTCCGAAGGGACAAGATTTGCCGTAAATTTATCGTTCGGCAATGCACCATCGGTTAAGGTAAATTTGGTCCCTAGCACCTCAACGGCCCCTTTGGGCGGATATTCTTGAGGTTGCAACAATACTGTGCCGTCCTTGTCAGTAACGGCAAATTGTTTGCCATCTGGCGAAACAATTACTTCGAATTCTTTTAAAGCACCGGCGGCTTCAATTTCAAATTTGGCACTGCCTTGAGCAAAGGTCGTCGACGCTTCATAACTTTGTGCTGCGATCTTTGATACATCTTCAATGGCTAATTTGATTTCATTTGCCCCCGAACGTGTAGGGCGAATCAATACCCGCTCACCACTGGCTAATTCTTGGTTGATTTGGATACGCAAACCATCCACCTTGATAGAATTACCCTCTAATTTCGCTTGTTCACGAACACCGTCAGGTCGAGTAACAAAGTAGTCGCTACCGTCATACTGCAACGAGTACTCACCGGTTTTTAACGGGGTAATATTTTCAATGTGGACTTCAAGATCGGCTTTAGAATTTGACGAAGTAACAACGCGGGATTTGACCGCAATCGCTGAGTTTACATCGGTGAACATTTCAGCGCCGATCTCACCTTTCAGGTCCAAACCTTGAGTTTGCAAATGGTTGACAGCATTAGAAAAACCGATCGCCAACTTACCAATTTCATCTAATAGAAACGGAACTTTATTGTCACGCATGTCTAGCATCGAGCCAATTTTACCGTCAATGTCTCGGCTAGTTATCGGTTTGATGCCTTTGCCTTCAATCATCGCTAAACGTTGTTGTTGTGCATCAGGAAAACCATCAACTAATGCCAACTTACTCGCTTCTGTACCAGAAACCAGCATGTGACCGTTACCGATATGTACGTTGAAACCTTCTCGGTTGGAACGCGGAGTCACCGTTACTTTGGTGTACTCTGATAGTTCACTAATTAACTTTTCGTGCCTATCCATCAAATCGTTATGCGGCCCTGGGTTACGCATCATCAAGCGGTTGATATCACGAATTTCGAGACCGAGTTGGTTAACACGCTCTACACCCAATTCCAGCTTTTTGTTTGCCGTATCTTGTTGACGACGAATATCACGGTCTAAATCATTAAGGTTTTGAGCAATAAACCACGCTTTTTCAAGCACGACTTTACGCGAACCGACATCATTTGGGCTGTCAGCAAGCGATTTAACCGCATCAAACCAACCGTTCATGTTCTCAGGAATTTTTTGTGAGGCGACCGAAGAGAGTAAACCGGACAACACTTGCAGATCTTCTTCGTTGTCATAGCGGGAGGCGTAATTAGTCGTCGATATATTCAACTCATTGACGGCAAACTGATCGAAAGAGCGGCGAACATTTTCCACATGCACACCCATACCGTAAGTTTGGCCACCAAACTGACGTGGATCATTGGTTCCTTGCAGCACAGATTGGCGACTATAGCCCTCTGTGTTGACATTGGAAATGTTATGCCCTGTGGTGTTGAGTTGTCTCTGAGCCGTGAGTACGCTTTGTGTACCTAAACCCAGTAGATCCGACGCCATATTGCCCCCGAAAACCTTATAAAATCAGCGATAGCTGAATAACTGATAAGATAAAAGCAATATGTGTGCCAATGAGAACGGTGAGAAGAAAGAATGGGGAATAGAGAGGCGAAGAAAAAAAGAACAACGAGAGATAAAGAAGAAACGAGAAAAAAATAAAAGACCATAGAATGCCGCTACAAGAGGTAAGCGCCCTCTATTCTCTATTCTCTATTAAAAAAATCACCCGAAGGTGACTTTTTTTACATCTGGTCGATTTTATCTTTAACCCTTAATACCTTCTCTGCATATTGAGGATCGGTCGCATAGCCGGCTTGATGAATACCGCGGATAAACTGCTCTGAGTTGCCGCCATGACGAAGGGCCGTAGTATAACGCGGGTTCTCATTAAGAAAACGCACATAGTCATTGAAACTTTGCTCATAATCGGAGTAAGAACGGAAAGCAGCTTTCTCTTGCACCGGTACACCTTGATGATATTCGAGTGTCTGAGTCGCTACTTTGCCACCATCCCAGCTCTTATCCGCTTTGATGTTAAATAGGTTGTTACTGCTACCACGAGTGTTGGCGACCATTTTTTGCCCCCACCCTGTTTCTAATGCCGCTTGCGCTAAGAGTAATGAAGAATCAACCCCTAAGGCGCGCGCCGCTTTTTCAGCATAAGGCTTCATCGATGCGACGAAAGATTCTGGTGAGTCAAAGTTTGCCGCTTTCGCTGCTACTTTACTTGCCGGTTCGGCAGATTGAGGCTCAGCATCGCGCAGTGATTGCGACTGACGGGCACGATCCACTTTTTCCATAATATCGGCAAAATCATCATGGTTCGTTGCGCTCTTGTTCTCAATCGAACCAGTACTTAGTTGCGCGACAATCATATCCGCAAGGCCGAGCGAACCTGATGAGCTTAATTCACTCGCCATTTGCTCATCTTGCATTTGACGGTAAAACTGCTGGTTTTGGCTATCTAATAAGCCGGATTCAAAGGTCGCGTTCGCGTCACGCATCGATTTAAACAGCATGCTGGTGAAAATCGACTCAAACTGCTTTGCCGCCGCTTCTAACGCTTCTTTCTCACTCGCTTCGTCACCCTTTACCGCTTGTTGACGAAGTTTATCCAGCCCTGCGATGTCGTGAATAAAGCCGATGTCATTGCCATTATTAATCATGCTTAATTCCCTTAAATAATGATCAGTTGGCCTTCAATCGCGCCCGCTTGTTTTAGCGCTTGCAAAATAGCCATTAAATCAGAAGGTGCTGCGCCAACTTCATTGACCGCTCGTACCAAATCATCAAGCGTTAAACCAGGTTCGAACTTAAACATTTTGCCCTGCTCTTCACTCACTTCGATATCAGAATCTGGCACAACAACGGTGTCACCGCCGCCAAATAGATTCGGCTGACTGACGTTAAGGTTCTCTTTGATCGCCACCGTCATACCACCGTGCGTCACCGCCGCCGCTTTCAAACGAACATGCTTACCGACCACAATCGTACCGGTGCGCGAGTTAACAATAATTTTGGCTGAACCTTCTGCAGGATCAAACTCTAGGTTTTCTACCGCAGAGAGGAAGGCGACACGTTGGCTGGTATCACGAGGAGCACGTACTTTTACTGAAGTGGCATCCACCGCTTGCGCCATTTGTGGACCAAGGAAGTTGTTCACCGCATCCGCTAAACGCTGCGCAGTGGTAAAATCAGATTCAAGCAGGTTAAAGGTAATGTAATCGCCACGGCTAAATGGGCTTGGAATTTCACGCTCCACCATCGCACCGTTAGAAATCATACCGGCCGTTGGGTTGTTGCCGACAATCTTTGAGCCATCAGCTCCCGATGCACTAAAACCACTCACCACTAAGTTTCCTTGTGCAACCGCGTAGACTTGACCATCTAAACCTTTCAACATGGTTTGCATCAGCGTACCACCACGTAGGCTCTTCGCTGAACCTATCGAAGAAACGGTAACATCAATGCTTTGACCTTGTTTTGAGAATGCAGGCAATTCAGCGGTAACTAATACTGCCGCGACGTTCTTCGTTTTTGGTTTGGTGCCAGGTGGCAATTGAATGCCGAAGTTTTGCAACATCGCATTGAAGCTTTGATCGGTAAACGGTGTTGATTCTCCCGTCCCTGGTAAGCCGGTAACTAAACCATAACCCACCAATTGGTTGCTACGCACACCCGCTACCTGCGCAACGTCTTTAATACGTGCAGCCTGAGCTGAGGTCGTGATCAGTAGCATTGAGGTGATAAAGAGAATAACTTTGTTCATTGCGATACCTGTAACTTAAGGCGGTGTCAAAACACCGCCTTCAAATCGAATTACAGAGATACATTGAAGAATCGTGCCAAGAATCCAGGTTCTTGCATATCTTGTTGAGTACCCGTGCCAGAATAGCGAATACGGGCGTTAGAAACGCGGGTTGAAGCAATGGTGTTGTCATAGCTAATGTCATCAGGACGAATCGTACCACTGAGACGAATGTACTCATCACCGGTGTTCAATGTCAGCCATTTTTCACCACGAATCACTAGGTTACCATTCGCCAACACCTCAACCACTTCAACCGTGATTGAACCAGAAATACTGTTACTCTGATTTGCTGCCGCGCTGCCGGTAAATTTATTGTCGTTTTTCAGATTGTACGAAAAGTTGTAATCACCAACGTTAAGTTGCTGACCACCCACTTCCAATGGGTCCATATTTGCCGCATTGTTTTTTGACAGATCCGCATCGGCACTTTTTGCCGCTTTGGTGCTTTCGTCCATGGTAACGGTAATAATGTCGCCGATACCACGAGGCTTTGAGTCATTATAAAGGCTAACACTGCCTGTGGTGCTGCCAGTATTGAACAGTGATCCAGTCTCTGCTGCATAATGCTCTGGTTCATGTTTTGGATGAATCGGCGCCCAAGCAGGATCTCCGGCAACCGGATCATTTCGGCCACGCAACGTGTCAATAATACCAGAGCTGTCATCATCCGATTTATCGCCCTCAACCGCGTCAACCGTTGTGGTCCCTTGGACGACATCCGGCGTTTCAACCGGTGGTTGCAACATGGTACAGCCAGACATAAGCGCAAGAGCAATTAGGGTTAGGATGCGATTCATTCTAGTCACCTTTTAATGCTTATTAGAGTTGCTGATTCACGAAGCTCATCATCTTATCTACCGCTGAAATCACTTTTGAATTCATCTCGTAGACGCGCTGCGCTTCAATCATGTTAACCAACTCTTCCGTTACGTTAACGTTCGATGTTTCCAACATTGATTGGCGAACTTTACCAAAGCCGTCAAAGCCCGGAACCCCTTCTTGCGGGTCACCACTAGCGCCGGTTGGTAAGTAAAGGTTTTGCCCCACCGGCTCTAGACCGCCTGGGTTAATAAAATCGACCGTGGTGATCTGACCAATGACTTGGTTATCTTGCTGACCACGTAAGCGCACTGAAACTTCACCATCAGTACCGACGGTAATGCCAATCGCATCTTCAGGAATCGCAATCTCCGGCTCAAGTGAATAACCCGCACCTGACGTTACGACTACGCCTTCGTCATTGACGGTAAACTGACCGTTACGGCTATAGCCGATGTTGCCGTCTGGCATCAATACTTGGAAGAAGCCATCGCCTTCGATCATCATGTCTAAGCTGTTGGTGGTGGTTTGTGCGTTACCGTTGGTATGAACCTTTTGGGTTGCCACAACCTTTGAACCTGCGCCAAGCATTAAACCACTCGGCAGTTCAGTATTCTGTGAAGACTGACCGCCCGCTTGGTTGATATTTTGATAAAACAGATCTTCAAATACCGCACGGCTTTTTTTGTAACCGATGGTCGAGGCGTTCGCCAAGTTGTTTGAGATTGTTGAAATGTTGGTTTGCTGTGCGTCTAAACCAGTCTTACTAACCCATAGTGCCGGATGCATAGTAATCTCCTAAAAATTATTAGCTCGAACGAAGTAGCGTGTCAGAGGCTTTATCCATCTCTTCCGCTGTGCTCATCATTTTGACCTGCATTTCAAATTGACGTTGAAGGTCAATCAATGCCGTCATTTCACCCACCGCGTTAACGTTACTTCCTTCGATGGCACCTTTAAGCAGTTTTACTCCAGCATCGGCCTCGTATGCCGTATTAGGATTTTTTGCTCGGAATAAACCGTTTACATCTTTGAATAGTGATTGGTTATCAATGCGGACCAATTTAACGCGATCGATGACTTCCATCGCATCTGCTGGCGCACCTTGAGGTAGCACGGAAATAGTGCCATCGTTGCCGATCTCAACTTTGCTAACAGGCACTGGCAGGGTAATCGGCGCTCCGCCTTCACCCAGCACTAAATTGCCGTTGCCACTGATCAGCAAACCATTGGTATCAACTTGTAGATTACCGTTACGGGTTAAACCTTCTTTACCGGTTTTATCCATCACAGAAATCCAACCATCACCTTGTACGGTGACATCAAGATCGCGACCAGTGGTGATCACACTGCCTTGTTGGAAGTTATGGCCTGGACGTTCTGTCATGCTAAATACGCGCGTTGGTAAACCATCACCATACGCCTGCATTGAACGCGCTTGCGCTAAATCGGCGCGAAAACCGGTCGTGCCTACGTTGGCTAAGTTGTTCGCTCTGAGCTGTAATGCCTGCATGTTTTGCTTGGCACCGCTCATGGCGAGAAACAGAGAACGATCCATAACTTGCTCCAAAAATCACTATTCAGAGCTAAATAAGCAATTGTTATGCCAATATTATTTATCGTTATTAATCAATGTCATAACTACAAGTTAAAGATTAATATTGTCGAGAAGAGAAGAGAAAGGGTGTTGAAGTGGCAACAATGGCAACCAGGCGTTGCCGCCAAGTTGCCATCCAGATAAAGCGCGCTTGATTCTGCTTAAGAGAATTAACGAATTTGCAGGATGTTTTGTTGTAGCTGGTTGTGTACTTCTAGAGAACGTGAGTTCGCTTGGAAGTTACGCTGAGCTGAAATCAAATCAACCAATTCTTGAGTCATGTCGATGTTCGCTTGCTCAAGAGCACCATTATTGATGGTACCAAATGAACCTTTGTTCGATTCACCCCAGATCTTATCACCTGAGTACTGGGTTGAATCCCACTGCGTGCCGCCTTTCTTATCTAGACCTTGCTCATTGGCAACGCGTACTAGAGCGACTCGACCTAAGGTGATGTTCTCACCATTAGAGTAAGTCCCCAATACACTGCCGTTTTCGTCAAAGTCTATCTTAGTTAGGAAGCCTGTTGTCGCGCCATCTTCATCGAATTTAGTCAATTCAAATGGAGCGGCAAACTGAGTGGCTGAATCTAGGCCAAACGATAGGGTTTGATTCACATCTGCGCCGTTCATATCGATTGGATTCGCACCCGCACCAATCGGTTCACTAACAATATTCTGGCCATTATTGATGCTGGCAAGAGTACCATCGTTATTGAATCGCATTGTGTGGCCAACATGACCAGTTGGTGTTGTTGCATCACCACCCGCTATGTTGATTGGCTTTTCGCCCGCTTTATCCGTCACGGTATAGTAGGTCTGCCATGTATTTGGCTGAGTCTGATCTTTCAAGTAGTACGTGGTCATCTTGTAAGATTGGCCCATCGAGTCATAAATGGTCGAAGACGTTGAACGGTTATAAGTTTCTGGATCGGAGTAATCAAACAGAGCAGGGTCTTTTAGATCACCATTCGCTGGTAGGTTAACACCAACTTCAATGTTGGCAGTCTGCTTAGGCTTACCAAACTCTGCTGGAATGTTAATTGGTGTTGGCTCGTAAGAGAGTACGTCCCCGGTATCTTGATTTACTTGATAGCCTAATAGGTATTCTTCGTTTGAAGTCACCATATAGTTATCTTTGTTCAAGTGGAAAGCACCGTTACGCGTCAACTCATTTTGCTGAGGGATCAAACGCTCTTTAGCAACCGAAAAGAAACCAGTACCAGATACGCGTAAATCCAGTGGGTTATTGGTGTAAACACTTGAACCTTCGTGGAATTGCTGCGCAACTTTATTTGCCTGCACACCTTGACCCGCAGAGGTCTTAGAGTTGGTAAATAATGAATTTGAATAAACATCACCGAACTCAGCACGAGATTCTTTAAAACCAAACGTGTTGGCGTTGGCAATGTTATTACTGGTGGTATTCAGATCGAGCTGAGCGGCTGATAACCCGCTTAATGATACATATGACATTCCAATTTCTCCTATCTAGCTCGCGTTGTTACGCTTTGCCTACTTCGAGTACTTCAGCAAGTCGAACTGGTGACTCAAAGCCAGCCAGATTAAGCAGTACGTTACCATCACCTTTACCAAGAAGAACACTGTTGACGTTTGCGTATGTCGATACTTCAAACTCTTTGTTTTCTCCCTCTAGCAAGCCCGATGCTTTCACATTGTACTTGCCAGCCGGCAATGGATTACCGTTTTCATCTTTTCCGTCCCACACAACACGGTTATCACCGGCCGGTTTCGCACCCACTTCGAACGTACGCACCAATTGGCCCATCTCGTTCTCCACGCGGACAAACATGTTGTCTACGCTTTGTGGCAGTTTCACCATTGCCGCCATTGATTTACCGTCTTGCTTTAAGCCTGCAGCTCCAGGAACCAATACATCTCGGCCAACCAGAGTTGACGCCTGCAAAGCTTGGTTTGAAGTCATTGACGCGTTCAACGTATCGAACTGATTATTCATCTTGCCAATGCCATCAACGGTGGCAAATGACGCCATTTGCGCAATCATCTGGTCATTACCAACCGGCTTAAAAGGGTCCTGTTGAGCAAGTTGCTTGGTGAGCAACGATAAGAAGTCTTCTTGTTTAAGATCCTGCTTACCTGTTGTTCCTTCTGGCTTTTTTTGCTCTTGAAGCGCTTTAAGCTGGTCTACATAGGACAAGCCGCTTTGACCAACGTTATTAATACTACCGGCCATACGTTACCTCCTTATCCCTATTGACCCATCTGCAGCGTACGCAGCAGCATTTGTTTACTAGCATCTGCCACTTGAACATTCGTTTGGTATGAACGAGAAGCAGAAATCATGTTGGCCATTTCCTCCATCATGTTGACATTCGGCTTGTAGATATAGCCTTCGTGATTCGCTAGAGGATGATCAGGGTTGTACTCCGCATTAAGCGGTTTATCACTTTCAACAATACCTAACACTTTCACTGGTACGTTATGGTCACGACCATACTGTGCCTTACTTAACTCCGCACCAAACACCGCATGACGAGCTTTGTAAGTATCTTTCGCTGAGCTTGAGATACTGTCTGCGTTCGCCAAGTTGCTTGAGGTAGTATTTAGACGAACGGATTCAGCACTCATGGCAGAACCAGTCACATTGAATACGTTAAATAAGCTCATCTAATTATTCCCCTTTGATTGCTTTGGTTAAGTTCTTGAATTTACTTCCTAAGAAGTCGAGTGATGCTTGGTGTCTGATTTGGTTTTGCATAAACAAGTTACGCTCTAAATCCACATCGACCGTATTGCCATCACCAGTGTCAGGTTGTGTTGGAAGTCGATACAAAACTTCCCCTGTCACTCTGGTAGAGGCAGGAATATGCCGACCATCAGTGCGGCTAAGACCAATGCTTGCCTCTGATGTTGCCGCCTGCAACGCCTTATTGAAGTCCATGCCTTTTGCTTTGTAACCTGGCGTATTAGATTGCGCAATGTTGCTGGAAATCACTTCCGCATTGCGCTCACGTACACCGACTGTGTGCTGATGAACGCCTAAAGCCTTGTCAAAAGAAATAGCCATGTTTGCCTCTACATTCAGAACTGACCGTTATTACTAGTAGATAAAGCAATATACGTACCAACTTTTACAGTCTGTAGCGATACCACTTGATCTCGATTTTAATACGCAATAACTACGCCAACTTTTCATTGCCACTGACTAAACAGTGACCCATTTGGAATATCTCTTTCAGTATAGCGATGATCCACCCGTAATAAAAAACCCAGCCGAAGCTGGGTTTTTCAAATCATAAGCGACTAATGCCAACTTATTTAAGTTTGTAAATGATGCCTGGATTACAACGCACCATTTCAAAACGGTCGGTCAAACCGGTCAAAGACTCTGACGCACCTAACAACAAATACCCACCTGGGTTAAGGCTATTAGCCATTTGATTTAACACTTTAGACTTCATGTCTGGAGAGAAGTAAATCAATACGTTACGGCAGAAAATGATGTCAAATTTACCCAACAACGCGTAGCTATCCATCAAGTTTTGTGGACGGAAATTCACCAAACGTTTGGCGTTGTCTTTGATTTTCATTCGACCATCGCCAGCATCTTCAAAGAACGTACGACGACGTTCCGGAGATAGACCTCGGCCTAACGCTAAGTTGTCATACACACCTGCACGACACATATCCAACATATTTGAAGAAATGTCTGTGGCGGTAATCGCGACGTTCGGCAACATGCCCGGTTTACGCTGCTGCGTTTCCAAAATAGTCATTGCCATAGAGTAAGGTTCTTGACCTGATGAACTCGCGGCAGACCAAATTTTGATTGGACGCTTATTAGCGGCAATTTCCGGTAAAATCTTATCGGCTAATACTGTGAATGGGTAACTATCACGGAACCACAAGGTTTCATTGGTAGTCATTGCATCAACAGCTGCAATACGCAATTCACGATTACGCCCCGTAATCACATCACGTAATAGTTCAGAGAGCGAAGCCAACTTAAACTTAGCTACTAAAGGACTCAAACGGCTTCTAACGAGGTATTGCTTACTTTCTCCAAGTACAATACCGCATTGGGATTCTAAAAAACGGCTGAAATCACGATACTCTTGATCGCTTATTGTTATCGCTGTCATTCACTTCTCTTTAATTTGTAAGTGCAGTCTTCACTGCATTACCAAGCTCATCTGGATTAAACTTGGCGATGAAGGCATTAGCCCCTACTCGCTCAACCATTGCTTGGTTAAATACCCCACTCAATGACGAGTGCAGTATGACATATAAATCTTTTAATTCCGCGTGGCGACGAATCTCTGCGGTTAAAGTATAACCGTCCATTTCTGGCATTTCGATATCAGAAATAACCAACGAAATTTGATCGTAGATACTGCCTTGCGAGGCCATTTCAAGCAGTTTCTCGTACGCTTCTTTACCATCTTTTACCGACACTACCTCGAAACCAATCGAAGTAATAGCGCGTTCAACCTGTTTACGAGCAACCGTTGAATCATCCGCAATCAAAATACGACGTACAACTTGCTTATCGGCTTGTGCTTGAGCAATTTCTTGGCCGATATTAGCATCCATGGTTTCATCAACTGGTGCGATCTCTGCCAGAATTTTTTCCACATCAAGAATTTCAACCAACTCGTTATCGATGTTGGTGACAGCCGTTAAGTAATGCGCTTTACCAGAACCTTGTGGTGGCGGCAAAATCGCTTCCCAGTGCATGTTGATAATACGTTCAACAGAAGTCACCAAGAATGCTTGAATCGTGCGGTTAAACTCGGCAATCACCACAAATGCTTTATCAACATCCGTAGTTGGACGACCGCCAATCGCTAAACTTAAATCAATCACAGATACAGTATGGCCACGAATATGCGCCACACCTTTAACCAGCGGGTGAAGATTCGGCATGATGGTAAGCTTAGGACATTGGAGAACTTCTTTAACTTTAAACACGTTAATGCCATAACGCTGACGACCCATTAGGCGGAACGTAAGTAGTTCTAATCGGTTTTGACCGACGAGTTGTGTACGCTGATTCACAGAATCAAGAATACCCGTCATAAGCTCATCTCCATCTCTCAAACTTTCATGTATAAAAAGTGGTAATCTAGAATAGGCTATGCAAACCAGAGAAAACGAATGATATATTTGAAATCATCCCTTTCAACTATTTCCACAACCTCTATTCATATATTTATAAATCGAATAATTACGTGTATCGGCGCGTCGTTGTTATTCTTTAGCTTTTCGTCTCTATCTGCAACACCTGAACAAATAAAGCGCATCCAAACGGCTGCCGAACAGTATATTGTCGAGAATATAGAACAACCTGCCGGTGGCACTCTAGAAGCCAAAGCCGCCAATATTGATAGCCGAATATTTGCCAGCGATTGCCCTACAGGACTCATTTCCTCTTCACGTTCGACAAACTCAAATGCCAGCAATATCACGGTATTAGTTGAATGCCCGGAGGAAAATTGGAAAACCTATGTCTCTGTTCGCTTGATGCGTACAGGCCCACAAGCCACGCTTACTACATCGCTCAATAAGGGCGAAATTGTCTCAGCCCACGATGTCACCATCACCATGGTAGACTTGCAGCGGTTAAGGCGGCAAGGTTTTTCCACAATAAATGCTGTAATTGGAGCAAAAGTGAAGAAAAATTTGCGCGTCGGTGAAATTATTGAACAAAATGATATTTGTGTCGTCTGTCGCAACGATATTGTCACCATCAAAGCCGTAAAATCTGGTATGACCATCACGACAAAAGGCGTCGCTTTATCAGATGGATCGCATGGTGAGCAGATAAGAGTGAAAAATAGTAAATCCAATCGTATAATTGATGCAAGAGTAAGCGATATTTCTGAAGTTACCGTGATTTTTTAAGGATAATTCATCATCGCAACTAGGATCAGAAAAGGATCGAGAAATATTCCTAAAGGTCTGTTCATTTCTGCCGATATGTTCAGTACAGGATTTTCTACACGCAAAAAGGCTTTCTAAATGGCAGGTATAGACAATATACGCTCAGGGCAAACACTAGCGACATCAACACGCAGTGCCCCACGCAGTAGCGATAGTACATCTTCAACTTCGACGTCAGCAGCAAAAACGTCTTCAACACCGCAGGATGCTGTGTCGTTGAGTTCTGCCGGCAAAGCAGTCGGTGAAATGCACAATCAAATGGTCAGTCAACCGAGCTTCGATCAAGCGAAGGTGGCGGCAATTAAAGAAGCCATTGCTAACGGCTCTTACTCTGTTGATCCGGAAAAGTTAGCAGACAATATGATCAAGTTCGAAAAAGAACTTGGGATGTAACTAGAGAGTATTTATGGCTGCGTTGCAGGGCTTAGTTGAGTTTCAACTGAAAAACGCCGATGATCTTTCGGAACTATTAAAGAAAGAGCAAGGCGCGATAGCTCAACGTATCTCAAAAGAGATCGAGATGCTCGCCAGACAAAAGAATACGTTGGTCATCCAGTTACAGCAGACAGATGAAAGAATCGGTCGCCATCCAGACGTAGAAAGCCTGAAAACCGATCCTGAGTTAAGTCAACTGGTTGAAAAAATCCGCAGCTTAGTCGCGGAATGTCAGCAAATGAACACCATTAACGGTGAAGCGCTTCAACGCGCTCAATTGAGTTTCCACAAGCTCAACAACCTGATGAAACAAAGCCAAGGCAAAATGGGCATGACCTATACCGCCGAAGGGCATACGCGCAATATTTCTACCTTAGGCACCAACCTAAAAGCGTAATCACGCTAAGCGAAATATCGCCAATCAACAAAATCAACAAATGCAAAAAAAGCGGCAATCACATTGCCGCTTTTTTATTGTCATGAGATCAGAGAGAGTAGAGAGTTAAAACAGAGTTTGTTGACGCTTTTCTGGAACTTGCTGTACTTCACCATAATCACGTAACTTATTCATTTTACGAATATCTAAACGCAATTCAGTGACGTAAGTATCCCCAACTTTATAGCTACGTACCACTTCGGCACCACGAATAACGCCATCCACCGCGCCTGATGTCACTTCAGTACCAAGGCGTTGATCTTTTAAATCAGCACGACCGCTAATTCGCATACCATAGACTTGCTCTGCAAGCTCTCGATAAGCATCAATTTTTGATGCGCGCATCGCCCGCACCTGTTTCTCTTCGTCATCACGGCCTTTCTGTTCACCAATACTGGCGTAACCGACTGCGGTTAACCAATCATCTGGACGCATTTGTGATAAAGGCTGACAACCGAGCATAGTGAACACCACAAACAGCAAAAACAACTTCTTCATGGGGGCTCCTATGGACGTAAAATTACGGTGTACGGCTGACGAATCGTTGGATCAGAACGGATCAGTACACCATCTTGAGTGCGAATACTGTTTAAAGTATCGAGATCTCGACCAATGCGATCTGCCGGTAAGAAGCCTTGCGCTGATGCAACCACCACGCGAGATTGCATGCCAACCACACGAGCATTGACTAATACACCGCCTTCTTGACGCAACATCGTGCCCGTCAGGACATATTCAATGTCTTGCTCTTTTGCCAAATCTTTCCAGTCTCGGCTAAAAGCGAAATCACCTTGCGATGTCACTTGGATACTGCCGGTGGTTTTATAGTCAACGACTTTGAAACCACGACGCTGAAACTGATAGATGAAACCTTCAGAAACACTGTTACCCAACCAATTGGTCGCGTCCATGTTTTGTAAATCAACAAAAGAGGTGACGGCAATCGGCGTTCGTGCCGATACACTCGTATTTGATAGAACCAATTCTTCCGTCAAGCTCTCAACAAAAAAGTCTAGGGTATGACGAGGACTATCCATCAGCATAAACTGACTGCCTTGGTAAGGTTCTTTACCATTGTAGATTGGGGCATAGGCACAGGCAGTAAGAAAGACTGCGGGCACTAAAGCTAACCATTTTTTCATTCTCTGATCTCCAATACATTTAGGCATTGATGAAACACTTTTATCTCTCTGTTAAAAGTGGAACATTCTTTGCTTTTCTCTGTTTGCATACAGTAAGAAACGCAATGCCAAAATCTGCTACGATTAACCAAGCAAAAACTGTACCTAATTGGTAATTAAAATATGAAAAAAATTATTTTCGGCCTGTTTACAACACTTTTACTTAGCGTGAATTCAACGCTAGCTTACGCTGCGTGGTACGAAGTGACGGGCATGTCGACCGTTGTTTCATCGGAAGAAGCCGCGCGTTTACACGCTTTAGAAGACGCGATCTACAAAGCGGTCAGTTTTTCTGGGGCGGATATTGGCAGCATTTCAAACCTAAGACCGTTGCTTGAAAGTTCGCGCAAAGAATACCAATTCACCAACCATGAAGTTCGCTACATTTTGGTGGAAGAACAAAAATTGCGCAAAAATGTAATGACGGTAAAGGTTCGTATCGATATCTACCCATCGGCAACAGGTTGCCACGTTGACCAATATAAAAAGACATTTTTGGTCGGTAATATCGATTTGGCTTCACCACAACAAGCCGTTATGGGGCAAGTCTACAGCCTCGGCGATGATTTTGCGCAAGTGATTAACCGTCAATTAGATGAGGAATCCAGTAGCTTCGTCTCAGTGGGCACCACTGATTTTGAAATTAATAAGCGAAATCCAGAACGGTTGAAAATGATTGCTGAAGATACGGGGGCACAATACATCATTGGCGGCACCATTACTGACCTCACGGCAACCGTTGACCAAAAACTATTGAAAGACGACACCATTAACCGCCAGTTTGCGATGGAGCTGACCATTTTTGATGGTAAGACTGGTAGCGAAGTCTATACCCGCAATTATCGTGAAGTTGCCCTTTGGCCTTTCCCAAAAACCAGCCAAGTCGATACGCGTAGCGCGCGCTTCTGGGCTTCGACATACGGAGAAATGATGTTGAGGGTGAGTCGTAATGTTATGTTAGATCTAGAATCAGAAGTCTCATGTAAAATTACCCTGCCACAAATCGTTGCTAAATGGGGCAGTACCCTGACAATGGATCTAGGCCGAATTCATGGCGTTAGAGAAGGCGATAAACTGCAATTGTGGCACACAGGCTCTTTCATTGATCAACGCGGTTTACCACGTAATAAAGTCACGGCGACAGATATTACCCTAACGGTTGGCCGCGTTTATGAACAAGAAGCCGAGTTAAGTGTTGATCAACCCGAACTCGCCAATAGTATTCAGATTGGCGATGTTATGCACAAGATCGTACCTTCGATGTAATTTTAGATGAATATCATCATCTAATTGATTACTATCGTTTTCATAAGCTCCCGTGGCACAGCTGGATAGCGCAATCCCCTCCTAAGGGATAGGTCACAGGTTCGAATCCTGTCGGGAGCGCCACTTACGTTTAAAAGCCCCAGTAACTCTACTCGTTACTGGGGCTTTTTCGTTCTGGAGACGTCTGGATAATGTCCAACACAAGATGACACGCCTAGATTAACGAATCTTAATCTTTCCCTAACCATGACTAAATGTCGCTTTCGCTACACTCTTTAACGCCAAGATGGGTAGAGTGAACACCGCTAGAGGTTGTAGCTCTTCATTATAGGCATTACGGTTCCCCCACTATAAAACCGTACTGGGCTCGCATTAGTTATGCGAGCCTTTCTTTTCTCTATTACTTAATCATTCCAAAACGTTAGTATTTATTGATGCTGGTTGTCATGCATAAGAATAAGGAGATTGTGTGAAAGTTCTAATTATTGAAGATGACACAACCACACGTGAGTTTGTCGCTAAAGGGTTGCAAGAACATGGCTACAACGTCGACCAAGCCGCAGATGGAAAAAGTGGTTTGATGATGGCTTTGAGTTGTGAGTACCAACTCGTGATCCTCGATCGCATGTTGCCTTATCTCGATGGCATGAAGGTTCTTTCCGCGCTTAAAGCAACGGAGCAACATGTGCCCGTTTTGATTTTAAGTGCAATGGACAGCGTTGAGGACCGAGTTGATGGCCTGCAAGCAGGCAGTGATGACTATTTGGTTAAACCTTTTGCCTTAGCTGAATTGATCGCTCGTGTTGATATCATCGTGCGCCGACGACATTGCCAAGTACCTCTCTCTAATGTCATCAATTATGATTGTTTAACGGTCGATTTGCGCGCCCATACCGCCCGCTGTGAGAGCCATGTTCTGTCACTGCAGCCCAAAGAATTTCAACTACTGCAATATTTTATTGAACACGCTGAACAGGTCGTTTCTAGAATGCGTCTGTTTGAATCGATTTGGAGCTACCACTTCGATCCAAAAACCAATGTGATTGATGTTCATGTGGCAAATCTAAGGCGAAAACTAGAACAAGCGGGTTGCCCAGAGTTATTGCATACCGTCAGAGGCGCAGGCTATGTCCTTCGTCGATAGCTACTCACTAACTCGCTCATCAATATTTAGAGCGCTATTAGGATTAGTGATTCTGATTAGCGCAATCAACATTGTCGTGATCAGTCAATTATATCTTGATTCAGACAATTTCCATCGGCAACGCCTTGCAGCCCAACTCCATGATGAAGTCGCTGAATTTACCTATGTTGCTCAACAGAGCCAAGCCGAAGTGGAAAAGCTGATTCAAACCAAGCAAGCGGGTGAAGCGCCCTTCCGCTATCGCTTACTAGAGATTCGCGATCAAAATGTGGCACCAGCTTACTATCCGATAGGCCCACTAAAACTTAAAACGACCAACATTCCTGTAGGCCTTTCTCACCGCATTGAAATTGGTGTTAATGAAGAAGTTCTGCAAGCTTACCGAGAAACCTTGATCCCAATTGTTTTGTCCGGAATCATTCTACCTAGCGTGATCATGTTGGTCGCAGCGTTGTTTTTTACGGTACTCATGTTGCGTCGTCTTGAATCGGTCAATCAAGCGATGAACCGAGTTTTATGTGGTGAGCGAGAAGTGAAACTACCGGTTTCACGCCAAGATGATGAATTCGATATTTTAGCCATCCACCTTAACTATATGATTGAGCAAATGACACTCAATGAGGCTACCTTGAAATCGCTCACAACTGGGCTTGCTCACGATATGCGTACACCGATGGCAAGATTAAAGCTGCGTCTAGAAGAAATTTTAAGCCAAGATCATCAATTAAATAGTGCCCACTTAAACCAAGTGACAGCCTGCCATGATGAACTCGAACTACTGCTGTCTTTATTTAATAGCATGCTTGAAATTGCCAAGCTCAATAGCGGCCAAACCAACATCCAGTTTCAGCGCGTTGATATGAGTAAAATCGCCCAAGATGCCATGGAATTTATTACGCCATTAGCGGAGCAAAAACAACAGCAATTGTCCTTTCGGCAAGATCAAGCCTGTTTGATCAGTGGTGAGCCTTCTTTACTGTTTCGTGCGGTCTTCAATTTGCTTGAGAATGCCGTGAAGTACACGCCAGAAGCGGGAGAAATCCAAATCATTGTCGATCAACTGGGCGTAGTGATCACTGATAACGGCATTGGCATTTCGGACCATGATAAACCTTATATTTGCCAGCCAATGTATCGCGCTGATAAGAGCCGTAGTGAACAAGGCAATGGCTTGGGATTAGCTCTGGTTGAAGCGGTTATTCACCGTCACAACGCTGAACTCATTTTACGTGATAACCAACCCGGGTTGCGTGCAAGGATCTACTTCTCTTAGGCATTAAAAAGCCGAGCATAAACGCTCGGCTGTCGACTTCAATAGAGACCATTAACTTGGCAGTACGACCGCGGATAGATCATCAGATGCAGATATCTGATTCATCTCATATGCAATTTGCTCAGCCTCGGTTCCGACAATGACTTGCAGATTATTCTCTCCTACTTTAACCACAGCCATCGCACCCAGTGCTTTTAATGTCTCTTCATTAGCAAGAGAGGCGTCTTTCAATGACAAACGCAAACGGGTAATACATGAGTCAATGCTGGTTAAATTATCATGACCACCTAATGCTTTGAGAAATTGCGCGGCTCTCTCACCAACGGTAACAACGGCAACCTCTGCTTGCGACTCATCTTCTCGACCAGGCGTTTTAAGATTGAACTTAATAATGGCAAAACGAAACACCACATAATACAGCGCAGCAAAACACAAACCTTGCAGAACCAACATATACGGTTTCATGGCTAGCGGAAGGTTAAAGGACAGAACAAAGTCAATCAAACCACCACTAAAGGTGAACCCAGCAATCCACTGCATACTCGCGGCAATATATAGTGATAAGCCAGTGAGCACCGCGTGAATAACAAACAGTACTGGAGCGACAAACATAAACGCAAATTCAATCGGCTCAGTCACACCGGTAAGAATCGCCGTGAAAGCCGATGCAGCAAGAATCCCGCCAACTTTGGCTTTATTTTCGGGCTTAGCACAGTGGTACATGGCCAAACAAGCGGCTGGCAAACCATACCCCATCACCGGGAAGAATCCACCTTGATAAATACCAGTTACGCCAAGTTCACCAGTACCAGACCAAAATTTAGAAATATCACTGATCCCAACCAAATCAAAAATGAACACTTGGTTTAAAGCATGGTGCAATCCGATAGGAATCAATAAGCGGTTGAAGAAGCCGTAGATACCAGCGCCAGTAGCGCCAAGCTCTGAAATGGAGATACCAAAATTAACCAGTGAACCGTAAACCACAGGCCAAACGTACACCATCACTAAACTGATGCTGATCGCAGCCAAAGAAGTCACGATAGGCACAAACCTGCGTCCACCAAAGAAACCAAGCACGGTGGGTAATTGAATGGTGTGGAAACGGTTGTATAACGTCGCAGCGACAATACCGATTAATATCCCAGTAAAGGCACTCACTGCTGCTCCAGAGGCAACAATTTGCGCCTGACTCATCTGATCAACCGGGACACCTGTAATTTACGATATCACCGCTACATTACCGACTATCATTTCAATGATTAACAAGCCAAGCAGGCCTGACAACGCAGCTGCACCATTGTTATCTTTTGCTAACCCATAGGCAACGCCGACGGCAAACAACCAAGCTTGGTTGTCCATGATCCCTTTACCACCATAAACCAAAATCGTGGCAAGCGCGCTATTCGCCCCCCAGCCAGAAGGATCGATCGCATACCCTAACCCGAGCATCAGACCACCAGCAGGCAACACGGCAATCGGCACCATCAATGCCTTACCGATTTTTTGCAAATATCCTAATATGTTCACCGTCATTCCTCTTAATTATGCGTAAATTTCCTTCGCGGTTTACCCGCTTTGTGCACAAAAGATAGTAATGGGTGAAGAATTAAACTTGGTTTTAGGAGAGATTAACTTTTATTAATAAAGCGCCTAAAAAGCCATAGATGATGTGAATTTATGAGCCACTTCAATGTTTAGTGGTGTGCAATTTACCGCTTAATCAGCTTGGTTTTTCTGTGAGCGAAGCAGGTTCTTGAGCAATAATTGCTGAATGAGCTATCTTTATTGAGTATTCGCACTTTAAAAATCGGTAGCAATTGCTTACCCTTTCATTAATAACAAATATATCATTTAAAATTATGCCAAAGAGCAATTTAACAACCAATACCGGACATCGGTTTATTTCAAAAGCTAAGACTGCCTATAAAATTCATATTCATACCCCTGAAGACATCGTACTCCATCGCTCGGTCGGTTTTCTAAAGATTGGGGAGAAAAAAGGGTTACAAAAAGCCATCAGATTGCGGAATGAACTGGGAAGTGAAATGTGGGGAAAATTCTGGCGACGCTTGCTAAAAGATCCTTATCTCATGACGCGCCTGCCACACTCGCTTGAACCAAAGATCATTTTTAAACCTCGGCCAACCAAAGAAAGCCCAGATGCAAAAGATGAATGCTATATCGCGGCATGGCGTAACTACGATGACAACGGTAAGTTGATCTACAAAAGCGTGGTTTGTTCGATCAATAAGCATGGCCGTCTAGGCGCTTATACCAAGACCAAAAAAGCGCTACTGGAAGCCAATAAGATGAATTTAGAAATATTGGAGTTTATGGGTCGCCTCAGCAGTATTGATCTCAAATGAAGCCTCTCAACCAAACCGCCACAAACTAAAAAGCCTCGAAAATTCGAGGCTTTTTTCATACTAATTAGATCAGTTTATTGCTGCACTTGGTACTCAAATTCAGGTACCGTCACTTCAACACGACGGTTTTGAGCACGGCCTTCTTTGGTTTCATTGCTTGCGATTGGGTTATTCTCACCTTCACCGCTTACGCTGATACGGCTTGGTTCAACACCACGTTCTGCAAGCACATTCGCCACAGCATGCGCACGTTTTTCAGATAGCTTCTGGTTGTATTCCGCTGCACCAGATGAATCCGTGTAACCGACGATGTTGACTTGTGCCTGTGGGTACTCGTTTAGCATTTCAACCAACTCATCGAGTTTGCTGGTGCTTTCTGGTTTTAGCTCAGAGCTGTTTAAAGCAAAAGTCTCTGTGTCTAGTAATGTCGCTTCAAAGGTCTTCGTCATTACAACAACTTCAACCACTTCTTCAACCATCACTTCTTCAGCAACAACCGGCTCAGGCTGCGCTTCGCTACCACCAAAGCTGTAAGCAAAACCAATTGATGCTGTATTCGCAAATGCACGTACAACGTCGTTATTAATATCAGTCAATGCTTGATATTCAACGCGAACAGAACCGTTTTCCATTACGTCAAACTCTAAACCTAGTGCGCCTAGGAAAGACTCATCACTTTTATCGCCATAGTTGACATAAGCGCCACCAAACTTACCGTAGACATCAATCGCGTCAGTCACACCGAAAGATAGTTTAGGAGCCAAAGTAAACGCATCTACACTGTCATCAGGTAAACCTGCGCCGGTAAATTTACCAAGGTAGTCCCAACCCGCTTCTAGTGCCAAAAAGTCATTAAACTCGTAACCACCGAAGATGCCAGCCGATGCTGAGTCATCATCGCCACAAAGAGATGTCGCTGTACATTCATCATTCAGCCAAGAATAACCCGCTTTTACGCCCACATATGGCGCTGCAACCGCTGCATTTGCAGCCATTACAAGCGACGCTGATACTACCACTGCTAATTTTTTCATTTTGAAAATTCCTTTATCCATTATTCACTTGAGCAAGTGACGATGTCTAAAACAACACCGACTTGTTACGTCACTTCCGAAGTTAAGTTGTCTAAGAGTATGATTATTATCGACAACGGTCGCACTATAATGATTTTTTCAATATCTTAAAGGTAAAATAAGATACCGAAAATCAATAAACAATCATCGAATCGAACCTCGCCTTAAGCGATGAACTTAAGCTGAGTAAAGGACCGCACACATTTGTGCCTTGATTGATTCATAAAATAGAATTTTGATTGCTTGTGCAATTTCTCATCGGTGACACAAATAAAAGTAGAACAAGAAAAGTAGAAATTCCAATTAATTACGCGGCGAAAAAAAACCGCAGCCCAATGGCTGCGGTCTTTGTGTGTTTTTTAGCAACAACAATTATGCGTTAGCTTCACGCTCTGCGATGAATGCGAGTGCCATCTTGATACGAGCAACACAACGCTCTTGACCAATTAGCTGCATTACTGCGTCCACTGATGGTGATTGACCGCCACCCGTTACCGCTACGCGTAGTGGCATACCAATTTTACCCATACCGATTTCAAGCTCTGCACATACGTCAGCAATCATTTGGTGTAGGTTTTCTGTCGTCCACTCAGTGATCGCTTCTACTTTAGTTAGAGCCGCTTCTAGTGGTTCTTTTGCTACGCCACGTAGATGCTTCTTCGCTGCACCGGCTTCAAACTCCGCGAAATCTTCGTAGAAGTAACGGATTTGCTCAGCAAGTTCAACCAAGGTGTTGCAACGCTCACCAACAAGTTTAATCACTTCAGTAATAGCAGGGCCATTTTCAATGTTTAGCGCTTGCTGATCTAGGTGCCATTGTAGGTGCTTAGCAACGTACTCAGGCTCTGAAGTTTTAATGTAGTGGTTGTTCAACCAAAGTAGCTTATCAGTATTAAACGCAGAAGCTGATTTAGAGATCGCATTTAGGCTGAAGAACTCAATCATCTCTTCTTGAGAGAAGATCTCTTGGTCACCATGAGACCAACCTAGACGTACTAGGTAGTTATTTAGTGCTTCTGGTAGGTAACCCATATCGCGGTATTGCATTACAGATACAGCACCATGACGCTTAGACAGTTTTGCACCATCATCACCTAGGATCATTGCACAGTGAGCAAATGTCGGAACCGGAGCTCCTAGCGCTTCGTAGATGTTGATTTGACGAGGCGTGTTGTTGATATGATCTTCACCACGGATTACGTGAGTGATTTCCATATCCCAGTCATCAACCACAACACAGAAGTTGTACGTTGGCGAACCATCAGTACGACGGATGATTAGGTCATCCATTTGGCTGTTGCTGATTTCGATACGACCACGAATTTGGTCATCAAAGACTACGCTGCCTTCTTTCGGGTTACGGAAACGGATAACACATGGATCGCCATCTTTTGCCGCGTCGTTTGCTGCTTTGATTTTTGGATGGTTCGCATCGTAACGAGCCATCTCTTTGTTTGCTTCTTGTTCTGCACGAACTTCGTCTAGCAGCTCTTTTGAAGCGTAACACTTGTATGCTTTGTCTTGTGCAAGTAGCACATCAACCATTTCGTTGTAACGGTCAAAACGTTGAGTTTGGAAGTAAGGACCTTCGTTCCACTCAAGACCTAGCCATTCCATACCTTCCATGATCGCATCCACCGCTTCTTGAGAGTTACGCTCAAGATCCGTGTCTTCGATACGTAGAACGAATTCACCTTTGTTGTGTTTAGCATATAGCCAAGAATATAGTGCTGTACGAGCACCACCAACGTGAAGGTAGCCTGTTGGGCTAGGAGCAAAACGAGTTTTAACCGTCATGTAAAATACCTTGATTGTCTAAATGACCGCACCGCAACAACCGATGCCAAAATTGGGCGTTATTTTATACTCAAGTTCCTTTAGGTGCTAGGGTAAGTCGGTCTTTTTTAGTCTAATCGCCATAGCAGGAAGCATTACATCGCTCCCTGCTATCAAAAACACGCACTCAATCATTGAGCCGCTGTACCGCCCAAGCAATAAATTGCTGCCGTTGAGTTGGCGTCATTTGCATGAAAGCCGTTTCCGCCACCTTATGCAACGAATCATCATGTCGTTGATGGTCCAAAGGGGTCTTCGGAACAGTGCTCGCCTGAATGGCCACTGGTGCTATCGTCGCTTTACCCTGTGTTTGATTATAGCGACTCAGCATTGCATTGTAGTCTTTGAGCAAGGCAAAGGTTTGATCATGAATAGTATCAAGCACATAAGGAATCTCTTGGCCTTTGCTCATTATGCTGACACTTGGGTTGTCAGAAAATTGCTTAACCGCTCGCTCATTGCGAATCGCAAAAGGTGTTTCAAGTGTTAAGGTTTGATCTGCAGCGTCGAAACGAATCACCATAGGGAGAGAATTGAATTTGGTTTTGCCGCCATTACCATCCACCATCGCGGTCACACGAATCAGCAATTGGTTTTCACCATTCGCGATTTGTAAATCCCCTTCGCCCTTTTCTGGCACTTGATTGATCGTTTGATTCACAGCCAATATTTCAACACGGTTATCCGTTTTGATGGTCACTTGCGCTTGTGCAAATGCACTCATCATGACTGCGATAGAGAGAATTAAGATTTTTTTCATTTGATTTACCAGTTCAAGCAAAAAGCCCTCTCCTTGTCGCCAAAGAGAGGGAAAAGTTTAACGGACTAATCTTAGATTTATCGACATCGTGTTTAGAAGGTCCATTCAGTACCAATACGAACCATCAAATCATCGTAATCTTCACCAGTATATGAACCACTACCTGCGCGGTATGTTCCGCTATGTTGAGCAATACGTAGGAAGGTATAAACGGAGTTGAATGAATACCCCACTTCACCCGTTATGGTTGTGAAATCTAAGGTGTCATCTTTTACATTATCGGTGTCACCTTCTTGATCAGCGTAGCCAAGGCGGAAGTTCATGTCTCCCATGTAGTAGTTGGTTTGCAGCGAGTAAGCGGTGATGTCACGCTCGTGATACGCACCTAACTTATCATCGGCTTCAAAGTCTGCGATTTTATAAGCACCAAGGATGTTCCAGTTGTCAGTAATTCGGAACTCTACCCCACCAAAGTACGCCGACGTGTCACCAATCAAATCGGTATCAAAATCGGTTTTATCTGCGGTTTCAAATGCGGCATGTAGTGTGATTTTTTCGTGTGGCGTGACCGAAAGAGAGCCGCCAAAGAAGTTAGAGTCTTTATCTTTAAAGCTACCATTACCACCCGCTAAACTAAACTTGACCATATCGCCAAACATCGGAGAATCGTAACGCGCCATCTGGCTCTTACGGTCAAAGTTAAAACGCTCACCTTCACGCCAGCCACGGTCAAATGTCATGCTGGCATTTGACGCTGAATATGGCCAATCGACTAATTCATACAATGGCGTCAACATTCGGCCAAATCGTACCGCCCCCCAATCTTCACCGCGGAATCCAACGAAGTATCACGATTACCGC
>NZ_AFWF01000155.1 GCF_000222605.1 Vibrio ichthyoenteri ATCC 700023 | reverse complement strand
GACCTATTCTCACACGTATCAAATTGTCGCCTACGTTAAATGGGCTTGTTGCAACAAGCCCCATTGCACCATATGATCTCGAACTCACCGAAAATCAATCACACTCTATGATTTCGGGTATGTTTTCATTATAAGTGATGGAAGAGTGCTGACTCATACTCTCATTTTTCCCTCGCAAACGCTTTGGCAAGCGACTGTCACCCATCCCGCATTTTTATGATAAAAATAATTAATCGTATTGGCGAAGGTTTTTTATTAAATTTTTCAAAAAGGAGTCGATAAAGTATTGAATACTCTTTATTTGTGCAGGAAAGTAACCCATGTCCGCAAAAAGCAAACTTATTACATCCATCGTCTCTCTCATAATAACGATAATCGTCATTGCTTCTTTATTAAGTTTCAATCAAATTAACACCTCATCCATAGCCGCCTATCAAAATCAATTTACCAATAGTACCCACCTAACCACAGCGGCTATTGAAGCCAAAATGGATAGTTATTTTAACAGCCTTTCTGCAACAGGATCATTTTTGGTCATAAAAGATGGTGTTGTTGAAATTGATTCATCTACAATACAAATTCTAATTGAACAGCAGCGGAAGCTAGGTGTATCCAACTATTTCATTGGTCTTGTCGATGGTTCGGTTTACGATTCAAATAACCGTGGCCGTATTCCTAATTTCGACGCTAAAAAGTTGCAACGAGAATGGTATGTTAAAGGAATGGAAGGAAAAGGGAATGTAGTCACGACGCCTTTCAAAGCAAGCACCGGAGAAATGTCGATTTCCCTTGTTGTTCCAGTTAAAAACCAAGGAGAAGTCGTTGCGGTTGTCGGCATGAACCTTCTTATGCATGACTTAACCGAATACATTACCTATCTGGCCGAAGACAGCAATGTATATGTTGCGCGAGAAGATGGTTTTCTTCTCGCCGCTTTTGACGCGTCACTCGTAGGTAAAAATTTATTTGAAATTCGCCCTTCTTTTTCTGCATATAGTAAGCAAGCTAGCAGCTCACATACGTATTCTGACCCAGATGGTAAAGATGTTTACGTCGTAACAATTAAATCTGAAGCATTAGGTTGGACTGTATCGACCATGGAGTATTGGGACAAGATCAATGAAACATCGGAACAAACTGTATGGACTAATGTGATCTCAGGATTCATCTTTATCATTATCGGAAGTATTGCAGTGTCGTTTCTGATTGAAAAGTTAATGTATAAGCCTATTGGTGGGGAACCTAAAGACATTGAACTTCTCGTTAATAAAATAGCTAACGGGGATCTAACCGATATACCTAAAGTTCAAAAGAACAATGTGGGTGTATACCGTGCTACATTGGAAATGGCCGACAAGTTAAAAATCATGATTGCTGACATCAATCATTCTTCGCAAACACTAATTGAAACATCAGGTTATCTCGAGCGGTCGTCTCTCACTGTCGATGCTTCGACAAAATCGCAAATGCAGCAGCTTGAGCTCATCGCGACGGCGATGAACGAAATGGCGACGACGGTAAACCAAGTGGCACAAAATGCCACTGACGCTTCTACTTCCTCTACCGAGGCGAATTTAAGTTCTGAAAGTGGCCTAAACCTAGTTGCTAACATGAACCAAGAAATTAAAATATTAGTCTCCAATATACAACAAGTGCAAGGCGCCATTCGTAATGTGCATACGGAAACCGAAAATGTCGGTGGCATTTTAGATGTTATTCGCGGTATTGCTGACCAAACAAACTTATTAGCATTAAATGCAGCGATCGAGGCGGCACGAGCGGGTGAACACGGTAGAGGATTTGCGGTGGTTGCCGATGAGGTGAGAACATTAGCGACCAAGACGCAGCAGAGCACAAACGAAATTCAATCGCTTATTGCTGGTCTGCAAGAGCAAGCCAATCAAACCGTTATTCTGATGACAGAAAATGCCGAAAGTGCAAAGTTGACACTGCAAAAATCGGACGATGCGACAGAAGCTCTGGTTCAAATTAAGGGACAAATTTCGGTGATTCAAGATATGAATGATCAAATTGCGACTGCGGCGGAAGAGCAATCCCATGTTGCCAATGACATCAATGAAAATGTTATGAATGTTAATGAATTAGCTCAAGAAACACTACAATCTGTACAGCAAAATGTCCACACTTCAGAATCCTTGAACGGCATGGCTGAACAATTAAAAAACAGTGTCAGTATGTTTAGACTTTAAGTAGTCAGCACCGATAGTGATAATTTCCGTTGGTCAGCGTTAAATCAATCCCATAGGGCTGTTAGTCGTTAACAGCCCAAAGTAAACTGAAATGCATGCATCCTCATATAGGTATCTATAAAAAACGTTGGGGTTTATCCATGGGCTTGTTGCAAATAATCAGATAAGGCAGATTTAGCCAGTCATTGGCTTAAAATTACGAGTAAATCACCTCAACATTAAATAAACGATTCATAACGGCGGATCTCTCCCGCACAATGGTTTCACGTTCATCATGACGTAACCAAAAATCAAATTGGCCCTTGTTCAACATCCGTAATGATTCAAATCCCTGGATGGTTGAGCAGGCGCGTTTTCGTATTTTGAAACCGCCGGTGGCAACGACTAGCTTCTTGATGGGGGCGTGA
>NZ_AFWF01000156.1 GCF_000222605.1 Vibrio ichthyoenteri ATCC 700023 | reverse complement strand
AATTGCTGTAAAGCGACGCGAATATTATCGAGAGGTTATGCAAGAGTCAACTATGAGAGGTCGATAAAATTCATTTTTTTCGATAAAAAATAGCTTTACTTTTGCCTAAGGCACGCCAGATATAGCCTCTGTTTACTTATCCACTAAATTTGTGGATAACCATGTTGATTAAAATTGAGTAATTATATTTATCCACAGAAAGGAAAGATTTGCGCGTGATGGAATGAAAAAGGATCTTTTGCTAATCCCGCATGCTGCAAGGTTTTTCTTCAATAAAAGATCGAAAACAGATTTATTCGGAAAAAAATGATCAACTGCGAGATGGTGCACATTTTGCTTGTTTTGTGAGTAAGCTGTGTATAGAAAAAGTGAGTTTTTAGCGGGGGATTGCTGTAGGGCGGAGAATAATATCAGGATCATCAGGCCGGATCTAGACTTAATCGAACAAAACAAATAAATCAGAGATTAATTTCTTTTTTTATACTTGAGTCTGTATATATATACAGACAAAATAGAGAGTCAGACACAAACCTTGAGGACGTTATGAGCAAACTGTATGAGCTCGTCTCAGACTATCAGCCATCAGGTGATCAACCTACGGCAATCGAAAAGTTACTAGAAGGGATAGATTCAGGCTTAGCCCATCAAACACTACTTGGGGTGACGGGGTCTGGTAAAACTTTTACTTTAGCGAATGTAATCGCCTCTACACAGCGTCCTGCGATTTTACTCGCGCCGAATAAAACGCTAGCGGCGCAGTTGTATGGGGAAATGAAAGCGTTCTTTCCTAACAATGCGGTTGAGTACTTTGTTTCCTATTATGACTATTACCAACCGGAAGCGTATGTGCCAACCACGGATACCTTTATAGAAAAAGACTCGTCAATCAACGCACATATTGAGCAAATGCGATTATCAGCAACCAAAGCCTTACTTGAACGCAAAGATGCCATCATCGTCGCTTCAGTTTCTGCTATTTATGGTTTGGGTGATCCGCAAGCCTATTTGCAAATGATGCTGCATGTTCGTCGCGGTGATGTACTTGATCAGCGTGACATGCTACGTCGCCTTGCTGAGTTGCAATATAGCCGTAATGACGTTGCCTTTGAGCGTGGCCAATTTCGTGTTCGCGGTGAAGTGATTGATATTTTCCCCGCAGAATCAGAGCAAGATGCGGTAAGAATTGAAATGTTTGATGATGAGATCGACTGTATTAGTGTCTTCGATCCATTGACCGGAGCAATCAAGCAGCGCGATTTGCCTCGTTATACCATTTATCCCAAAACCCACTATGTGACCCCCCGTGAACGTATCTTAGAAGCGGTTGAACATATCAAGGTTGAATTAGAGCAGCGCAAAAAGCATTTGCTAGACAACAATAAATTATTGGAAGAACAGCGTATTAGCCAACGCACCCAATTTGATATTGAAATGATGAATGAGCTTGGTTTCTGTTCAGGGATTGAAAACTATTCACGCTATTTGAGTGGCCGTAAAGAGGGTGAGCCGCCTCCGACATTGTTCGATTACTTACCACAAGATGGTTTGTTGGTGATTGATGAATCGCACGTAACGGTACCGCAAATTGGCGCCATGTTTAAAGGTGACCGTTCGCGTAAAGAGACCTTGGTTGAGTATGGTTTCCGCTTACCTTCCGCCTTAGACAACAGACCACTAAAATTTGAAGAATTTGAAGCGTTGGCACCGCAAACTATTTTTGTTTCTGCGACTCCGGGGCACTATGAATTAGAGAAGTCAGGCGATGACATTGCCGATCAAGTGGTGCGTCCGACCGGTCTGTTAGATCCTGTGTTAGAAGTTCGTCCCGTGGCGACGCAAGTCGATGACTTGTTATCTGAAATCCGTATCCGCGCAGCGAAAGACGAACGTGTGTTAGTGACGACTCTGACTAAGCGTATGGCCGAAGACTTGACTGAATATCTAACGGAGCATGACGTTAAGGTGCGTTATTTACACTCTGATATTGATACGGTTGAGCGAGTTGAAATCATTCGAGATTTACGCTTGGGCGAGTTTGATGTGTTAGTGGGTATTAACTTACTGCGCGAAGGTTTAGATATGCCTGAAGTGTCGCTGGTGGCGATATTGGATGCCGATAAAGAAGGTTTCCTTCGTTCGGAGCGTTCGCTGATTCAGACCATTGGTCGTGCCGCGCGTAATATCGAAGGTAAGGCGATTTTATATGCGGACCGAATTACCGGTTCGATGCAGCGCGCGATGGATGAAACCGATCGTCGTCGCGAAAAACAGCATGCCTATAACGTTGAAAATGGCATCACGCCGCAATCACTGAAACGTAATATCAAAGATATTATGGAACTGGGTGACATTGCGCGAGGTCGTAAGAAAACTCCGGGTAAACAAGTACCATTGTCGAAAGTGGCTGAACCATCACAAAGCTACCAAGTGATGACGCCGCAACAGCTGGAAAAAGAAATCAGCAAGCTTGAAGCGCAAATGTATCAGCATGCGCAGAATCTAGAGTTTGAGTTGGCAGCAGCCAAGCGGGATGAGATTGAAACGCTACGCGCTCAATTTATCGCTAATAGCTGATTGTCATCACTGAACGACAGGCAAAAAAATAGCCAATAGGAAGGGTCTATTGGCTGTTATTTGTGAATACTAAGTTCACTAACAACGTCAGTTGGCTAGGTGACCCATGAGGGTCATTTATATATAAGCAGTAACTATGCCAATTATTTGGGCTAGAAAACGGGCAAAAAACAACCTTAATCTGGTTAACTTGGTCATTCTATTTGCAAATTGCAAAGCGCAATGCAATTATTTAGATAATATGCAAATGGATTTACTCGGTTAGGCTATGCCACAAAATACCCATATACAAAAAAGTAAATATCTACTCATGGTTGAGGATACCGCTTCAGTTGCGGCGCTGTATCGCTCTTATCTCACGCCATTGGGTATCGACATCAATATCGTTGGTACTGGACGGGACGCGATTGAAAGCCTTGAGTTTCGTACTCCAGATCTGATTTTACTCGACTTACGTTTGCCCGATATGACAGGGATGGATGTACTGCAAGCCGTAAAACTGCAAAATCCGGATGTTCCAGTCATCTTCATGACCGCTCATGGCTCAATTGATACCGCAGTTGAAGCGATGCGTTTGGGTGCACAAGACTTTTTGATTAAGCCTTGTGAGGCTGACCGTCTGCGCGTCACAGTCAATAATGCCATTCGTAAAGCAAGTAAATTAAGAACCGAAGCCGGCACTAATCAGGGTTATCAAGGGTTTATCGGTAGTAGTCACACCATGCAAGCGGTGTATCGTACGATTGACTCCGCCGCAACCAGTAAAGCGAGTATTTTTATTACTGGGGAAAGTGGCACAGGTAAAGAAGTGTGTGCCGAAGCACTGCACGCCACCAGTAATCGTGGTGATAAACCTTTTATCGCGATTAACTGCGCTGCCATACCGAAAGATTTGATTGAGAGTGAACTGTTTGGCCACGTAAAAGGCGCGTTTACGGGGGCTGCGACTGATCGTGAAGGCGCTGCGGAACTGGCTGATGGTGGTACTCTATTTTTGGATGAACTGTGCGAAATGGATCTGGATTTGCAGACCAAATTACTGCGTTTTATTCAAACCGGCACTTTCCAGAAAGTGGGGTCATCGAAGATGAAAAGCGTCGATGTACGCTTTGTTTGTGCAACCAACCGAGATCCATGGAAAGAAGTGCAAGAAGGGCGCTTTCGCGAAGATTTATATTATCGTCTCTATGTTATTCCTCTGCATTTACCCCCTTTGCGTGAACGCGGTGAAGATGTCATTGAAATTGCATACTCTCTGTTGGGCTTTATGTCTAAGGAAGAAGGTAAAGACTTTGTCCGGCTTTCTCCCGAAGTGGTCGATCGGTTTGTTCGTTATGAATGGCCCGGTAACGTCAGACAACTGCAAAACGTGTTGAGAAACGTCGTGGTATTGAACAATGGCCGAGAAATACGCTTGGACATGCTACCGCCGCCATTGAATCAACCCTATGACGGTGCGCCTCGCAGCGTTGCGGAAGAGAAAGATACCTTATCAGTACATGATATTTTCCCGCTGTGGTTGACGGAAAAAAATGCGATTAAGCTGGCGATCAAAGCCTGTGAAGGAAACATTCCCAAAGCGGCAGGATATTTAGATGTTAGCCCATCGACCTTATACCGAAAGCTACAAGGGTGGAACGATAAGGACACTAAGTAACTGTTGTCATGGAAGTGGTTATGGAAGTATTAAATCAAGCAAAAGTCGACCGTTTAGCTAATGAGATAGGCCAAGAGAATGTGCCTATTTTATTGGAGATATTTTTAGGTGAGCTGGCACAGTACATCGCAACGCTCTCGGCGGAGCATGACAATCATGGTGCTTACTTGAAAGACATCAGTCATGCCTTAAAAAGCAGCGCCGCGAGCTTTGGTGCGGAAGCTCTGTGTGCGTTAGCAATCGAGTTCGATGCGGCAGCGAAAGCGGGTGATTCGCTCAATAGCCCGGTAGTGAGGCAGACGATGCTAGCGCTGCTGGTTGAAACGCAGCAGCGCTATAAGAAGCTACTCGGCCAATAGCTGTACAATGGCTTGTTGCAGCTTCTGACGATCGTGTCGCCAATCTCGATTTGGCGATGCGAGGTCACTAACGACATAGTTCCAATCGGCTAATTCAGGGTGGCTTTCTTCCCCTAAAATAACATCAATTTTTCGCCCTTGGCAGGCACGTTCACACCATTCTAATTTCTCACGTAATGTCATGCGTCCGGCTGGCCCGTACTCTGGCGATAAGTTTTCAACAAACACTAATTGAGCATTTTTGTTTTGCGCAATCGCGCGGCCAACTTCGGTTAACAACAATGGTGGCATGATACTGGTTAAAAAGCTTCCCGGACCAAGAATGATCAAATCCGCTTGCTCAATAGCCTGTACTCCTTCTTTGGTCGCAGGCACTTCAGGATCAAGGTCCAAACGCTGAAGATCGGCTTCCATTTCGTCGACGCTCGTTTCACCGGTCACCCATTTGCCTTCTTTTGATAACGCTTTGAGATCGGAAGGGTGCTCGGACATGGGTACGATATTAACGTCGACCTTAAGCATGTTGCGGATCAGGTTTATCGCATCAAGTGGGCGTACTGATAAGTTGTCGAGTGCGGTTAGCATCAGGTTGCCCAAATTATGCCCATCCAACTCCCCCGCACCTTTAAAGCGGTATTCAAAAATCATTGAACTGATTGAGGGTTCGGTGATTAACTGGTTGATGCAATTACGCGTATCGCCCCAAGCGATGCCGCCTTGGCAATGTCGAATTCGACCGGTAGAGCCACCGTTGTCTGTGGTGGTGATAATACCTGTAGCATTAGAACCAAAGTCCGTCAGAGCAGCAAGCATTCGCCCCAAGCCGTGGCCGCCACCGATGGCGACAATTTTACGTTTTGAATATAGTGTCATTCGTTTTTTTCTTATTTTGTCATAACCAACTACAATTTAAATTAATCCATTTATTGTCGGTACTCAATAGTTGGTAATTTGCACTTAAAGCACGATTATTTCGTTTAGAGGGTGGAATCACGTACAATTATTAAGTATTTTATAAGACAGCTGCCGTTAATGTGGATTTGCCTCGCAATTATACCATACTGACGGTTGCCATAACTCCGAGCTCTGCACGCTAAGTTCAATACAGAATAGGCTTGTTGAGCCAGTGACGAAAGGTCACAAGGGCATAATTGGAAATGATTATGCCTCCCGTGTTTGGAAAGGTGTTCCGTGGCGCAACAATTAGAAGATAAATTTCATCGCAAGTTTTATTACTTGCGTCTCTCGGTTACAGACGTCTGTAACTTCAAATGTACGTACTGCTTACCTGATGGTTATAAACCTTCGGGGCAGAAAAACTCGTCTTTTTTATCACTCCCAGAAATCAAACGTGTGGTTCGCGCGTTTGCAGATTGTGGTACCAGTAAGGTTCGCATTACTGGGGGGGAGCCTAGCCTTCGTAAAGACTTCACTCAGATTATTGAAACGGTCGCTAACACCGACGGTATCCGTAAGGTCGCAACAACGACCAATGGTTATCGGATGGAAAAAAGCGTCCTTGAGTGGCAGCAAGCGGGTTTAACCCATATCAACGTCAGTGTTGATAGCCTCGATCCACGCTTATTTCACCAAATTACTGGTGAGAATAAGTTTAATCAGGTTATGGGTGGCATTGAGCGCGCGCTTGAGATTGGCTACAAGCAAATCAAAGTCAATGTGGTGTTGATGAAAGATCTCAACTCACACCAATTGCCTTTGTTTCTTGATTGGATTAAAGATCGTCCCATTCAACTGCGTTTCATCGAATTGATGCAAACCGGCGAAATGGATGAGTTGTTTAAGCAGCGTCACGTATCCGGTGTCCAAATTCGTAACCAATTGATTGCGAATGGCTGGTTGCTCAAAATTCGCGAAAAAAATGATGGTCCTGCACAGGTATTTGTTCACCCTGACTACAAAGGTGAGATTGGCCTGATCATGCCCTATGAGAAAGGGTTCTGTGAGAGCTGCAACCGTCTTCGCGTTTCAGCACTAGGAAAATTGCACCTTTGTTTGTTTGGTGATCACGGCGTAGAGCTGCGTGATTTACTGGCACAAGACGCGCAAGAGCCTGAGCTAATAGAGCGGATTCAACAACAGCTGCAAACCAAATCGGTTAGCCACTTCTTACAAGATGGCAATACCGGGATGACGCCTAATTTGGCCTCTATTGGCGGCTAACGTCGTTAGAACATCGCAGCAAAAACAACATTCAAATAATACGCAGTCGGCGTTTACCGGCTGACATATAAATCACAACAGGTAGGTGATCAAATGGGTCATGCAGAAAGCAAATTCCAAGCAGCAAACATTGCAGTACTAACGGTGTCTGACACGCGTACAGAAGAAAACGATACATCAGGCGGTTACCTAGCTGATCACGCGAAAGAAGCGGGTCACAATGTTGTTGATAAACAAATTGTGATTGATGATATGTACAAAATCCGTGCGATCGTATCGCAGTGGATTGCCGATGAAAATGTGCAAGCAATCATGATCACCGGTGGTACCGGTTTTACTTCACGTGACAGCACCCCAGAAGCATTGAAACCACTGTTTGATAAAGAAGTAGAAGGTTTCGGTGAGCTGTTCCGTCAAGTCTCTTACGAAGAGATCGGTACATCGACGATTCAATCTCGTGCGATTGCCGGTTTTGCTAACCACACGGTTATTTTTGCGATGCCGGGCTCTACTGGTGCATGCCGTACCGGTTGGACGAAAATCATTAAGCAACAGCTTGATGCGAGCCACCGTCCATGTAACTTTATGCCACACCTATCGGTTTAATCCCGATTCATAACGCGGAGCAATCATGACTCAGTTTACCCATATCAATGCTTCAGGCGAAGCTAACATGGTGGATGTATCAGCTAAAGTTGAGACGGTACGTGAAGCACGTGCAGAAGCTTTCGTCCACATGGCACCAGAAACCTTACAGCTTATTTTGTCAGGCGATCATCACAAAGGTGATGTATTCGCGACGGCTCGTATTGCGGGTATTCAAGCCGCGAAGAAGACTTGGGACTTAATCCCGCTTTGTCATCCACTACTGCTTTCTAAAGTAGAAGTGCAGCTTGAGTCAAACCAAGCAGAAAATTACGTGCGTATTGAATCAGTGTGTAAGCTTGCAGGTAAAACCGGTGTTGAAATGGAAGCGCTAACGGCAGCTTCTGTCGCAGCACTGACGATTTATGATATGTGTAAAGCGGTACAAAAAGACATGGTGATTAGCCAAGTGCGTCTGCTAGAGAAAACGGGCGGTAAGTCTGGTCACTTTAAGGTGGACGCATGATTAAAGTTCTCTTTTTTGCTCAAACGCGTGAACTTGTTGGCGTTGATGAGCTGCAATTGGATGAGGCATTTACCAGTGTTGAAGCGCTGCGTGCCCATCTTGCGTCTCAAGAAGGAAAATGGGATCTTGCTTTAGACCCTGGTCGCCTTTTAGCGGCAGTGAATCAGTCGATTGTGCCACTGACACATGCGATTACGGATGGCGATGAAGTTGCTTTTTTCCCACCGGTTACCGGAGGTTAAAATGGACGCACGTGTAGCGGTACAAGTTGAAGATTTCAATGTTGGTGATGAATACCAAGCATTAGCGCAAGGCAGTGCATCAGGCGCAGTCGTGACTTTTGTTGGTAAAGTACGTGACATGAATCTAGGCGACAATGTTGTGGGTTTATCCCTTGAGCATTATCCGGGAATGACAGAAAAAGCGTTGTCGGAAATCTGTGATGAAGCAGAAAAACGTTGGCCGTTAGAAGCGATTCGCGTTATCCATCGCGTGGGTGATATGGATACTGGCGATCAAATCGTTTTTGTTGGTGTGGCAAGCGCGCACCGCGGTGCTGCATTTGATGCATGTGAATTCGTGATGGACTATCTAAAAACCAAAGCTCCGTTTTGGAAAAAAGAACGCACGACTGAAGCGACTCGTTGGGTTGATTCCCGTGATTCTGACGCGAAAGCGGCAGAGCGTTGGGAGCAGTAATCCCCATTATTGTTACACGAGCATAAACGGTGATGTAAGACGGCCATAGGTGATCCTTATGGCCGTTTTTTTGTTTGATTGGTAATGCCTATCGCAAAAATCGACGCTTTCCATTTAGTAAAATCAAGAAATTAGGCGACACTTACTGTAACGAACATTTTTCAATGCACAACAACTACAGTCAGTTGCACGAAAAGGAGATAAAGATGGAATCGTTAAAAGTAAGAGATTATATGACCCTACAAGCGGTGACGTTTACTCCCGAAATGTCACTGAGTGCAGCATTGGATAAAGTCATGGATTCTGACTACCTTGGTGGCCCTGTCATTAACGAACAAAAACAAGTGATTGGTTTTCTTTCGGGACAAGATCTACTCGATAAGCTGATTAAAGTGAGCTATTTCTGCCAAGATACCCACATTGTCAGTGATTGCATGTCGTCAGAGGTACTGTCGGTGTCGCCAGATATGTCGATTATTGAATTGGCCGATATGATGCAGATTGGTAAGCCAAAAGTTTACCCGGTACTGGATAATGGTAAGCTGGTGGGCATCATTACTCGCAAACATGTTTTACGTGCGATTGCGAAAAATATCGACGCATGCTTTAAGCATCCGGTATAAAGGGTTATCAGTTAAGATTAGATTAGAGGCGCTGCGGCGCCTTTTATTGTTTTTCAAGGGAAGGGTATGAGCGAACAAAGTGCCAAATTTACTCAGGGCTCCACGATGCGCCATATATTGGTGATGTCAGGAGCGGGCTCGATTGGTTTGATGGCGCTGTTTGTGGTGGATTTGCTCGACATGCTGTTTATTAGTATGTTGGGTCAAGTCGAATTGGCGGCGGCCGTGGGCTTTGCTGGCACTCTGACTTTTTTCTCAACCTCTATCTCGATCGGCACTTCGATTGCCATGGGCGCTTTGGTCTCTAAGGCGATTGGCGCTAAGCAATTCACCCACGCCAGAGCATTGAGCAGCAGCATCATGTTGACCGCTTTTTTGATCAGCTGTGTGGTCAGTGCGGTGATGTTTGCTTTCATTCCTGAGTTATTGGCGGCTCTCGGGGCAAAAGGGTTTGTGGCCGAGCGTGCGCAAGCTTATTTACAGATTCTACTTCCCAGTGGGCCGATTCTAGCACTTGGTATGGCGGCAGGGGCAGGGCTTAGAGCCGCTGGTGATGCTAAGCGTTCCATGTGGGCAACCTTATCTGGCGGCATTGTGAATGCTATTCTCGATCCGATCTTCATTTTTGTTTTTCTGTGGAATGTTGAAGGCGCGGCTTTTGCTTCGGTGATCGCTCGTTGTACCGTTTTAGCTTTCTCGCTTTATCCTCTGATTAAAAAACATGACTTGGTCGCCAAGCCTTCGTTTTCAATTTGGCGTTGTAATACCAAAGCGATTCTTGCCATTGCTGTTCCGGCGATCATCACTAATATTGCGACCCCGATTGGTAATGCCATCGTCACTTCCACCATTGCGCCTTATGGCGAAGACTTCGTTGCCGGTTTAGCGGTGATTGGTCGACTGACGCCAGTTTGTTTTGCAGTGATTTTTGCGCTGTCAGGTGCGGTCGGGCCGATAATCGGCCAGAATTTCGGTGCCGAGCGATTTGATCGGGTCAAAGAGACGTTGAACAACTCTTTGTTGGTCACTACCGTTTATACCTTGCTCGTTTGTGTGATTCTCTATTTCACTCAGCAATATGTAATTCAAGGCTTTAGCCTGACAGGAGATGCTGCGTTGATCGTTGCTACGTTTTGTACCTACGTTGCGCTGAGTTTCATCTTTAACGGTATGCAATTTGTCGCCAATACCTCATTCAATAATCTCGGCAAACCGCTCTATTCCACCGCTTTGAATTTAGGCAAAGCGACTTTAGGCACCTTGCCATTTGTCTATTTTGGCTCGCATTGGTTTGGCGCATTAGGCGTACTTTATGGTCAAGCGTTGGGGTCAGTGGTGTTTGGTTTGATCGCCTTGTGGGTATTGCAAAAACATATTCGTGACTTGATGCAAGGTGAAGTGGTGGAGTTGGCTGCGCAAGATCCATCGATAACCAGTGTCAATACCACCCCATTTTGTAGTCATGATGCGGTTTTGATTGATGAAGTGGCCGCAAACAAAGATTTTTTGCAAAAATCGCTTAAATAGGTTGACCTTGGAGTCTACTCCAAGGTTTATGCTTAGGGTGTACAGATGATAGGAGAATCAATTATGTGCACCAAACATGAAGGATGTCGTTCGCCAAAGCTTGCAACGAATCCAACTCAGGCAAGCTCTTGCTCAAGTCCAAAAATCAATACGATTAAAATGGCTAGCGTCGCGACCAGTGATGTTGATTGCTGTAGCAGTTCTGCATGTGCAAGCGGCAGTGATCCGACCGATGAGGAAAGCGATTCCGGCTCCTTAAGCCAAGCCCAATTTACGCATAGTTGGAAAATCCAAGGCATGGATTGTCCCTCTTGTGCGCGCAAAGTCGAAACTGCCGTCAATAAGCTCAGCGGTATTCTTGAAGCCAAAGTGCTGTTCGCCACAGAAAAACTGGTGATCAAGTCGAACGACGCGGCTATTGCTCCTTTAGTGGAACAGGCCATTACCGACACCGGCTTTACCTTTACTGCCCCTAATCAAAAATCATCGCCAGACAAATCCACAGGTTGGCTTGCGGTGCTTAAACAAAATGGACAAATCATTGCCATTGCTTCAGCAATGGTCTTTGCTGCGCTTATCAAACCCGCATTTCCTCAAATCAGCGAATGGCTATTTATTCTTACTTGCTTAGCTGGCTTATACCCAATCAGTAAAAAAGCTATCAAATTGGCTCGGTCAGGTACGCCTTTTGCCATTGAAACCTTAATGAGTGTTGCTGCTCTCGGCGCGCTGTATTTAGGCGAAAGTGTTGAAGCGGCGATGGTATTACTGCTGTTTTTAATTGGTGAGCGATTGGAAGCCTTTGCCGCCTCTCGCGCCCGCAGCGGTGTGCAAGCTTTGATGGAATTGGTTCCCGAAACCGCGACAAAAATTTCCGATGGTCAGCGAGTTGAAGTGTCAGCCAGCGAGTTAAATCCTGGTGACATCATAGAAGTGGCTCCCGGCTCTCGCTTACCTGCGGATGGTAAACTGCTTAATGCCGCTGCAAGCTTTGATGAAAGCGCATTAACTGGAGAGTCGATTCCGGTAGAGCGCTTACCACAAGATCCTGTCATGGCGGGTGCAGTGGTGGTAGACAAAGTCGTGCGCTTAAGCATTACGTCAAAACAAGGTGAGAATGCGATTGATCGTATTTTGCATTTGATTGAAGAGGCTGAATCACGTAAAGCACCGCTGGAAAGATTCCTTGATCGCTTTAGTCGCTGGTACACGCCATTGATGATGCTGGTGTCACTATTGGTCATCATTACTCCACCACTGTTGTTTGCTCAACCCTGGGAAACATGGGTTTATCGTGGTCTTGCATTGTTGTTAATCGCTTGTCCTTGTGCGCTAGTGATTTCAACCCCAGCGGCAATTACGTCTGGTTTAGCTGCTGCGGCGCGTCGTGGTGCCTTGATCAAAGGGGGCGCAGCGTTAGAGCAACTTGGTCATGTTGAATCCATCGCCTTTGATAAAACCGGTACCTTGACCAAAGGCAAGCCTGAAGTGACGGATGTGTTCAGTCACAATGGCTATAGTGATGCTGAGTTAATTGAACATATTGCGGCGATTGAAGTCGGCTCAAGCCATCCTCTGGCAACATCGTTGGTTAAGCATGCCGAGCTGCAAGGTATCCACTTGCCAGAAGCGAGCGATAAACAAGCTCTAATTGGTAGCGGTGTCCGTGGCGTGATTGCGGGTGTGACTTATCAAGCGATCGCACCAAGTAAATTGGATATTACCTTAGCAACCGATCTCGATCTGCATGTCACAGAGCTTGAGAGTCAGGGCAAAACGGTGATTGTTGCGTTACGAGACCAGCAAGTAATGGGATTAATTGCTTGGCAAGATACGTTACGAGAAGACGCAAAGAACGCCGTTAAGGCACTCAAAGAGTTGGGTATCAGTTCAATTATGCTTACCGGCGATAATCCACGCAGCGCGGCTTCTATTGCCGGACAGATTGATATTGATTATCAAGCGAGCTTGTTGCCTCAAGACAAGGTGCATTATGTCGAATCACTTTCTGCACAGCGTAATGTCGCGATGGTAGGGGATGGGATTAACGATGCGCCGGCGATGAAAGCCGCCAGTATTGGTATTGCAATGGGCGGCGGTACGGATGTCGCTCTGGAAACGGCGGATGCCGCCATCACGCATAACCGCTTAACCGAATTGCCTGCGATGATAGAATTATCACGTGCAACACTGAATAATATTCGCCAGAACGTCTTCCTCGCTCTGGGTCTAAAAAGTGTCTTTTTAGTGACGAGCTTACTCGGGATCACCGGTTTGTGGGTCGCGGTACTGGCCGATAGTGGTGCGACGGCATTAGTCACACTGAACGCACTGCGTTTATTAAAGTTTAAAAGTAAACAAGATCGCTAACTCTTTACGATTATTCAGCTACGTTTAACAAGTGATGATAGCCATGCCGTATATCCGGCTGGCTATCATTTTTATGCAATAAGTTGATTTTAATGTCGAGATTATTGTGATGCCAAACGTTTTTGTGTGTAAGTTGGCTGCTTGTTACTTTTCTTGATGTGATTCTCATCACTCTTTGTTGTTTAGTTGTTGGTTAGAGTGGTTCGGTACCCAAATAAATAAACACAGCGAAACGTATTTGGTTCGCTGTTATAAGGAGTTCCCTATGTCACAAGCTGTATTCCATCTAGGTGTTACTGAAGCTGATCTTGCTGGCGCTACGTTAGCGATCATTCCTGGCGATCCTGCTCGAGTGCAAAAAATTGCCGAAGAGATGGAAAATCCGGTATTTCTAGCCAGTCATCGTGAATATACTCTGTACCGCGCGGAACTCGATGGTAAGCCAGTGGTTGTTTGTTCAACCGGTATTGGCGGCCCTTCAACTTCTATTGCAGTTGAAGAATTAGCGCAACTTGGTGTGCGTACCTTCTTGCGCGTTGGTACAACTGGCGCTATTCAACCACATGTCAATGTTGGCGATATGATTGTCACTACCGGTTCTGTGCGTTTAGATGGCGCGAGCTTACACTTTGCTCCAATGGAATTCCCTGCGGTTGCCGATTTTGCGGTGGCGACAGCAATGAAAGCGGCTGTGGAAGAGTCAGGTGCCACAGTTCATATGGGCGTTACCGCTTCAAGTGATACGTTCTACCCAGGCCAAGAGCGTTACGACACCTTTACTGGTCGTGTTGTACACCATTTCCAAGGCTCAATGAAAGAGTGGCAAGAAATGGGCGTACTGAACTTTGAGATGGAATCAGCGACGCTACTTACCATGTGTGCCAGCTCTGGTTTGAAGGCGGGTTGTGTTGCGGGTGTCATTATCAACCGTACGCAGAAAGAGATCCCAGATCACGCTACGTTAAAAGAGACGGAAGCGCGTTCGATCAAGGTCGTGGTTGAGGCTGCACGTAAGATGCTATAAGCACAAACGCTCACTACTTGTTATTAAAAAGCCACTGCTAAGTGGCTTTTTTCATATCTGGACCGGCAGATTGAGCCACCATATCGGGCAAAGGGTGATGCAGACTTTGCGTAATATCGGACAGCATCTCATCGTATACTTGAGCAATAAGGCACGAGATATCAGTGGTTAAGTTATAGAGTTGATTTTGCTCTAGCTCAATAGATTCTATACCAACCAGTTGTTCTAGCGTTGCAAGCGTATTGACCCCTAAAGGGGAGTGGATCGGTAACGGACTGATTAAGCTTAATTGATGGAGTTTCTGGCTAATTTTATCACTGTAGTATTTTATGCGTACTTCTCCTGATGGTTGATCAAGCTCTTGAATGCAAATACGCAATTGAGTCAGCACTTCCATGCTATCGATGACCTGTTGCCAGTTCATATGATATTCGTCGTGAAGATCTTCACGATCAGAATCGAGTAGCCAAGCGAGCGTAATATCGTCAATTAAAAAAATACAGTGTCGGATAGCGGCGCCATGTACTCTTTGATTGCGAGCAAAGCTACGCTGTTGCCAGTCATGACTCAGTCCTTTCACTTTCATTTGTAATACGCGATACATCGGTTTGTTTTCAAAGGTAGCCAATCCGATCAGTTTACTGGATTCCAACAACAGTTCTTTTTCTGTACTGTGTATTGCTAGGGATGTTGCCTCAAACTCGCTCGCTGTCATTGCATCATGAGTGAGAGCGCGATGACGTCGACATAGCTCCATAACCAATCGCAGTGAAACGATTTGACGATAGTGGTGTTGCTGCGATTGCGCGCGTTGTTTTGCGTCGAGATAGATTAAGAGCAAAATAAGAACAGAAACTAATATCGATAGAGCGACAAACATAGCGACTCCTTGCATCTAATGGGCGAGTAGAAGTAGCAGCAGTATTGATGCCAAATATTAATTATTTATATATCAGAGGTTTAAGTTTTATTACAGCGGTTCTAAGTACTATTTTGGTGCAATATCGCCCCCATTTTGGCGAGAAATAAGATAAAAAAAATCCCCGCCAGAGCGAGGATTTTAAGACGGTCGTCGTAATTACATTACGCGCATGCCAGGTTGAGCACCTTCGTGTGGCTCAAGAATCCAAAGCTCGCTGCCACCAGGGCCTGCAGCTAGGATCATACCTTCAGACATACCAAACTTCATCTTACGAGGTTTTAGGTTAGCGACCATAACAGTCAGCTTGCCTTCTAGTTCTTCAGGTGTGTACGCTGATTTGATACCAGAGAATACTTGACGCGTTTCGCCGCCAATATCCAACTGGAACTTCAATAGCTTGTCCGCTTTTGGCACGGCTTCACATGAGATGATGCGTGCAACGCGAATATCCACTTTAGCAAAATCGTCAAATTCGATTTCGTCGACGATAGGATCTTTGCTTAGCTCAGTTTCGCCTGCTGATTTTGCTGCTTCTGCTTGCTCTTTCGCTGCCATTTCTGCCGCTGCATCTTCTTTTGATGCTTCGATCATCGCTTCGATGTTCTTAGGATCGATGCGGTTAAATAGCGCTTTAAACTTAGTCACTTCGTGATCAGTTAGCGGTTGAGCGATGCCTTCCCAAGTCAGTTCTTCATTTAGGAACGCTTCAGTGCGCGCTGCAAGTTCAGGCATCACTGGTTTTAGGTAAGCAATAAGAACGCGGAACAAGTTGATGCCGACAGAACAGATCTCTTGTAGCTCTTGATCTTTGCCTTCTTCTTTTGCCACAACCCAAGGGGCTTTTTCATCTACGTATTGGTTTGCTTTGTCAGCTAGCGCGGTGATTTCGCGGATTGCACGACCAAACTCACGCGTTTCGTACAGTTGACCAATACGCTCTGCCGCGGCAACAAATTCGTTGTATAGCTCAGGTTCAGCAAAGTTTGCAGATAGCTTACCTTCAAAACGTTTCGCGATGAAGCCAGCGTTGCGCGATGCTAGGTTAACAATCTTGTTTACTACGTCTGCGTTAACACGCTGAGTGAAGTCTTCAAGGTTAAGGTCTAGATCGTCGATACGGCTGTTTAGCTTCGCCGCGTAGTAGTAACGTAGACACTCAGGATCTAGGTGCTGAAGGTAAGTGCTTGCTTTGACAAACGTACCTTTCGACTTAGACATTTTCGCGCCGTTTACTGTTACGTAGCCGTGTACAAATACGTTGTTTGGCTTACGGAAACCAGAACCTTCTAGCATTGCAGGCCAGAATAGGCTGTGGAAGTAAACAATGTCTTTACCGATGAAGTGGTAAAGCTCTGTGGTGCTGTCTTTTTTCCAGTACTCGTCGAAATCAAGGCCTTCAGTTTTGTCACACAGGTTCTTAAATGAAGCCATGTAACCAACCGGTGCGTCTAGCCATACGTAGAAGAATTTGTTCTTCTCACCAGGGATTTCAAAACCAAAGTAAGGTGCGTCACGTGAGATATCCCACTGTTGCAGACCTGATTCAAACCACTCTTGCATCTTGTTTGCAGTTTCAGTTTGTAGCGAGCCAGAGCGAGTCCACTCTTTTAGCATGCTTTCAAACTGAGGCAGGTCGAAGAAGAAGTGCTCAGAATCTTTCATGATTGGTGTTGCGCCAGAAACCGCTGATTTCGGGTTAATCAGTTCAGTTGGGCTGTATGTCTCACCACAAGCGTCACAGTTGTCGCCGTATTGGTCTTCTGATTTACATTTCGGGCAGGTGCCTTTTACGAAACGATCAGGCAAGAACATCTCTTTTTCAGGATCGAATAGCTGTGAGATAGTACGGCTAGAAATAAAGCCATTCTTTTTCAGCTCAAGATAGATGTGAGATGCCAGCTCGCGGTTCTCTTCTGAGTGCGTGCTGTGGTAGTTATCAAAGCTAATATCGAAACCAGCGAAGTCTTTTTGGTGCTCTTCGCTTACTGCTGCGATCATTTCTTCTGGCGAGATACCCATCTGTTGAGCTTTAAGCATGATTGGCGTGCCGTGAGCGTCGTCAGCACAGATGAAATTTACAGTGTTGCCACGTAGGCGTTGGTAACGAACCCAAATGTCAGCTTGAATGTGCTCAAGCATGTGACCTAGGTGGATCGAACCGTTAGCGTACGGAAGGGCGCAAGTTACCAGCAATTTTCTTGGATCGTTTGCCATACTTAATATTCGCTTATCTCGATAGGTATAAAAATTTGATGGATAATACTAACTCATGAAACCTCTAACTCCAAGGTGTCAGCGAATCGATTACCCTAGTTTTTTTGGGGTTCTGTAGCGCTTTACTCGGTGGTAGGATGAAGTGATAAGGAGGGCCTATGCGCCGATTTACTTCAAAGCAAGATTTCTGTGATTGGTTGAACGAGTTTCGTCACCCAAATTTAACCCCTGGCTGGGCGGATGAACCTAATTTAGTTAAGGTTGATCCCAATGGTTTCTTTGCCATTCAAATCCCTTATGCGGCTAATGATCTCCCAACATCGATGCAGTGCTGGATTGAGCATCAAGTGCGTACTGAACAGGTTAGCCCTTTTGAGTTTCAGATCAGTGTTGCACCTAAAGCGCTCCATACGCAGGTCACGGCGACAGTTAAAGGGGTGAAAAACATTATCGCGGTTAGCTCTGGTAAAGGTGGCGTGGGTAAATCAACCACGGCGGTGAACTTAGCGCTTGCCATTTCTCAATCAGGGGCGAAAGTTGGCCTGCTCGATGCCGATATTTACGGGCCTTCAGTCCCGATTATGCTGGGTCAAGTCGAGGCACGACCGGATGTCCGTGATAATAAATGGATGCAACCGATCGCGGCGCATGGCATTTATACCCACTCTATTGGTTATTTAGTCTCTCAATCGGATGCGGCAATCTGGCGTGGGCCAATGGCTTCAAAAGCCTTGGCACAATTAATTAATGAGACCGATTGGCCAAACCTCGATTATCTTGTTATTGATATGCCGCCGGGCACCGGTGATATTCAACTAACCTTGTCACAACAAATTCCGGTGACGGGCGCGGTGATCGTGACCACGCCGCAGGATCTTGCATTAGCGGATGCGCGTAAAGGTGCCGCGATGTTCGATAAAATTGAGGTTCCAGTGATTGGCTTAGTGGAGAATATGAGCTATCACATTTGTAGCCATTGTGGCGAGAAAGAGCATATCTTTGGCTCTGGGGGCGCAGAAAAAATGTCAGCGGAATATGGCCTTGATATTTTGGCGCAGATCCCATTGCATATCAATGTGCGAGAAGACCTTGATCATGGTACTCCGACGGTCGTAGCAAGGCCGGATTCCGAACATACAGAGCAATATTTGGCTTTGGCCGAATCGGTCTGTGCGAGAATGTTTTGGCGTGGGGAAGTGAAGCCGGAAGCGATTGATATCACCCTGTTATGAGGTGAGTTTTATATTGGGGTGAATAATATAAAAGCACTTTAGCGAAGTCTTATATTAGTTAAACGTTTGCTTAGTGTTTTCTTATTCCTTTTTCGGTTTATGGTGAGAATAAAACTATTCCCTGCTGGAATCTCGGCAGGGTTCTCCCTATAATCAGGCGGTTTAATTAGGCACTGCTAACCATTCCATGCCACACTTTTTAGCAGGCCACAGATCACCAATCAATTCATCGGGTGCAAGAATAATGTCTGATAATAATCAATGTGTCATCGTCGGTATTGCTGGCGCTTCTGCTTCAGGTAAAAGCCTAATCGCAAGCACTATTTATAATGAACTTCGTGAGAAGGTAGGCGATCATCAAATTGGTGTGATTACGGAAGATTGCTATTACAACGATCAGACTCATTTGAGCATGGAAGATCGTGTAAAAACCAACTATGACCACCCGAATGCGCTAGATCACAATCTATTGTGTGACCACCTAGAGAAACTGATCAAAGGTGAAGCGGTTGAAGTGCCAGAGTATAGCTACACAGAACATACTCGTATGACTAATACCACCACTATGACACCGAAAAAAGTGATCATTTTAGAAGGTATTTTACTGTTGACGGACCCGCGCCTGCGTAAGCTAATGCACGCGACCGTATTCATGGATACGCCACTGGATATCTGTCTACTTCGTCGTGTTAAGCGTGATGTAGAAGAACGTGGCCGTACGATGGAATCAGTACTAAAGCAGTACCAAGCGACAGTTCGTCCAATGTTTATGCAATTCATTGAACCTTCTAAGCAACACGCGGACATTATTGTTCCTCGTGGTGGTAAAAACCGTATTGCTATCGATGTACTAAAAGCTCACATTGCTAAATTGTTGAAATCTTAACAATACTCTAGCGAACGAGACTTTATTAATTTTTAGATAAGTGGCACTTTAAGTGCCACTTTTTTTTTGCTGTAAGCAAGCGCTAGCTAGCGTAAACCTCGCTGTGAAGGGTTATACTTGCAGTAATATCGATCTATTTTTGGCCTTTGGCTGTGAAGTAAGGACACTGCTGATGAAAAAACTCGCGTTAATAATCGCCATTCCTGTTGTGGCAATACTTGCTGTAGTGCTCGCTCTAGTATTGCTGGTGAACCCTAATCAATTCAAACCCCTTATCGTCGAACAAGCTAAGCAACAGACTGGCTTAGATTTGGTTATCGAAGGTGATATCAGCTGGCAATTTTTCCCATCGGTTGGTTTTACGCTGGGGCAAACTGAGCTGAAAAATCCACAAGGTTTTACGCAACCTAACTTGTTCAAGGTAAGCCAAGTTGGAGTGGATGTTTCCGTCATACCACTCTTTAGCCAGCAGTTGGACATTGGCCAGATCACTTTAGACGGCGCTGAATTTTATCTTGAGACTCGCAAAGATGGCGTAAAAAACATCGATGCACTGACGCAGCAACAGGCGCAAGAAGCCGTCGCCGAGTCGTCACAGAAGGAGCCGGAAAGCGCTAATACTAATAGCGACCCAGCGGCGAGTTCATCCACAGCAAACAATTGGACTATCAGCCTTGCTGGCGTTGCGATTACTAATGCATTGCTGGATATTCAAGATGATCAAACTGGCAGCCATACCAAGTTGTATGATGTTTCATTGACCTTGTCTGAGTTTGCTTTTGGTCAGTGGAGTAAAGCGGATTTTGCCGCCAAAGGTGAGACGAATTTGCAAAAATTCACGGCTAAAGGTACGGCAGAGCTTAATTTAGCCAAAGGTTTTGCCCAATACGCTCTGCGTAATATAGCTTTTGATGCGAGCTACAATGACGCCAATAATCAAATCGATGAAGCGAAAATTGAGTTAGCTACGTTTGAATTTGATAAACCGAATGCATTGAAATATGCAGTGAAAGGCACAGCGGCGGAGCTAGGTTTAAACCTAAAAGGTAGTGCGCAACTGGTTGTGGATAAAGCGATCTCAACAGTGGCGATGAATCAGTTGATTCTTGATGCCAATTTTGAGGGAGCAAGCTTGCCGCAATCACCAATGAAAGTGGATATGACTTCCGATCTTTCGTTTGATCTCACTAAGAGCCATTTGAGCTTTGTGTTGGAGAAGTTGACTGCGAACGCACTGCAATTTGACGGACAGCTTGATGTTACTCTTGCAGATATTCCTAAAATTGTATTTAACCTTCATAGCCCTAATATCGATGTTGATGCGTTCTTAGCTCAAGACGGTAGTGAACAAACAGCGGCGAACTCTGAATCAGACAGCAAGCCTGCGGCAGAAAAATCTGCTACACCGGCTGCGACAACCACAGAGCAAGAGCCTGATCTATCAGCGTTGAAAACACTGGATGTGACCGGCGCGATCACTATTGATAAATTTAAAGCTGCTAACGCAAAAATGCAGAATGTCGCGGCGAAATTTAGCGTGAATCGTGGTGTTGTGAAGTTAACATCGTTCAGCTCAAATCTGTATGATGGTTCGATCAAAGCGACAGCGACTTTAGACGCTCGTAAATCGCCAGCATCGTACACGGCGCAAAAATTTATTAAAGGCGTCAAGGTACAGCCATTACTTATCGATGTTGCCGATAACGATAAGTTGGAAGGCACGGGCAACATAGATGTTGATGTCCGTGGTAGTAGTTTAACCCCAATGGGTATGAAGAAAAATCTTGTGGGTACCATCAAAATCAACTTTGCGGATGGCGCCGTGAATGGTTTAAATGTGGCTCAATTGATTCGCGAAAATTACGCCAAGTTCAAGGGGCAATCGTTGGAAGGCCAAGATGTGGCGAAAAAAACCGATTTCAGTGCTATGACCGCGACACTGACTCTTAATAAAGGTGTCGTCACAACAGATAATTTACATGCGCAATCGCCGTTGCTTCGTGTCCGTGGTGAAGGCAGTGCTAATTACATCAAAGAAACGGTTGATTTTACCATCAGCACTTCAATTGTCGGGTCATTGGAAGGTCAGGGTGGTAAAGACATCGATGAACTGAAAGATTTGACCATTCCGGTGAATGTCTCTGGTTCATGGTCACAACCTAAATTTAAATTAGTCTTTGATGATGTGTTGAAACAGAAAGCCGAAAAAGAGATTGATCGTGGCTTGAAGAAACTCGACGAAAAGTTGGGCGACAAAATTAAAGATGAAAAAACCAAAGAAGCCGTGAATAGCTTAATCAAAGGACTTTTTAATTAACGCTTTTGGTTGAGACTGGTTTTAGTTGTTAGAAAAATCCCCATCAATTTGATGGGGATTTTTTTCATCACCCGATGGTGAATTTTTTGAGGGGGAGCGATTATTTCGTCAACGTGAAATTAAAGAATTCACTGGTACCGTCATCATTGTCACTGGCAACGACGCCACTCACCGATTTTTCATCTTGTTGAGTAAATGCCACCGACTCTAATTTGGTAATCAGGCGTTTATCGCCTTCCATGAGAGGAATGAGGTTATCGCTAAGATCAACGGTTTTACGAGCGCTGAGCTTATCTAAATCAATGAGACCAATATAACTGCCTAGAATTTCCCCATCGTTATAGGCATCGCCTGTGGCTTCAATCGAAGCTGTCACCACTAAGCTTTCGGTTTCTTGCCAGTATTCAGCACCAGAAAGACCTGCTTCAAACCCTGCGACAACAGGTAAATTGACATGATAGGCCTTGATATCATTGACTTGGTCAACCGCGCCGACTAAGTACTTTTGAAACGCCTCTAAATCCAATTCAAAAATGACGTTTGAACCACCGTTACCACGGTTGAGGATGAAAGCCGAATCATCAGAGGTTGCTAAGCCTTCCACGTTAATTTCCTGATCGGCACTGTAACCGGCTGCGACACGAAGATTTTTATAAAGAGGCTTTAATGAGCGCTCAATTTTTAGTTGTTTGTCCTGACTGATGACAAACGCCCATTCGCGTACATCCAGCTTACTGCCCGAACCTAGCATGACAAATGAAGGCTTGCCACTGACTTCAATGTTGTCGAGCGCTTCAAAATCAGGTTTCACTTTCTTCACAATTCGACCGTTATCGCGAACAGGGTATTCTTTGATCAGATCTTTTTCGACGATAGTAAATGTAGAATCCAGTTGATATAACCATGGAGAGTCATCGCCGACAGCAAAAATTTTATTGTCGGTAACAACAACACCTGACGCCGAAGGTAGATTGTCGTTGAGCGTTCGATTCGAAAATTCAAGCGTGCTGTCTTGTACGGTAGCCAAAGCTGAAAAAGCACCTGAACATAACGTACCAATACAAAGAGTTAAAAGAGTGCGCTTCATTTGTTTGTCCTTATATGTAACAAATTGCAAATCAAGCTAGCACATATACTTGCAGTCGTGGTGGGTAAGTCTGGCAAACAATGATGAAGTTTGAATTTGATTCCAGCGTGGCAGAAAGAAACGATGAAATAACGCATCGATAGCGTGAAGAGGGTTGAAAAGTTGCAGGAAATATTTGTATATATTTGTTTATTAAGAGAAATAACAACAGTGCGGATGTTTAGGTGCACTGCTGTTATTGTCAATCAATTGGCTTGTTATATTACCAATCCACCCCTTTTAGGGCTTTTACGCCCGATTCGAAAGCGTGTTTTACATTTTTTACTTCTGATACCGTATCGGCCATTTCGATCAGGCTACGATGGGCACCACGACCGGTAATAATCACCGATTGCATCTTAGGACGGTTGTTAAGTGCTTCGATGACTTCTTCTAACTCGACATACCCATAACTGACCATATAAGTCAGTTCATCAAACAGAATAACGTCGATACTGTCGTCTTTGAGCATGCGCTGACACTCTTTCCAGACGATTTGCGCAGCTTCAATATCCGCTTGCTTGTTCTGTGTCTCCCAAGTGAAACCTGTCGCCATTACTTGGAATTCGACGCCGAGCTTTTCTAATAAGTTTCGCTCACCATTATCCCAAGTCCCCTTGATGAATTGCGCCACGGCACAATGTAAGCCATGGCCAACAGCGCGAGCGATAGTGCCAAAGCCTGAGGTCGATTTACCTTTACCGTTGCCGGTGATGATAAGAAGTAAGCCTTTCTCTTCGGTGGCAGCTGCGACGCGAGCATCAACTTCTTGTTTTACTTTTTGCTGTCTTGCTTTGTGACGAGCTTGTTTAGTCTCTTCAACCGACATGGGAATTCCTTTTTACTCATAGTGATAATGGCTATGATAGTGTATTGGTGCGATAAGAAAAACCTTAGACAATTCAGGGATGAAAATGAAAAAAATATTGGTTGTTTGTATGGGGAATATTTGCCGCTCGCCAACGGGAGAGGCGGTGTTAAGAGCGAAAGCACAGCAATTAGGTATAGAGTTGGAAATTGACTCTGCTGGGACAATTGGTTTCCACCAAGGTAACCCTCCAGATGCACGATCGAAAGCGGCAGGTGAGCGTCGTGGGTATTCTTTTAAAGGGATTAGGTCAAGACAGGTAGATATCGCTGACTTTGAGTATTTTGACCTAATTTTAGCTGCAGACCACGCTAATTTACGCGATCTTAAAGCAATATGCCCAAGCCACTACCAAGAAAAAATACAGCTCTATCTAAGTTATGGTCAATCTGACTATGCAGAAATACCTGATCCATATTATGGCGGAGAGCAAGGTTTTGAACTGGTGCTGGATTTATTGGAAGAGGCAGCAGAGCACATTGTCAAACAACACGGTTAAACTTGCCTAGGCGGCCACGACTCGGCCGCTGAAATAGTCGTTTGCAACAATATACTCGGTATTTCTAATCACCTCATCTTGAATTTCAGCCCAATGTTGGCCATTTTTTTCGCTGCAAGGTACTACGCCACCAACACGAATATTAAATGGGGTAAGTTCCTTTGCCCAGCTTTGGGTGAAACCTGCCACCATAGATGATGCGTTATCAACCCCGGTAATGGTGTTATTTTTTGTATGACCAATCACATTGACGATCACGCCATTTTTCTTTTCGTTTCTCATGCGTTCAGCCGTCGCTTGCCCAAAGCTAAATAGGGTATTTGCCATCATCGCCAGATGTTGCGAAAACACATGGCTGGCACTTTGGTCGAAGATATCGGGCATTGCTTCGGCCGTAAAGCTATTGATGAGTACATCGGGGGAGCAGCAAAGGGCACTCTCCATAAAATGGAAAAGTTGATCGATGGATTGAGTGGAATAATCAGGCACGGGGAATTGATAGACTCGCTCGGAAATATCACGGCAGCGTTGATAGGTATCATTCAGTAAACGTTTATCAGTGTCACATATCACTACCGTTGCGCCTAGCGATGAAAAATGTTGCGCAAGAGTGCTGCCTATCTGAGCGCCAGCGGTAGTCACCAAAATGACCGCGTTTCCTATCTTCATAAACCAACGTCCTTTGCAAAAAGGTTGAAAATTCTGTCCACAAAGAATGGTTGATTAAATGTTGTTTAGATGTGAATAAGGTCAAATAAGTTGTGTATACATTTCACGAAGTGTTAGATTTCTGCGTTCATTCACATTCTGTTACTGAACTGTGGAATGTGTCACTTTTTTGAGAATGACCAAGAAAAAGTCAGGCTTGAGCTTGAATTTGATAAGTTCTTTGCGCGGTGACTAACTGGTTATAGAGATCAAATGGCATCAATTTCTTGGCAACCTTGCTGCCTAACTGATGTTGTTGATGGACGGAAAGGTTGTGATAAACCTCTTCCGGCAGATCGTGGGTTTGTTCTGGGCGATAGACCAAAACTTCCGGCACCAAATAGTGTGCGAGCTTGGCACTGGCGAGACCACCATGGTGAAACTGGTGCGCTTGCTGCGCTGATATTTGATAAGAGCTTTGATCGGATTTCAGTTGCTGAGGAGTTTGAAGATCAAATCGTTGCCGCAAAGAGGCGTCGGTGATTTCAACGCTATCAATTTGTTCCACTGGTGTGTTGTCACGCACATCGTTGGAGAACATTGAAACCAGCAATGCAAAGTCGGCACGACGCCCTTCATGAACAGCATGGTTTATACCATTGCTGAAATGAAGCTCATTCACTGTGCTGATGTTATTGATGGTTTCGACTTGCATTATATTCCTCGCTATTTGCACCAATCACAATACGTCAGTGGCCATTTGGGCTGACTAAAATGACCGGTAACTCGCTGTGCTTTTTCATGGAATGCAGCAATTAACCGAATTGGTTATATGCAATCCAAGCCCAGTGTTAAGCGATTTTTAGTGCGAGTCTTTGGCCATTTACGTATTCAGATTGGTATCAGTTAAATTAGCGGCGAGTCGTAAGGAAACTTTAAGTAATTTTGTGACTAGAACAAAAAAAGCCTGCTAGGTGCAGGCTTTTTAATCAATTTCCGTTTAAGGAGAATTATTTAGCTAGGTTTTCGGCTACGAAATCCCAGTTAACAAGTGCCCAGAAGCCGTTCATGTAATCAGGACGAACGTTACGGTAATCGATGTAGTATGCGTGTTCCCACAGGTCAACCGTTAGAAGTGGAGTTGTACCTTCTTCTGTTAGTGGTGTTGCTGCGTTAGAAGTATTAACGATCTCTAGAGAGCCGTCAGCTTTCTTAACAAGCCAAGTCCAAGAAGAACCGAAGTTGTTGATTGCAGAATCAGTGAATTTCGCTTTGAATTCTTCAAAAGAACCGAATGCTGCGTTGATTGCGTCAGCAACTGCGCCTGTTGGTTCGCCGCCAGCGTTTGGCGCTAGGCAGTGCCAGTAGAACGTGTGGTTCCAGATTTGAGCTGCGTTGTTGAATACACCGCCAGTTGAAGTCTTAACGATTTCTTCTAGTGTTTTACCTTCAAACTCAGTACCAGGGATAAGACCGTTTAGCTTAACAACGTAAGTGTTGTGGTGCTTACCGTGGTGGAAATCTAGAGTTTCAGCTGAGATATGTGGTTCTAGTGCATCTTTTGCGTACGGAAGAGCTGGTAGTTCGAATGCCATTGCTCGGTTCTCCATTATATGTGGAAAGAGTGACCTCTTTCGATTGCTTCCAATTAATTGTTATTTTATCCGAATCGGCATGCACCGCTTCGTTGTCGATTTGACTGACTTGCCGCCTAGTTTAGCAAGTTTTTGCCTGAATAAAAGCATGCAAATGTAAATTATGTAGGCGAAAGTTGGTATCTAAGTGTTTATTAAAGCACACAAAATACAAGGGATTAGCAGCGAAATGTTGTAAACGTGGGCACTACTCACATTCTTTATCGATGACTTTTTGTCATAGCTAGTAAACAAACAGTCTAATTCCCTAAATATTCTGTGCTTTTTATTCTGCGTTAATGGTTTAGAATATGGCGGTATATTGCAGTAAAGCCATCAAGAGGAAGCAATGGAAACTATTGACAAAATTAAGCAGCAAATCGCAGAGAACGCAATCCTTCTATATATGAAAGGTTCACCAAAACTACCAAGTTGTGGTTTCTCTTCTCAAGCTGCACAAGCGCTTATGGGCTGTGGTGAGAAATTTGCTTACGTTGATATCCTGCAAAACCCAGATATCCGCGCTGAGCTTCCAGCCTACGCACAATGGCCAACATTCCCACAACTATGGATTGAAGGCGAGCTTATTGGCGGCTGCGACATCATTATGGAAATGTTCCAAAAAGGTGAGCTTCAACCACTAGTGAAAGAAGCAGCAGCTCGCGTAGAAGGCGACGCTGAATAAGCACTAACATCAGATAATACTGTTTAAATTTACAGTTTTTCTTGAATTATTAAGGCCACATTGGATAATGTGGCCTTATTTATTTGTGCAGATTCAATTTATGTCTCGTCTGTTTATTGCTGAGAAACCAAGTCTTGGTCGCGCCATAGCGGCGGCTCTGCCTGGGCCGAAAAAAAACGACCAAGGGTTTATTCGTTGTGGCAACGGAGATGTGGTGACTTGGTGTATCGGCCACTTGCTTGAGCAAGTTGAACCTGACGTCTATGACGAGCGCTATAAAAAATGGAATCTAGCCGATCTACCGATTGTGCCTCAGCAATGGCAACTACGACCACGTAAAAGCGCCAGCAAACAGCTTACCGTGGTGCGAAAACTTCTCAAAGACGCAGTGCACATTATCCATGCTGGTGACCCAGATCGCGAGGGCCAGTTGTTGGTGGATGAGGTGCTGGATTACTGCAAAGTCAGTAAAAGTAAAAAAGAGTCTGCGCAACGATTATTGATTAGTGACTTAAACTTACCAGCCGTTAAACGCGCGCTTGCTAGTATGCGCAGTAATCGTGACTTTATTCCGCTGTCTGTTTCCGCTTTGGCTCGCTCTCGTGCTGATTGGCTCTATGGCATGAATATGTCACGCGCTTACACTTTATTGGGGCAAAAGGCCGGCTATCAAGGCGTTCTTTCGGTTGGTCGGGTACAAACTCCGGTGTTAGGTTTGGTCGTTCGTCGTGATGAAGAAATTGAAAATTTTGTCCCTCGCGACTATTTCTCTTTACATGCTCTCATCCCGTATCAAGGGGAGTCCGGTGGATTTGATATCCGCGCTAAATGGCAACCGAGCGAGGCATGCCAGCCATGGCAGGATGAAGATGGACGGATACTTAATCGTAAATTGGTCGAGAATGTGGCCGCTCGCATTGCGAATCAATCTGCGACGGTGACGGAATCGGAGCAGAAACAGACTAAACAAACCGCACCATTACCTTATTCGTTATCGGCATTGCAAATAGATGCCGCCAAACGCTTTGGCATGAGCGCACAGCAAGTGCTCGATACGTGTCAGTCATTATATGAAAAACATAAGCTGATCACTTACCCTCGTTCTGATAGTCGATACTTACCCGTAGAACACTTTTCTCAGGCTCCATCAGTGTGTGAGGCGATTGCCAATAATGCGCAAGAGCTGGCAACCGCGGTTAACGGCGTGAATTTAAGCCAAAAGTCGAAAGCGTGGAATGATAAAAAAGTGGATGCCCACCATGCCATTATTCCAACCCCTAAAAAAGCAACGCAGAATGCACTCTCTTCTTATGAGATGAAAATCTACCAGTTGATTGCTCGCCAATATTTAATTCAGTTTTATCCCGCAGCCGTCTATGCGGAAGCCAAATTGGTGTTTGATATTGCTGGTGGAAAATTTATCGCTAAAGGGCGTCAGTTGGTTTCAGCGGGTTGGAAGGCGCTGATGGGAAAAAGTGATGATGAAGACAGTGGCGTTGATGCCGTACCACCTTTAGCTAAGGGGAGCGTATTAACCTGCCGTGAAGGTGAGTTAAAACAGCATCAAACCGAACCGCCAAAATACTTTACCGAAGCGACGTTATTGCAAGCGATGACGGGGATCGCGCGTTTCGTGGCAGATAAAGAGTTGAAAAAAATTCTGCGTGATACTGACGGCTTAGGCACCGAAGCAACTCGCGCGGGTATTTTGGACACCTTATTTAAGCGTCAGCTGTTAACTCGCCAAGGCAAAAGCATTTTAAGCTCACCCGCAGGAAGAGGCCTAGTGAATGCGTTGCCAAATGAGTCGACATACCCAGATATGACCGCGCATTGGGAGCACCAGTTGCAAGGTATGGCAGAGCGTAACCAAGCGTATCAGCCTTTCATGAGTGATTTGCTGAGTCGCATGAATGGTTTGATGAATCATGTGAAGCAAGGGAGTGTGCCTGAATCTCTCCGACATCTACCTAAGGTTGAACGGCCGGCATTTAAGCGCAAAAAGCGGAGCACTAAGAGAGCGAGTGGCCCTAAAAAATCTTCGTAACTGCTGTCATTTTTTTGGTCTCAAGCACTGAAGGGAAAGAAAAGCGGCATAGTGATGATGCCGCTCATTGCTTAATCGAATAGGTTGTCGTTATCAACGATCGCTCCTTTGACATCATTTTGTGTCAGTACTCGCTTACCTAATTCATTTTTGACCTGTCGGCCTAAATCAACGAGTGCATCACGATTGGCTTGAGTTTGTCGCTTGCCGGTACTTCTCAAGCAATAATTGAGTTCATGATCTTCACTAAAGTTAACCAAATGTCTGTCGGCCATTTCATTTCTCCTTATTGAGTAAAATCATACTAAGTCTGGAATGAAGCGGCAAAAATTCAAGTTGTCAGCAAAAATTAGTTTTAACGGGCGGGCTACTCTTTGGTAAGCGTATGAGTTCTTTAGTGCAGCAACAGCCAATTAAGGGCTGACCAAGAAGCGATAAGTATTAAAATGAAGGCAATAACAGCGCTGAATGAACCAGCGATGACGCCAAGGAGTAACATGAGACGAGAAGGGCGCATAAATTTTAAATCTAAGTGATAATTATTTGCAATTAAATCCAATTTGCCGATCAATATCAAGCTGTTAACATGGTTCATCTCGATTTAGGTGCGAATGTTCTGTGCAAACTATGATCCCTTTGATTTATCACCCAATCTATTCACAACTGACGTTGCCTGCCAAACATCGTTATCCGATCAATAAATATCAATTACTTTTCCAAGCCGTAGAGCAAAAGCTGCACGCTACAAGCATCGCCTCACCAGCAAAGTGGCTCAATACTTTTCAGTTTTTTAAGCCCTGTCCATTAAGCCCGGAAACGGTTAGCCGCCATCATTGTCCTGACTACATTGATGCATTACTTAGTGGGCAATTACCGGCGGCAAAGATGCGACGTATTGGCTTTCCTTGGAGTGAGCAGCTTATTGAGCGCACGTTGACCTCTGCTGGGGGGACATGGTTAACCACGCAACTGGCGTTAGATTATGGAGTGGCAATTCACCTTAGTGGTGGTTATCACCATGCTCACTATGATTTCGGTACGGGTTTTTGCTTGATTAATGACTTGGCGATGAGCGCGAAGCAGGCGTTAAGCATGGACCATGTGGATAGAGTCTTAATCATAGATAGTGACGTGCACCATGGCGATGGCACCGCGACGATGTGCGCAGATGACGAGCGTATTATTACGGTTTCTTTCCATTGTGATAAGAATTTCCCTGCTCGAAAGCCTCATTCTGATGTCGATATAGCATTAGCTAAAGAGACAGGGGACGCTGAGTTTTTGGACCATTTTTACTCAGTGGTGGAAACGGCGGTGAATGTCTATCAGCCGGATTTAATTCTTTATGATGCAGGTGTTGATATACATTGTGACGATGAGTTGGGATATTTTAATGTTTCGACTCAAGGAATATACCAACGTGACTATTTTATCTTACAGCTCGCTCGGCAGCGTAAGATCCCTATTGCTTGCGTGATCGGTGGCGGATACCGCGATGTGCATCAGGATCTTGTCCCGATACACATGCAGTTGTTAGAAGCGAGCGCTGACGTTTACTGGGGCTGATTACTGCCGCTTGGTTGTGTTGAACTGGTGATAACCGCGCGGTTTTTTCCTGCGTGCTTAGCTTGATACATAGCCATATCTGCTTGATGCATGAGTTCATCAATCGCTGTTTGACCAAGGTGATCGAAGTAGCCACCAATACTTGCATTGACCTGACAATAGACCTGAGGAGCAACCTCTATTGGGCACTGCAGCATCTGGATTAGAGAAGCTGCATATTGCGCTGGATTCTCTAAGTGTTGTTCATCGTGAAGCAGAATGGCAAATTCATCACCACCAAGGCGGCTAAGTAACGCGCTTTCACCAAATACCGTTCTCATCGTTTGTGCTGCATGGCAAAGTGTTTTATCACCTGCAGCGTGACCATGCACATCGTTGATGGCTTTAAAATCATCTAAATCAATATAAATCAAACAGAGCGGTTGGCCTTTTTTGGCACTCAACTGAATTCTAGCTTCTGATTGATGACGGAATGACCAGCGATTATGCAGGTTGGTTAGAGCGTCATAATGCGCTAAATGATGGATTCGTTTGTCATCGCGATATTGCTGTAATTGATATCGCGCTAACAAATACGCGATGAGTACGCTCAGCAGAGTTCCTTGCAATATCAAACCATAATGAATTTTCAATGCGTGTTTAAAATCAATCCGCTTGTCAAATGCGCTGAAGGAAACCAATTTCCAGCGCGTCGAACTATTATTGCTAACATGGTATTCCTGGAAGCAATAAGGGTTAATGTTACTCACGCTCCCTACGGATTGAATGGTCATAATTCCTTTGTCGGTTTCAAATTGGCCTTGTTGAGTCTCTTTGATTTGTTTCGCTAAGCTTGGAAATTCAGCATAGATATTGGCATCTTGTTTATTAAACATAAAACCGAATTCAAGTTCTGGCTTTAGGTCGTTATAGAGAAATTGGCCGTCATTATTCACCAACATATAGTTGGTGCCGCTATTTAGATTGAAAAGCTGTAAACCATCGAGTAGATACTTGGCTAAATAGTTGATAATCACCACACCTTGCTTTTCCCCTTTCTCATTAAACACGGGGGTAGAAAAGCGAATCATCGGCTTGAAAGGCATTTCAATTTGGCCATGCTCCATATTCAGATCTAATGGAGAGATGTAAATTCGGCGGCACTTCAACCCTACGACCTCTTGGAAATAGTAGCGATGATGCTTGTTTTGTAGATTATGTTGAGCAACGATATTAGGGCGGCCTTCATTGAAGTTGACGCGAATAATTTCGTTGCCATCCAAGTCTAGATAGCGAATTTGGTCGTAAATTTCTTTGCGATTGCTGATAAGTTCAATCACTTTACCGAATTCTGCCAAAGCTGCTTTTTGCATTTCAGCATCCGGTATATTGGCAATTTGGTAGATCTTACGTTGTGACAGGATGTCAGACAGCAGTGCTGTTTCTTTGACAACCGATCCCATGCTCCATTCGATATACTCTTTTTTTCCTTTCAATAGCGCATTTTGTTGCACCTCAAGATTACTTTTGCGCATCGACATCTCAGAGATAGAGTCGTAGTAAAAAATGGCGCTAAAAGTGGCAATGAGCAATAAAAATATAACGATAAAGCGAGTCGCGAAAAATCGCAGATCGGGGAATGATAGTTTATTCATCAAAGAGTAAATTTCGCAAAATACAAAGGGCGGGGATTATAGAGAAGAGTGAATTGAATCGGTAGCGCTATTTTCGAACAGCTAGTAATTAAAAAGCCAGCGCTGACAGCGCTGGCTTGATGAAACGGATGTTGACTAGGTGCTATACGCCTAGCGTTAGCCAATCATAGAGAAACCACACACAGTGAAGAGCACAGTTGCTAATAACCCTGTGACGATCGCGTAGGGGAACTGAGTGCGGATATGATCGATATGGTCGTTCTTGGTTGCCATGGAAGCGACAATCCCCGTATCACTAATCGGTGAGGTCATGTCACCAAATATGGCGCCAGAGATGGCCGCGCCAATCATCAGTTGCGGTTCTATGCCAACCGCGGCGCCAATCTGAATGCCGATTGGGATCATGATGGAGAAGGTGCCCCATGATGTTCCAGTGGATATGCCCATCACGACAGCAATCAAAAACACAAATGCGGCCGAGAAGCCTGAAGGGATCACGCCGTCAATGGCTTGGGTAATATAAGCGCCGGTGTTGAGATCACCCGAGATGTTACCCATTAAGAAAGCCAGTGTCATGATCGCACCAAGTGGGATCATCGAGGCGTAGCCATCAAATAAGTGAGTAAAAAAGCTATCGATGGTCAAAAGCTTCTTACCAACAAAATAGATGAACGAACACAGCGTTCCTAGCATCACGCCCCAGAAAACCGAGGTTGAGCCTGAACCATTGGAAATGTCACCCCCACCAGTAATGTACAAACCTATCGGAACCATCAAAATGGTTGGGACCAGTGGAACCAAAAAGTTAAGCAGTGACTCTTTATCCTGAGCCGACTCGACAATACTCACGTCGTCTTCAGAAGTAATAGGGAAAGCACCATCGCGCAGCTCTTTACCGCTTGCGGCTCGCACTTCAGATTCGCCCATTGAGCCCCATTTAAAACCAGACAGGATATAAAATAAAACGGATGCTAACGATAGCCACGCCATAAAGTTGTACACCATTGAACCGGCTAAGATGGCAAAGGGTTCGCCATCAAGAAACCCTTTCGAGACTTGAACGCCGATAACGCCCATCATTGCCGCGCCCCAACCATTGATCATAATGCTCGAGCAAACAGAAACACACGAAGCTTGAATAACATAAGCCATCTTCTCGCGTGATACGCCGTAGCGTTTGGCCAGCTCGCTGGTGGATGTACCTGCCGCCATGATAGAAATTGATGATTCAATAAAAATGACACTGGTAATGAACATCGCCAGTAATTGAACCGCTTTTTTGTTGTTGATGATATTGGCTTTTTCAGTCAAATAACGTACTAGCGCTTTGGTACCGCCTGTGACTTGGATAAGACGGATCAGGCCGCCGACCATAAAGCAGAACAAAATGGTGCGCGTGGAACTGGCTGAGGCAAAAATGCCGACAATACCATCGAGGGTTGATTCCACTCCGAGTAGTGGATTAAAACCATTTAGCACAGTGAAACCGACAAAAATACCTGCTAGCAAAGATAGAATCACTTGCCTAGTCACTATTGCTAAACCAATCGTGACCAAGGGGGTAATGATGGTCCAAATACCGTAATCAACCATCACTTAACCCTCTAACGCTTGTTGTAGATCGTCGATAAGATCATCAGCATCTTCGATACCAATCGAAAGGCGAAGAGTTTCAAAGTAAATCCCCATCGCTTCTCGCTCTTCTTTCGGTACCGAACCATGTGACATTGAAGCGGTGTGATTGATCATGCTCTCTACACCCCCCAATGATTCGGCTAAAACAAAGTAACGTAGTTTGGCGATAAATTGTCTGACCTCAGTTTCACCACCGGCTAAACGAATCGTCACGACAGCCCCTCCGGTTTTCATCTGACGTTGGCATAATGCATGCTGAGGATGAGAAGCGAGACCTGGATAATGAACTTCCGTGATCTTCGGGTGGTTTTCTAAGAATTTAGCGACTTTTAGTGCGTTGGCACAGTGACGTTCCATACGAACATCGAGGGTTTTTAAGCCGCGTAGCGCAAGATAAGAATCAAATGGTGAAGCGATAGCGCCGACCGTGGTCTTATAAGCATTGATTTGGGCTGCTAATTCAGGGTTATTGGTAATTAAAGCGCCGCCAATGACATCGGAGTGACCACCAATGTATTTGCTGGTAGAGAGCATCACCATGTCGGCACCGAGATCAAATGGACGTTGGTTCCACGCAGTCGAGAAAGTGTTATCGACACAAGTGGTAATATTATGTTGTTTGGCTAGCTCACAGATGGCTTTAATGTCGACCAGTTCTAGTAATGGGTTGGTTGGCGTTTCAATCCAAATCAATGCAGTGTTATTGCGAATTTGAGTTGTAACGGCATCGAGATCGTTTAAGTTTACGTAGCTAAACTCTAAGCCAGAGGTACGAGTTCGTAAGCTTTCAAATAAGCGATACGTTCCACCATAAACGCTCGACATTACGATCACATGCGCATCTTTAGATAGCACCTCTAAAGCGAGTGACGTTGCCGCCATGCCAGACGCGGTTGCCGTCGCATAAATGCCACCTTCCAGCTCGGCTAATGCCGTTTCGTAAGCATTACGTGTTGGGTTACCGCAGCGTGAATAGAAAAACTCACCACTCTCACCTAGATTCGGTTGAATGAATGAGCTTGCGGTCACGATCGGTGGAAAGATGGCATTGTTGCCTTTATCGGTTTGATTTCCGCCGTGGATGGCAATGGTGGCAATTTTATTGCTTTTCATAAGACGTCCTTGCTTACTCTGGTGTGAGTAAACATAAAAATAGAGTAGGTGCTTTGGTCGCTATTTTAATCTGTAACAGTAGCAAGGAGTAAGCGTTTTATTCTTCCTGTTCGGCTGATAATGGCTTTTATGACCGCTTTCTGACAATGAGTGATAAAGCAGTACCTTCACTGGCGGTAGGTACTGCTCTATGTGGGCTCTGTTCTATAAAGGAACTGTTTATATGGGAGCCGTTATATAAGGAACGACGATAGCTTAGTGGGTGAATCGCACGCGCAGACTTTGCTGACTATCCAATTTTACGTTATCGAAGCTATCGAGCTGGTGGTGTTTGATAAGTGCACGTAGATTGTCTACGTAGGCTTCACCACGAGTTGAGTAGTGTGATAAGGCTTGAACAAGTTCATGACCGGTTAGCTTGTTTTGCTCGCGTAACTGATGACGTAAGTGCCACAGTTCTTTATAAGCGCCGGTCGTGTTGAGGTTGTGCATATAACTAGCAGTACCTTGATAAAGGTTATCAAACGCCGCGACTTTCACATGTCCACCGGGTGTTGTGAGGTACTTGCCACCATGGGCAGGCAGATGCTCACCATATAAGCTATTGCCTTTGATGGCGAAATGACTGGTTCCCCAACCACTTTCATCGATACCCTGCGCTAGCACCATGCCAACCGGAATAATATCCACATGCAGCAGTAGATCTTGGATGTTATTCGATTCTACATTGTAGGCAGCATAGAGTTGATTGATCCATTGCGTTTCACTGCTTGACCACTCGCTTTGAGGCTTATTACCAAGGGCTTCAATTTGGTGGCGAACGGTTAAAATCTGATTGTTGACCGCTTTAATGGTTGGCAGCAATAAACGAATAAACCCGGAGGTTTTTTGTTGCACAGGAAGATTGTTGAGATCGTCAGGGAGGTTTTCAACAAAGTATGCCGGGAGGGTTGCGCCGCTGGCAACTTTATCCAGTTGGTAGTCGTGCTGTTTAAATAAGCTGATCAGTTCGGGTGCTGAGTGCAGTGTTTTTACTGCAATTTCTGGATAAGGCTGTCTGAGCTGATCAGGAGAGCGAGGCAACTGATCGCTCGCTAGAGTGAGAGATGAAACCAACAAAGAACAACAAGCAAAAGTCGAAAATATAGGCTTTAACAAGGACATATTAACCATTCCTTTATTTATCATTAGGCTTATAAACCTAAATTAGTATAGGTGAACATTATCCTCCCAGAATTCCATATGATGCAAATAGTTACTAGATAGTTGATGATCTCGTCCACTTTACGCCGTTTCTATCTACCTTCTGACCACTTGATGTATGTTGAATAAATCACTGTTGATGGTTGCTACGGTATACTCAAATGGTGTGCCATCATCAAAAGAGACCAATTCGCGTAGTTCAATCATCGCTTGCCCTTCATAGACTTTGAGTAAATCGGCTAGTCCGGCATCGCTAAGATTGAAGGCCGAAATATCTTGCTCTCTTAACTGAACCTTTTTACCGGTTAATTGCTCCATATAACTGTATTTTGATTCTTCGACTTTATTAAATTCAAATGAATCACAGACGTTGATTGGAATATGAATTTTTTCGAACGAGACAGGCATGTTGCCAAAACTCATTAATCTCTCAAGATAATAAATCTTTTCATTTGGTTTTATTCTAAGAGCATGAGCGATTTGCACCGAAGGAACTTCAATAATTGCACTGGAAAGGACTTGGCGAACTGCGCTTTGTCCGGCTTGTTGAGCTTGGTGGTCGAATGGAGAGAGCACATGAAAATTGCCGCTGCTTTGTTTGTTTGGTGAACCGACGTATAGGCCAGAGCCGTTAACGCGATAGATAATCCCTTTTTCAACCAAATAACGTGTTGCTTCTCGAACGGTTGCTCGAGTAATACCTAAGGCTTTAGCTATTCCTGATTCGGTATCGAGCTTTTCACCTGCCGGTATTTTATTGTCAGCAATTTTGCGTTCAATAAACTCGACAACAATTTGCTTTTTGCCTGTTAACGCTAACGTCATAAGTATTCTATTTATTTATATACGACTAGAAAATAAGGAAAAATTTGAGCTAAGATCAAACTGACGACTGGGTTTAGATAAAACCAGTCGCCAGTATAAGTGACACTAAGCATTTAAAAAAGTCATTTAGATTTCATCAACGAAACCTAAATGAAACAAAGATTAACGCTTATTTAGGACTTCGAGGCAGAATTCGGTAATTTTCGTTGCGCTGATACCATAAGTCTCTTTTAAGAAATCTAATGAGCCAACTTGGCCATATTGTTCTTGTACGCCGAGTTTATGAAACTGCTTTACCGCAACGCCAGATGAAAGCAGTTCACAAGCGACAGCATCACCCAAGCCACCAATGACATTGTGGTTTTCAATTGTAATCACACAGCCTGTTTTAGCCGCGAACTTAGCCACTAATTCACTATCAAGTGGTTTTATCGTGTGCATGTCGATTACGGCAACACTATGACCCGTTTGTGCTTCAATCATATTTGCGGCTTGCATTGCATCGTGTACACAAATACCAGAAGCGATAAGGGTAATAGTCTCGCCATCTTTTAGTACATTACCTTTACCAATTTCAATATCAGCTTCCGATTGATGTAAGTGTGGAAGATCTTTACGAGTAGAACGAATGTAGTTAACGCCTTTGTTGTTGTATGCGTAACGCATAGCAGCGCGTAATACATGCTCATCTGACACATCAATAACAGTGGCGTTTGGCACGAGACGCATTAGGCCTGTATCTTCAAATGGCATATGAGTGCCACCGTTAGTGACTGCAGTGACGCCTGCATCACTACCAAAAATATTGATATGTTGCTTCGCGTAGCCACCCGCAAGGAAGATTTGATCATAACAACGGCGTGTCGCGAAACAGCCAAATGAATGAACGAAAGGCACTTTACCTACCGCTGCTAGTCCAGCGGCAACGCCGATCATATTCGCTTCTGCGATACCACATTGAAGGAAATTATTCGGGAAAGCATCGGCAAATTTACGTGTGCTCATACTGCCCATTAAATCGGCTTCTAATACCATTACGTCATCGTGTTGCTCTGCTAATTCAATTAACATTTCCGCATGAATGACTCGAAGTTCTTTGTTCATTTTAGCTCCTCAATTTTTTTCTCTAACAGAGCGATGTCAGTTTCAATAGCGGTACGAAGTTCATCATCTAGACGTAGGTGGTGGTTAGCTGAAATATTGACAACCGTTGGAATGCCTTGGCCTTTAATCGTATCTAGGATGATGGCGGTCGGGCGATCAGTGGTCGCGAGTGCTTGCTCAATAACATCACAAATAGCGCCTACATTTGCGCCATCAACAGCCAGAGATTGGAAGCCAAAAGCTTCAAACTTTTTCTGTAGGTCGAAAGATTCTTGAATATCAGCAATATCACCATCTAGTTGGCGCTTGTTGTTATCAACAAAAACAACGAGATTGCTCAGTTTATGGTGGGCGGCAAATTGAATCGCTTCCCAGCATTGACCTTCTTGTAGCTCCCCGTCACCGACGATAGTGAAAACGTTCGATTTTGAACCCGCAGCCATACCTGTCGCGCATGAGATGCCTTGGCCTAGAGAGCCTGTGGTCATGTCGACGCCAGGCGTTTTATTCATATCAGCGTGGCTTGGTAGGTTAGTACCATTTGCGTTGATAGTTTGTAGCCAAGAAAGGTCGAAAAACCCACGTAGCGCGAGTGTGGCATACAGTGCTGGTCCAGCATGGCCTTTAGAAAGAACAAATAGATCGCGGTCTTTCATTTGCGGATTTTGTGGGTCGTGTTTTAGGTAGCGACCGTACAAACAAGCTAAGGTTTCAGTGACAGATAGGCAGCCACCAAAATGGCCGTAGCCCATATTTAACAATGCCTTAGAGAGTTCTTTTTTAATCGATAAATTAAATGATTCAATTTTACGCAGGTCGAGTGGAGACTGCATTTCATTAGTAGGCATAATAACCTCGGAAAATAGGAGAGAGCGGGCTGGGGGAACAGCCCGCTAGGAATTTAGATGTTTTCTGCAGTATCAGCAGATTTCTTGCCTAAGAAGTTAGTGCTTAGTACAGCACCAGCAACAAGTGCGATACCGATGATTACTGCTTCTTTACCTATCATTGCTAGGTAGCCAAGGAAGATACCTGTAACTGCGAAGTCAGAATCAGAGAATGTTGTGTTGGCAAAGCCTAGGTCGCCAAGTACAGGCAGTAGCCATAGTGTTAGGAAAGTAATAACCACACCGTTGACGAAAGCACCGATTGCAGCGCCGCGACGACCACCAGTTGCGTTACCAAATACGCCGGCTGTTGCACCAGTAAAGAAGTGAGGAACCACACCTGGAAGGATAAGCGTTAGCTCCATCACACCCAAGATACCCATGCTGACCAACCCGCCTAAGAAACTACATAGGAAACCGATAAGTACCGCATTTTGTGCGTAAGGGAATACGATAGGGCAATCTAGTGCTGGTTTTGCATTTGGTACCAATTTTTGTGAAATACCAGTAAAGGCTGGTACGATTTCAGCAAGTACTAGACGTACACCTTGTAGGATAACGAATACACCCGCAGCAAAGCCGATTGCAGTCAGAATGGCGTAAACAATTGGGTTTTGGCCATTACTTAGGTTTTCGGTAACAAACTCAGAGCCAGCGGCTA
>NZ_AFWF01000157.1 GCF_000222605.1 Vibrio ichthyoenteri ATCC 700023 | reverse complement strand
CTTTTATTAGTATATGCAACATCACACTTACAGCAAGATATTTAACAAAGCGCATTAATGATTCTTATTGCGATAAACATTATAACCGAGCTCGCATATAAATATATGCGAGCACAACCCCTTCATTTTTTTAAAAAGCTCTCAAGTCAATGAATCAGCGCATTCAATAGTTGTGCTCTATTTAAGTTTTACTGATATACTCGTATCATATTTAAATTAATGAGCACAAAATGAGAAAACTAACCTTCAATTATCTTCGCGTGTCAACAAAAATTCAAAATACCGAACGCCAGCTTGATAATGTTCCTTGCGACAGACAATTTATAGACAAGGCATCCGGTAAAAATAGAGAGCGTCCAGCATTAGATGCAATGTTGAGTTTTGCGGATTCTGGTGACCATATTAACGTTCACTCAATAGATCGACTGGCAAGAAACTTGAAAGACCTAAGACAGCTTATTGATGAGATAACTAGTAAAGGCTGCACCATTCAATTTCACAAAGAAAATTTAACGTTCAGTGGTGAGGAAAGCCCTTTTCAAGATCTGATGTTGAACATGTTAGGGGCAGTTGCAGAGTTCGAGCGAGCCATCATCAACGAACGTCGATTAGAAGGCATAGCTAAAGCAAGAGATAAAGGCGTGCAATTTGGAAGGAAAGCAGACCTAGATCGTTATGACAAGATCAACGAGTTGTTGGCCACCGGCTTATCACTAAGAGCTGTGACCAAAGAGCTTGGTTGTGGTTTATCTACTGTTCAGAGGGCAAAAAAACATCACTACTGAACATAGACGTAGCAAACATCAACACCGATTTAAAAACGCTAAAATTTTTGATGGATGGTATTAAACACTTTAGCTCCGTGATACGACGCATTTATATCTCTACGTTCACACCTAGCTTTTATTTGTTTAGACATTCCTTTGTGTACTGGGCGCGGTTCAATCCAAACACCAGTAACCACCAGAACAGCAATCGAGTAATCTTTACTATATTGACGAGATTCGAAAACCGACATTGCCGATATTGTGCGTTTGGCCTGCTCTATAGTTGGAATAATATTTGTTCCAGTGATTAGTCGATAAGCCGCTATGGTTTTAAAACTGCAATTCTCGGAATATAAACTCATAAAATCACGCTTTAACATGCTTTTTGCTTCTTCTTTCGTAAGAATCGATTTTTTAAAGCGATTTAATTTACAAGCTTTTTGATTACTAACCTCTACTTTAGGCTTGGCTTGACTAATTTTCTTTTCAACCACCGGTAGAGGCTTAAATCCTAAAGCCTCGAGTTGGCGCTTAAACTCAGATTCGATTTTCAATTGTATAATAAACTTGTGTGGAATTATTGAGCTTAATATGCCATTACAATCATAAAAAAAAGTTAACGCATATCACACAAAACTACAAACACCGTTAATGAGCCTAGCATTGACACTGTATGAAAACACAGTATATTTATTACTCTTATTCTTTATGAATACCATGGAGTAAAGCGATGCGTGTTGAAATGATGGTCGATGAAAAGGTGCTTCCAAAACAAGGACGCACTAAAATTGCTGCAGAGATGGAAAAGCGCTTATTGCCGCTCTATCCTGAAATACGGATCCGTGTTCGAAAAGGGTCTAATAATCAATTAGATATCTACACTAAAATCAAAGACGATAAGAAAAAAATACATAAAATCGTAGAAAATATGTTTAATGAAGCCGATGAATGGCTGACATCTGATACGATATAAAGCGACTAAAAACACTAGGTGAATACGGACATTAGCCTGGTGTCTTTACTGTCATTGATACGCAATCACCCATAATCAAACAATACAACATAATGTCTATTGCATTTTGACAAAATGTTTATTTAAAAAGCAACCAAAGTACTTAGACGCTCATAGAACTAAGCTTCCTTGCTGCGCCTAGTGAAATTTTTCTAAATATTCGCGACAGCTTGAACAAACGCCTTGATGCTTTTCTCTATCCACTTTTAGCCACGAACATGCCTGGTTGTTTTCAAAACAAGCACGGCTATCACTACACCCGCAGCCAATACAAATACTCTCTTTAGGAAATGGGCGAATACGATTAATTAAAACGGTCATGGTTCTTTTTCTCTTGTCACTTAGTCAATGGTACAAGTTCACTACGAAACTGTGGCTCGACTTGAATAAGCTTACCCTGCCCTTTGAAAAAGAGGTTCATATATCGGAAGTCAAAATAGTGCTCAACTGCCGGACTCCAAAACGCTGCATCATCGGGCGCTTCAGCTTTGATTTGGTCAATATCCATAAGACTCATTCACAACAACTCCTATTTAGCATCAAAATCGGCAATCGACAGGGTATTGTGAATATCAGGATCTGGGTATTTGGAACGATTGACATGTAATGGGTCAGCTCCAATAAAGATGTCTTCTGGTGCTTCTGGCCACTCTTCTCTGATCGAGGAAAAATCCCCCTCATTCCAACAACGCAGAAACGCCAATCCCTCATCTGTTTCTAGTGCAAATTGAATTGCTGCAACCGCTGCATCTGTCATTAATTTTTCCTTCTGGTCACTCTAACTATTATCAATGAAGAACTCGATTCGAAAGTAACTGCAACATTTCAATCGGCACTTCTATACGAACTAATTCATTTTCCGCATGAGCTTCGTCAAGAATTTGTTCACAAAACCGAACGGAATCAACCGGTTCAATCAAAGCCGTAGGTAGCCCCACTCCCGCTTTGTCTTTTAAGAACCGGCTAGGAAAGATACCAAGAACGGTAAAGTGGCCATGGTAACCATTCTCTTCGGCTTCTGGCCAAATAACATCATCACCTGGTTGCATTATTCGTTACCTTCTTCTGACTTAACCTCTTTCATACGCTCTCGATGCACACACAATCTATCAATGATGCAATAAGCAGCAACACCAATCACAATAACGACAAACACGTCCATCAACCACCTCCATTATCCATGTTAGTTTTCCGTTGGTAATCCATACCGACAAGACGTACAAACCAGCCATACGCATCTGTTTTATGTTGACCGAGCTCATCATTTTGGATAGTCACGGAAAAATTCCCATCCAGCTCCCTCTCAGAAACCTCAATGACGTCATGCTCAACATCCAAGTTATCTCTATATACACCCACGGTAGGTCGCTCTATCTCCATAAATGGGACCTTTTTAGCGTCTTCCAAAATTTTTAAAGCCCCAAAGAGCCCTATTTCAAAATCAGCATCACGGCGACGTCGAGTAACCGGACTCACAGGTCGATAAACGCCGTTTTTGTTTTTGCGTTTACGAACTTTGTTTTTTGGCATGATGATATTCCTCTTGTAGCATTAGACGGCAGATTAACGCAAACCAAAATGACGAACGGCATAAGCCGTTGACATCATCATTTCACCATCCTCTATGGCTTGCATTTCTTTTGCATACTCCAACGCATCACGACGTCGTTTCAGCGCACGTAATTGCTCGACATTGGCTTCCTGGTGTTTGACCTTGGGTCTGAGAGCCATCACACCGTCAACCGCTTTATGAATTTCGTGATCTTGCATCATCTACGCAGCCTCCTGATCATCATCGAGCGTATAGAGAGACATGTGATTTAAGGCGCCCCACTCCATATCACTCAGTGTGGCGTTCCAAAAAGATTTGGTGATCACCTGATAACGACCAAAGTCATGCTGACGCACCTCATCAACAATCAGGCGATGGCCATTGACCAAAGAAACATAGACGCCTAACACTGGAGGGGTCAACGCAAATTCATGATAAACAAAATCTTCTGTTTTCCCCTTAACAGAGCAAGGGGATTTGCGTTAACGCGCACGCTTAAATGCTTTCTTTTCTTGGCGCTGTTGCCGGTTCATATAGCCTCCTGATTTTGCGCCTATATTGGTCATTATTTTACCATATCACAGAGTAATAATTAACCATTTTGTACTGAAAAAACAATAGGATAATTAAATATCTCACTATCAAATAACACCATATAACACGAATCCGATTAATGGAGGAGCAGTGCGACGACATAAAGAATGAGCAACGCGAAAATAGCGCGTATCGAACGGTCGTAAACGATAAACGCACCACCGATATCATGGCCTAGATTTTGCCTTTCCCCTTGCTAGGATGCGCGAGTGCAGCGAGTAAGATAGTGCGATAAAACCGATGCGGTCTCACTGCTTATCGCTTTGCTGTTTAAGGTGCGTACTATTGGGGCCCGTTTCCATCGATTAGTGATCTATTTAGTGAGTGCATAGTGTCACGATGGAAATGGGAGGTACTTTATATTGAAACAAACAAATCGGGGTGTTTCCGATCTCTTTTGATCTCTTTTATTTCTATTAATAGCTCTAATAAGAACAAGGGCATATAGCCGTTATCTTTAACCGTATCATTTAACCCCCTAGTTGGTTGTGTATTGTGATAAATAGGTTAAATGAGAGACTGACCCTGTGGATAACTGAGCTAAGTTGGGCATTTTTGACCTCTCGCGAGATATCGATGGAAGAAGAAAACCGATGAATCTTCATTGAAATTTATAAATTGAACATTTTTTAAGCGATAATTTACTGCAGATGTGCGAAATCGACCTCAGCGAAGAGGCATATCAAAAAGAGGATCTAATAGGAGTAATTTGGCGTGACTTCGCCACAAATTGGACCAGATGACCTGATCAAATCATTCAAGAACTGAGCTTCAAGGCGCTCACGGATTTTAGTTGCTAATTGAGAGAACGTTAACCACTTAAAGACAAAACCAGACCGCTTAGAAGCCTTAATCGCATCGCGAATCCATCTTGCAACATTGGGATAAAACGTCACTTTGAAGTCGTTAAAAAATTTCTCTGTAAATTGCTTGTAAGAAGCCGAGCTGCGCACAATACGTTGAATAGCTTGTGCTTCATTTTTCACTTCAATCGCAGCTTTGACATGGGTAGAGTAAATATAACCAGAAGACGTCAGACGTGCGAATGCCGCATACCAGGTGTCTTCATCAATCAAGCAACCAAAACGCAGCATATACTCTCGCATTAATTGATAATGCGAAATGGGGGTCACCCCCTCGCCTTTGATTAAAAGACCAATACGCCCACCTTCAAACTCGGTCGAGGTCAGTAATATGCATAGCACACGACTCATGATAAGCCGGCTATCTTTGCGATTCATCGCGGCACAAGTCATTAATGCTGGAAGTATGGCTGTCGAATGGGCAAATTGCTTACATAATGTTAATACGGACTTGTAATAAACCGGCAATATGTTCATTTTTACTCGATCTTTTGCATCTACAAAAAGTCGATTTGCGGTATAACCGGGTAAGCCGTCGATCTCTTTATTCTCAATCGCCTGATGCAAACGAACCGACAATTTTTTGAGTTCCTGCCACCTTTTTTGCTTGTGGTTCATCGAGGCTTCCGCAGAGTCTGGCTTTGGTAATTGAAACTTCACGGTGGTGATCAATTCACTCTCTTCTGGCTCAATGTTTTCTTCCATCATATCCATAGCGTCATCCATCGTATCTATAAACTGAGACACAAAGGATTCGCTACAATACTTCTTATGGCGATCATTGCTCTTACGAGATCTGACTGATTTTAACCGTTTTTTCATGCTGCTAAATTCCGTTTGGTCTACGATGCACGCTTAATCACTGGCGCAAATTCCGCGCGCTCAAGCCCTTCCAGAACCTCAAACGGTACTGGCCCAAATTCTTCCATCGCTTTTTGTGCTTTCGCGGTGTTTTGCAACATATCACTGCGAGTCAAACCCGAATGTTTGTGTACCAACACCTGGTGCAGCACACTCTCCATTTTTCGGATGGTTTCAAAACGACGTTTTTCAAACTCAGAGCGCGTTATCTGCGCTTTAAACTGCGCATCTGAAATACGCACCATGTACACATCGAAACTCTCAAGCAGTGCGATCATGCGCCAGCCAAAGCGACTAGAAATACGAAGGGTTTTAACGTGTGGGCGATTGCTCAAACATTCTGAGAATGAAAGGCGAGCAGTCATCATTGACGGTAACGTCGAAAGTTGTTCATTAAAGAAGGTAAACGCTTCATTCATGACACGCTCAAGCTCAAGTAACGCGAAATCTGCATACGGATCATCATAACGAGCCGCATGTTCAAGT
>NZ_AFWF01000158.1 GCF_000222605.1 Vibrio ichthyoenteri ATCC 700023 | reverse complement strand
TTTTGTTGGTGAAGCTTTTGAGGGATTGAGATGAAGTGCAAACTAAAGAAGTATTATAGTGAGTTGAGACATTTTGAGAGACAAAACCCAAATAGTAAAATATCGACTCAATCGGTCATCATGAGGCTGAAAGAAATCATAAAACACGACGAAGCTAAGAAGGAACCGGCTTAGTTGTAGCGGCTTAGTGTGGTAACTCTAAGCTGC
>NZ_AFWF01000159.1 GCF_000222605.1 Vibrio ichthyoenteri ATCC 700023 | reverse complement strand
AAATCACTTCTATCTTCAAAGTAGTACGAGCCTGCATTTGACAGCGTAAATGCCCAGCGATGCCCTTGCCGCTGCGCCCATTGCACCGTAGCGTTGAGATCTGCTTGAAGGTGAATAATCGGTCCCTGCCCGCCTTTGTACGCCAGCTCATCACTGTCTGCTCGATGAATCACATACAGCATGATTGAACGAGGGCAAAAGTAAAAAGGTACACATTGCCCAACGTACAAATCAGGATGACTATCCAGTGTCAGTTCTGTCAAACGGCGATGCTTGATCGTATTCATACCAATCGTAGTCCCCGCTGCTTGTTGTGCGATGATCTGGGCATCACATAAAAGCCCGTTCGAACCGAGAATAGAAGCTAATCGATCTACGTGGACAATATGAAAAATTTTAGGCTGTACTGGTACGGGCATTTATCATCCTTTTTATTGGAACCAATTAAGCACTCTTGAGCTCTGCACTTGGGTTTACCATTACTTGACCATTCATTAGCATTGGCAGGAGCCAATCTCTCAAGCTTTCTAACTCGGCATTCTCTTTAAGTCTTTTTTGCTTTTGTTCTTGTAAAGGAGAAACAAACTGGAAAAACTTTTCAGCTAAATCTGTAGGCGGCATCACTACTTTGTAATTGCTGACGAATGAATCGAATAAAAGATTCTTAATACCACTAGTTTTCCCTTCCCAACCAAACAAAACACCATTTTCATACAGGCTTTTCCACTGGTATGCGAAATTATAGAAATAGCTCTTATCTATAAGGTCTATCGCTTTGCAGAAGTTAGAACAGATAAGAGGATGGTTAAATCTATCTAAAACATGCTCTGTAATAAATGCCATTCGCCCGGTAGATTGGGTAGGGCTACCACCTGAGATTTCGATAACAAAGTCAAATGGAGCAAGAAGCTTGTGATCATTCTTTTTAAGAATAAATCGGTTAGGCGTATCGACATTTCCTTGACCATTTATGCCGTTAATATCTGCGCCTCTTATGCAATCAACCTGAAGAGTGTAGTTACCTTGCTTGCTTTCTTTTCCCCAGTCACCAGTTTTATCTGAACGAATCCAATCAGATACTGAATTAACACTCCACCCCTGTGGTATTTCTCGCTTCAACACAGAGTTGTAAACCATCTTACCGCCACAAGCTTTATAGGGTTTACCATTCACATCGGGGAAATCAAACTGCACGAACCAGTATTCATAAAGCGTTTTCGCCATAGCTTCGAGTTCAGAGTTAATACGGTTGTTGAGTTCTATTTTTTTATCGATCGCTTGCAAAATAGCAACCGCAGATCTTTGCTCCTCGAGTGAGGGGAGCTTCACTGGAAATTCGCGAATTTGTTTTAAACTGATGTGCGGTACTACCGAGCCAGTAGTTATTCTCTTTATGTAACTTGTGAACCAAGGGCTTCCAATAATATACTTTAGATACCCTGTGTCCAAAACATCACTACCACGTAATCTTGCCGTTCGCTGAACTAGCAATGCTGGCAAATCACTCTTGAGTATTTGGCTGTATTTTAATCCGGCACCAATCCATGGGCGATCCATTGCAAGCACAACATCGCCTTCCTTAAGCTGATATTCTTCAAAATCTTTTAGTTGTTCAAAAGGCCATTTCTTAGCATCCCCCCAATCCATTGTTCCTTGGGCAATATTGTCTCCGCGTAAAAGCTTAATGTCCTCTAAACCTTCAGAATAGAATTCACTTTTAAATGGATAGCCAGTAAAAACCTCAGCAACCTTACCTAGGGTGGTTTCACTCCAATTATTCATACTTCAACCCTGCTAATTGCTTTTTAATTTCCACTTCCAAATCACGAGACTGACTAAACAAGCCCCCCAGATTGGTAGCAAAACCTTGCATTTTTTCCGCAAACTGCTCCGGAGTAATATCAACATACTCAATCTTGACTTCGAAGTACTGTCCAGCACTGAGGCTGTAATTTTTCGCAGTGATCTCGTCATAGCTAACAGCAACGGAGAAATCTTCTTCTGTCCACTTATTGTTAAATACATCAATGATTTGCTGTTCTTCTTCCGCAGAAAGAAGTGTTTTCTGATTTTTCCCTTCTTTGACCTTTTGACCAAGGTTTGAAGCGTCAACTAGTACCACTTTGTCTTTGTTACTGTCGTCAATAAACAGAATAGAGACGTTGGTACCTGTGGTCGCGAAGATATTGGATGGCATAGAGACAATACCCGCCAGCATCTTGTTATCAACCAAGTATTGTCGGATCTTTTTATCAATGCCAGATTGAGCGGTAATAAACCCTGTCGGCAGTACAACCGCTGCTTTACCACCTGGTTTTAATGAGTAAATAATGTGCTGCAAGAACAATTGGTAGATTTCCATCTTGTCCTTTGCCTTGGCTTTAATTTTAGGAATACCAGCAAAGAAGCGTTCTTTGTTTTCTTTACTGTCCAACTCATTGCGAAAATCACTGAAATCCAGTTTAAATGGTGGGTTAGAAACGATGTAATCAAACTTGCGAAGCTCGCCATTTTCCTTATGGTGCGGATGACGAAGAGTATCACCTTCAATCACGTTAGGGATTGAATGCACCAAGTTGTTCAAAATCAGGTTCAAACGCAGTAGGTTTGATGATTTCTTCGAAATATCCTGGGTGTAGATGCTACAACGCGTTTCACCGATGGCATGGGCGACATTCATAAGCAGGGTGCCAGAGCCCGCTGATGGGTCATAACAGCTTACATTGCGTACGGTGCCTTGCTGGTCTTCAGGCACCAAAATTGCGGCCATAATGCGTGCTACCGCATGAGGGGTGTAGTACTCAGCGTATTTACCACCAGAGTTACTGTTGTAGTCTTTGATCAGGTATTCAAAGATGGTGGCGTAGAAATCAAACTTCTGGTTGAAGATACGCTCAAAGCTGAACTCAATCAGTTTGTTGATGACTGCTTTACAGAAAGCATCACGCTTGGAAACGGTCACGTTCTCACTGATGCGGGTAAACAGTTGTACTTTTTCGCCTGTGTCTGTCATTACCGCAAACACATCGTTATTGGTGATGGCGATGTCCATCAAGGTATCATCAAACAGCTGAGCAAACCCCGGCTTGTCCTGTTGGTTGAACAAGTGACTGATGAAATGATGTGGTTTGAGACGAGCAGTGTCGCCGCCCATCTGGATCTGGAGCATCTCTAGATCTTCTTCACTCATTTCGACCAGCGCTTCTTCCCATTTGACTGCGCTGGCGATTTTCTCGTCAATTTTCTTGGCTTCATAGGCGAACTTGTCATTCAGGAACTTGTATAAAAATACCTGAGTGATGATTTCAAACTCCCCCGTGCTATTACCTAAGCCATTGGTTGCACAGATACTCTTCAAGCTATCTATAAGGGCTTTTGTTTTTTCTCTAAATTCGAGTTCGACCATGGTTTGTATACTGCCTTAGTTGGTGTTCTTACCAGGATTGGCTACCTGTATTAAATTCTTTCAAATATTCTGCTACGACAAGGTGGTTTACATAACGTACCGCTTCCGCATTCAAGGGAATGCTCTGTTGTTTAATAAAGCGGTTATGGACCTTTGGTAGCAGATGCCGTGCAAAATAGCTTTCGTTATCGAGAACGGACGTGTTGTCGAGTACCTGGCTATCGGCGTCTTCTTTGACTCCGAGTAGGGCCTCAAAAATCTTTCTTTCAGAATCAGTAATGTCGTGTTGCTGCTGTTGACGTTCATACAAACGCTTGTGCAAGCGTGCATACTTGGTATCGCCCAAGTACTTTTGACGTAATTGGTTATTTTGACGATTGAGCTCTTTCACGCGCTGGTGGATTTTATTCAGTGCATCAATATTGGCAACCATTTCATCTTGAGTAACTTCGCTAAGGTTCTTTTTCTTAAACAATCGCTCTAGTTCATCTTTCAGGTTAATGAATTTCGGGTCTTGTTGGTCAAAGTTACTTGCCAATGCTTCGCGTGTTTGGCGCAGTGTATTTTTCAGTTTGTCAGCTAGTACAAGTTCTTCTTCGCCAATTTTTGTGAATGTAAAAATCACATCTTCTAAAGCTCTATTGAGCAGATTACCAATGTCCACGCCATCTTGTATTGAAATCGCAAGATTAAGCATATCTAGTCTATCACTGGCAACTCGAAACAACACATTGAGCTTGGTGAAATCCAGCTCATCAAGAAAGTCGTACTCACCTTGCAGGCGAATAAGGTTGTACAGGCTTCGTGCATCAGCGAGGGCATTTTTAAGCGCTAAGACAGCTTCTCTATCTTCTATCTGGCTGATTTGGTCACAGAAGGTTTCCATATTGTCGATATCAAAGCGAAACAACACATCTTTAATGTGTTCTATCTCTTGTTTGATCTCTTCCTGTGATTTGAATAGCTTAGAGTAGCTTTCGATTTCGTCGCCCAGCTCTGACTGTAACTCGTCAAAGTAAGCTTTGTTAGTCGCGTCAAACTCTTTGCGGATGTCTGCGAAATCAACCACATAACCATATCGAAAGTCTTTATACGTTCGGTTTACACGGGTCAGTGCTTGCAACAAGTTGTGCTTGCGGATCACGCGACCAAGATAGAGTTTCTTCAAGCGTTTAGCATCAAATCCCGTAAGTAGCATATTGTAAACAAACAGCAGATCGATCTTTCCAGCTTTGAAATCTTCTACCCAGTCCTTGCGCTCCTGCTTTGTTCCCACATCATGCAATATCAAAGCTGCATTTTTCACTTTATGCGCTTGCTTAACAGGCTCCAATTGTGCAGCTGCCGTGTAACTTGAACCAGGCTCCGCAACCTGCAACGCACTGCCCTGTATAAAAGCAGATTCAAGTACCAGCTCCGAACTGTAATCAGTAGAGAGAGACTTTGAAGCGTATACTGCGTTAAATAGCTCAAACATCTTCTTAGCTTGGTCTGAACTGTCACAGATAATCATTCCGCCGATTGTTGCGTCATTCAAAGTGCCACGGCTTTTTTCAAAGTCGGTGACGATGTAGTCCAGCATGGGCTCAACAAAGCTTGCATGCGCATAAATCTCTTTACGGTCAACATCTCCCATCTTCACTTCGGCTTCTTCAAGCGCTTGTTGAAGCGTTATTTTGTAGTTGGTTGCAATCTCCTCGCGGATCAAGCGCAAAGTATAACCATCTGCAATTGAGGCGTTGTAGTAGTACTTATGAATGTAGTCACCGAAAAGAACTCGGGAATTGTAGTCTTCCCCGAGTAAAGGCGTACCCGTCAAACCAATCTTGATTGCATTGGTGTCAGACTGAGTTAAGTTAGCTAAAAAACTGCCTTTAGGGTTATAGCTACGGTGAACCTCGTCTAGAAAATACACACGTTGGATGGTGACGTTGTAGTCTTGAGTAGAGATAACATCAGGATCATCTTTAAACTTCTGGATGTTGACAACCGTGATCTCTGCTTTGCCTGAGTGATTATGGATCACTTGGGTCGCTTTAATATCACGGGTGAACTCTTCGCGTGAATTGATAGTATGTACAATCAAACCGCGAGCAGTGAATTCGCGTTGTGCTTGTTGTAGCAAGTCTAATCTATCTACGATGAAATAGAACTTAGGGATAATCTCATGCTTTTGAAAGTAATCCGTTAAGAAGCCAACGTTATAATAGGTTAACGCCGTTTTACCGCTTCCTTGGGTATGCCAAATGATGCCTTTACGAACACCTTCATTGAGTTTTCTTTCAATCGCTTTGGTCGCAAACATTTGTGGGTAGCGCATGATGTGCTTTTGCAAACCGTCACTTTCTGATACGTAAGTTAACGCATAGCGCAGTACAAACGATAAACGCTCTTTACTAAGCAAAGATGTGCAAATGCGGTTGGTTGGGCGACTAGGCTCTTTATTACTCAAAAACTCAGGATTACAGCGAATAACCTCTAGGTTGTTATCCTTGAGTACTGCAAGCTCTTGATCATCAGTTAACTGCTTTAGAAGTGCAGTCAGATCTAACTCTTCTTCTTCACGGAAGTAGTTAAATACAGGCTTGTGATATGAACTACTAGCATAAAAGGCACCTTGCACTGGCTCAGGATCACCATCGACATAATCCATGTTATTGGAAAAGATCATGAACTGAGTGATGTTAGCAAAGCGTTTAAATTTAGGATTTTGAAAGCGTTTATTAATGCGTTCTCTTTCCGCAATAATCCCATCGCGATTATTGGGCTTTTTCACCTCAATAAACACCAACGGCATGCCATTGATTAACAAGGTGATATCCGGACGAAACTCATCATCGCCGTTTTTGCATTTTAGCTCAGTAACGACATGAAAGCTGTTATTGGAAAAGTTCTCAAAGTCGATCAGCTTATTACCTGAACGTTCTTTCAACTTATTGAAAAAGGCTCGGCCTAAATCTTCGTTTTCCAGAGTGAGCTTTACCTCTTCAAACAAACTACCCACATCTTCTGATTTTAATTCTGGGTTAATGCGACTTATCGCTGTTGAAAATAGCTCAGGGAAGATGTTGCTCTCTTTGTCCCAGTTAGCCCCCTTCAAAGATAGGTAGTCATACCCCAAACGCATAAGGTGCAGGATCGTCGGTATTTTTACTCGTGAATCTTCAGTAAAGCTCATAATCAGTCCTTCGTTATTGTTCTTATTGATCATTTCCTGGTGACTGCTCTAGAAGCTCACCAACTTGACAGTTAAATAGCACGCACAACTTATCGATGGCTTCTAGGTCCACTTTTTGCGCTGTTTCTTTATACAGAAGTGTCACAGTATTTCGGCTCAAACCGGTTTCACGAATGACATCTGAAATTTTCAGTTTTCTCTCCCCCATCATGCGGGCAAGGTGGCACTTGATCATGTCTTCCTATCCATAGTGGCGAGACTTTTTGGTGATGCCGCATTCTATCAAAATTTCTCCTTTAAGCTGAAAAATTTAACTTCAAATTGAATTTTGAGTCTCAAAACAAAATTATGATATATGATGGCATAGCTGGTGGCGGATTACCCAGCCACCAAACTATGTGTTATTAAAAGTAACTATGCTCTGCGTTATAGCCTTTAAACTCACGTGCGTGATGGGCTATACGCTGTGCAATCCAATCTTGAACTTCACTTTCCACCCAGGCAACAGCTCTATCTCCTAAGCTCACACTTTGCGGGAACGAGCCTTCATTCATTTTTCGATAAACAGCTGAGCGGCTAAGTGCGGTTTGGTCCATAACTTCTTTTAGGCGAATTAGTCTCATGATGAGTTCCTCTGTGTCTTCATTCATGAGAAGAGGTCAATACGTATTTTTTAATCCAAGATGTTTCATAGCGTTCCATAGTGACGGGCGTTTGTTTACACCACTGCGTTATGAAGACTATCTTGAAGCACTGTAATCATCTTCCTTTCTACCCCTGCCCCCAGTACGCAAATCATGCTAGGAAAGGGCGCGGTATTCTGCGCTTCCCCTGCCTGCAAAAACTTTAATCGTCCCTTGATGAATCTTACCTCCCCTTTAGATAAATAATGATGGAACGCCTGTGTATCTGTCCTTGCAGGAACAAGCATAACTACTGTTGCTCCGGTGAGTGATGCTTCATACGCTTTACGAGCAAATTCCCTTAGTTTCGAGTAAGGAGGATTACAGTAAACAACATGGCTTCCCCAGTTTTTAGCTAAGGCATCATCTTGTTCTGTAAAGTAGTTAGAACATAAAGCAGTGGATGGCTCTGCGGCTGCGTCCAAGGTGAAATGAAACTCATCATTGAGCTGACGAAAAATCTCTGCTGGTGTTTGCCAACGGTCTTGTTGTTTCTCTCCTGTTCTAGCACTGGAGTACATCACATCAATATTATTACCTACCGAATCCCCCAGCTTTCGTTGAAATGTAGCTAAGCAAGGGCAACTATCTTCTAGCAATGCTTCAGGCAGTCTTGCTAACCCGCTCAACAAATAGAAGTGCCCTTTGATATGGTGTTGATACTCCGCACTTTCCTTGCCAACCAGAATGGGATGAAGTGTTGGGAATAAACACTGCTTTGATGCGAACTCAATATTTGTCTCTAGTGATTTGGCATAAGCTCGTACGATGGCTTGCTGGAATGCGGTGATGAAATAGCTGTATGCCTCGCAAGACAGCTTATCACTAGTATCGATGAGCAAATTCACACTAATCTGATACTGACCTTCTGAACGGTCATCTGGTCGCCAAATCACGTGAATGCCCTTTGTCACTATCTGCTTCCATAAATCATGCAACTCATCTTGAGGTGTGCTCATTTTAGTTAAGTGGTTAAAGACATAGCCAAACCATTCATCTACAAAGCTCACGCGGCAACCATCAAAATTTGCGGGCATCTTTAATCGAATAGGCACTAACATCATTCGTTCAAACTGCTTATCTGCTTGAGTAAAAACAGAATGAAGCAAGTGCAACGCTTCACTAACTAAAGGTCCTCGCGCGACATTGACTTGGTAAGTTTTAAATACATCTTCTTGATGTAGCTCTGAGTGCTCTGAGCGATAAATAACTTGTTGTGGTGAATTCATGATGGGTCTCCCTTGTTAATGATTCATATAGGGAGAGCTAGGTGTAATTTTTTCCCAAACAGTCTCAATGCATCCCAGGACTACAAGCCCTCGATTCGATTCAAAACAATTTCAAACACACATTACAAACGTGCATACCTAGGTTAATCATCAAAGGAGAATCGATATGCACAAAGTTAACGCGCACAAATACAAAAAGGGGTCAGTCCTATCCGATCACCAAATTTTAGAAAAGGCGGCAGAGATCATCGCTAACAAATACCTAAGAGGTGACACCTTCTGTAACCCGCAAGCCGCCCAAGATTTCTTGAAATACAAACTAGCGAATAATGAACGTGAAGTGTTTGCAGTCTTACTTCTCGATAACCAACACCGTTTAATTGAATACCAAGAACTTTTCTTTGGCACGATTGATTCAGCCAATATCTATCCTCGTGAAGTCGTCAAAGTATGCATACAAGCTAACGCCTCTGCGGTGATTTTTGCCCACAATCATCCGTCTGGGGTTGCGGAACCTTCGCAAGCGGATAGACGCATTACAGAACGATTGAAAGACGCCCTAGCGCTAATTGATGTGCGCACTCTCGATCACATAGTGGTTGGAGAGGATTGTGTTTCTTTTGCGGAGAGGGGCTGGATATGAATAAGCAGAACAAACAAAACATTGCGTCATCTTTTAGATTAGCGTTACTCCACCAACTAATGGATGCACTGTTAAATCAATATGACATCCCAAGCAATACACGTCGCCTGGCTTTGAATTTGAAGGTAAATCAATTCTATAAGGAACGAAGCGGTATTCAGCCAGTTGAGATACAACTTGAGCGCCTTGCCCCTCACAAGCCTTGGGAGGTCCGTTTTGTCGCATCATTTGACTACCCGACCTCTAAAGCCAAGCACCTTGATGTATCACTTTACTTCAACTTCAAATACCTCTGGTTCTATCAACCAGACATCGAGCGTTGTGAGCTTTGCCGTCCCGAAGTGCAATCATTATTTCTAAGCTGGCTCAAAGCTTTTAATGATCACCTTAGAAAATCCAAATTCGATACTCAAACCCTTACTGTCATTAGCTTATTTTCATAATGCTAAGCCCATAAACACCAGGGCACCCCACCAAAACTGTTTCTATTTTCAAGGAAAAAACCATGACTACTCAAACTTTAACTGCGACAAATTTCAATTCATGTTCATTACCAATCTCTAGCAAATTCCATCAGTTGCTAGCCAAGCATATCAATATGCTCTGTGAACACGATAAGCTGTCTATCACTATCAACTTTCGAGACACTAGTTACAGTGCTGAAGAAGGAGGCTTTCACCCTGTTGAGGTGAGATTGCAAAAACAAGCTAGTCAGCAATGGGACATTCTTTACATCACTGACTTTGCCTACTTTGGAAATGTGTACCCTGAACTCGGACGAAGCGTTGACTTTGATATTGCCAATCAAATGGCATTTTTTACTGGTATCGGTTGGCAAGAGATCGACTCTTATGGCGTGAATGATTTTTACGAGCTGTGGGAAAGCAATTTCCTTACTTATGTCGAAATGGATGCGTTTGATGAGATAAAAGTAACCAACAACTGACGCACACTACAAACCTCATCACATTTTCATATTCTCTACTCTGAGAAAAATCGCATGTGGCAAGTATTGCCGCATCGCTTGATACGTTCACTGCACTTCCAATATTAAGCCAGCAATGAATGATGCTATCCACCAGCAAACCGACAACTCATGAGCAAATGCTTTTTGCATTTGAGTTATATCATCGCATCCCAAGAGGGAGAAAGGTGACAGCTCAAGATCTAAAACTTGAGCTAGAAAATGCAGGCATAAGGCGAGATATTCGAACTATTCAACGTAATTTGGATGTCGTGGTGCAATACCTTGGCGTTGACAAAGATACGAGTAGTAAGCCGTATGGTTATTCCAAACGGTTTACAAGTTATCTAGGCTTTAATGCTAGCGAAATGGTATTGCTCGCTCTAGCTGAGAAAACGCTCCTATCAAGCTTTTCAAAGCAAACAAGCCCTGCCATTCAAAGAGCGTTTCAGATGTTACGAGAGCAATCGCCTGTCACGCTCAAGTTTAAATCAGAAACTCAGCTTCAAGAGAAGGTCGCGGTTCTTCAATCGCCTAAAAGCATCAGGGACTTCAGCTTAAACGTGCTGGACTCATTGAGCTATGCCTTATGTTACCAGTACAACGTCAACCTTTCGCTTACCAGCAAGAAGCAGACTTTTAAGGTTAAACCTCTCGGCATCCTACAACTTGCCGATGAGCTTGTGCTCGTCGCTGAACATCAAGAAGGAGGAATTAATACTCATAAGCTAAGCGATATTCAAAGCTTGGAAGTCTCCACTTTCCAATTCGAGTATCCTAAAAACTTCAACCTTTCCAGTTATATCCCGGACCTCACGACAAGCAAAATTAAGGAGTCACCAACTTCTTACCACGCTTAATTGTCAGCTCAAAACCCGATCTTAATCCACACAAAACTGATAGCCACTCTATCAGGGCAAGACCTGGTTTGAGCAAGGTTTGCAACTCACGTCTTACCGCTTTTATCTGTGGTAGACGCAATCTTGTTGGCGATGACTAAGCTGGTCATCGCCTTACTTTCATCAATGGAAATGACATACAGCACCATTGATAAACAAATTGTTTATTAAAAAAGGAAAGCAGTAATGAAAAATTATACAAAAACAACATTAGCAGTCGCTATGACTTTGGCGATAGCTGCCTGTGGTGGTGGCTCAGGAAGCAATGATAATTCAGCTACGAGCGCAACCATGAAAGGTAAAGCAATAGATGGCTACATCAGCGGCGCTACGGTATTTCTCGACTATAACTTCAACAGCAAATTAGACGCGAACGAACCAAGAACTGTGACGGGTGAATCTGGCGATTTCTCATTATCGCTCGAAGATAAATATGCTCAGTGTATCGACTATGTTCCTGTTGTCGTCGATGTCCCTGTAGGAGCTGTAGATGAGGATTTAGGGACTGTCACCGATGCGTATCAAATGGTGATCCCTCCTCGCGAAATAATTCCAAGCGATGGCGATATTGCTAATGTAACTCCACTGACTACGGTTCTATGGAACTCAATTCAAACAGAATTGGCACAAGGCAATATGGGGGAAATAAGTTGTGCATCTATTCGTGATAATGCCAATACACGTACTGCGATCCAGTCTCGACTACAGCAGCAAGAATGGCGTTTAGCTAATCGCTATAGTGTAACCGCAGAAGAGTTGTACTCAGACTTTATTGCATCCGGAAATACAAGCCTACACCAAACAGCAATGGCTCTCGTTCCTGCCATGCAGAAATCGTATGAGGCTACCCGCGAGATAGCAGAGAGTAATCCCAATGCCGATGTCGCCTACGTTGAATACTATCATGGTCATTACAACCCTGAGACTCAAACCTACGATGACAAATGGTACAAGAAATCCTACCTATCAATGGCTCCAGGTCAATGGACAACCAAAGTTGTCGAAATGCACGAAGATTTAGAGCGTGAAGTGAAGGACATCTACCTTGGGGACATGATGACCGTTCAGCGTGAAGGCTTCGAATTCGAGTACACCAAAGAGTTCGAAGAAGGACGCTGCTCTGTTGTAGAGTATGCACAACAAACGGCAAATCCCGGTTACGGTTTACGTAATTCAAGTTCAGCCACGGGTTACAACAACTTAATCCAGTGTGAAACCATGGATGTAGAAGCCACTCTTCAAGGTCGCACCATTATGGTTAAGAAAACCATTGATAGTCATACCTCCGAGCGTGGCGAATTTGTTTATCACGGGACCAACTTAACTGGTTTTGACCACTTGGTTAACATGCGTGATACCCTACCTACAATCGCAGCAACTGATTTTGATGCGTTCAACTATATCTCCCCTGATTACAGTGATGTTGTCGATCATGGTGCCGATGTAGCCATGCGTAGCGAAACTTATCGCAATGCCCCGATTAACGTTTATATCACGCGCGATGTCAAAACAGACAAGTACGCCAAGAACGAACTAAACGATAACGGTATATCAAAAGATTACTGCTCTGTTGATGGTATAAACTGGACTGAAACAGCTGACTTCAACAACTGTTTCTAAGCGTTGAACTTACAGCAAAGCAGACGTCATCACCTATAGGGAGCTTCACGCTCCCTTTTCAACCTACTGAGTAACATGGTTGAAAACAATCAGAAAAAGAAAGGCTGCACTTTCTTTTTTTTGTCCTAGGGATTAAAAATTGACGAACTAAACCACTTAAGCAATCAGCTCTAGTATCAGCATGTGGTTGGCATAAAGCTGAGATTTCAGGTAACTAGATTCCAAACCTATATTATTAATATAAAAAGCTTTATTGCTGAAAGGTTTCATCGAAACGTCAAATGAAGTAGTTCAGTACAACACACCTAAAGCTCTCGGTTCTTTTAGCTTTCGCATATCCTTCACAATTTCCATATCAAGCTCTTGACGCTATCGGCTATCACTGGCTTTCTGTCTGTAGAACTATCACACAGAGAGAACACTATGTCCTACGACATCGATACTGAACGGCTTCAAAACGAATACGAAAAACAACTAGAAAAGCAAGCTGAGGTTTTAGCCAAAGAGAAAAACATATCATTTCAAGATGCGTTACAGCACGTTCTAGACGCTCAGAAACATGACGAGTCTACTGGTAAATTTGACGATACCAATATACCTCAATAATCGCATAGAGAGGGGATCCCCCCTCTCTTCAATCAGTTAATACTGCAACCAAAATTACGACCACCATTCCCAAATTGCTTGGTATCAGCCTTTGCCAAGTAACTCATCCAATAAAAGATATCCTCAAATGTATCGTATTCGGAACCATTGAAGTGCGGCACAACTTCACCAGTAATATCATTCACATTGAGCTTTCTCGCACCCTGTCCAAAATGGACCAAACCACGGGCATTAGAAATACCTATCGCACTCCCCCACGCACTGACTAGCATCTGTGAAAGGTGACCTTGGGCATTCGCACCAAAGTCCCCAAGCTGCCAGTATGCGTCCGCATTCATCAAGAAATAGACATGGTAGTGGACATTCAATGACGAGCTAATCTCGCGACACCACACATATCGAATGCTGGTGGAATGAACACGCTTACCTTCTCTCAGCCTACGGCATTGATCGGCGCTTACTTTCGCTTTGAACGATTTGATAAACCGTGAGATAGCATCATTTGGAAACATCCCCCCCGCTTGGGGAAACTTCAATACTACCTGGAACACAAAGGTTCTTGAATGCTGATTGCAGGCATTTTTCAGCACAGAGTGAATCCCATTCAAATAGGATTCAATCATTGGATAGTTGCTGTTTACTGGCAGACCAAGATAATGGTCTGGTTGGTAGATATCACAGTACATTTTGTAACTCCTAGTTGGTTTATTCCAAACTAGAAGTCAACGCTGTAATTTTTGATTTGATGCTTTGGCATCATGTCCGAAGAGTAATAAAAATACTTATATATATTACTAATACCGACACTCAGAAACCTGCGAATCAGGTAGCTTGGTGATCGATTGCCCGGCAATAGATAGCCTTTTTTCAGACTGAGAGCTCGCTAGTTATTTCTTTGATATCATTTTTTCATCTGCGTCAATTTAAAATCAGATACTTACAACCAAACCCACAGAAATTAAATTACCTAAAAACCTAATAAAAACAACGTTAAACACCTCTCAAAAAACACCGCAAACCCTCTTTAAAATACTACTTAGTTACCATTATCTCAAAGCGACATATGACCGACCAACAGGCTACCCTAAAAACAAGAAGCAGAAGGCTCTGCGATTTCTACCGCAGTTACATTGTTAGTAAAGTTTCTAACCAAGATATGGTCCCATCACCAGCAGAGCGCGTCGATGACTACTGGCGTTCGTTAGAAAAATTTATTTACCATGGGGCAGGAAACGAGGTTAATTTCACCAGCTATGTTAACGAACTCAAAGATGCAGGAAACAAAGCGATTGTTCCCGATGACGAAATTGAATGGATAAGGAAAGCGAACCATAGGCTAGCCTACTGGTTGTGGTTTAACTTCAGACTAACCCATTTAGTTGATGTGGGCTGGGCGAATGAGCACACACTACCTATCGATTTGAGTAGAGACAGTGCGGAGTTTATTTATACATCTCTCGACCTAAAACTTACACCACGAACACACGATGATCGTATCACCGCAATTATTGGGTTCCTCGACAGTATTCCAATCACTTTGGACCAAAAAAGAGCCGTTTTGAAATTTCTGGATGATAAATCCAACAGAATTTTTCACACGAATTTTAGGTGGATAAAGGAAGATAACGAGCAACAATGTCAGTGGGTTTGGAGTTACGTAAAATCAACTCAAGATAAGTTACCACACTTTCTAGCGTCACCCATTACAGCAAAAGAGCTGAGCGATGCCTCTATAGCCGTGTTTGATATCTGGCAAGCTAGTGACGCTGAAAAAGAACTTTTCATCTACAAAATGAAAAAAGCCTGGGGCCAGAAGAAACACCGCAAAAAAATGGAAGGCCAGAATAAGAAAGGTTACAGCTTCACTATGAGCGAAGACATTAAAAGCGACCTAGACAGACTCTGCGAATATTCAGGGCAGAACAAAAACCAAATCGTTGAACAACTGATAAAAGAGAAAATAGCTGCTATCGAAGGAACCATTTGATGGCTGCAATAGCCAAAGGGCGTCATACTACTAAGCATATTTCTGCCTATAGCGTCATCGATTCAGATCAGAAACGGTAAAGATTAGCAAGTGGAGTAAATGGCTTTCCATTGCCTATTTCAACGCATGCAGAATACACTTAATTAATGCGTCCAATTTTGGATTTTATTAATTTAAAAACAACAACTTAACTTAAACACACAAAATCACTTACATCTAAATACTCTAGATTTGATGTATCGCTATATTGCACGACTATACTTTAAACGTGTCGTTCAATGTAGATAGGTGATGACTATGGCTAAAGATAATGCTTCAGCCCTTGAAACTGGTTTGTTCGATGAGCTGAGATCTGGCGTAAACTCTCTCATCGATAAGATGGAAAGCGAGCAATCAAAAATAAACAAAGCGATGTTTGAAGCACTGGATATGAATCAACGCTCAGTCTTTCTCAAGTCTCTTAAAGAGCAGGGAGTTAAGGCTAAGAGAATGGAGAAAATAACTGGTAAAGAGCAATCGACGATCAGTCGTACGTTGAATCGAAAATAGTCTCTAATAAATATTTTTAGGAACCATCTTAGGAACCAGCAAGAAAATCCAATCCATATAAATCTATAATTTTCAACAAATTAAGAATCAAATTCAACTTACGCCAGCCCACCAAACGTTTGGAAAAGGCGGTAAATCACTGATTTACCGCCTTTTTTATGTTTTTAATCTAACTTTTTGACTGTTTGGTACTAAAACTAGGTACTAAAACATGCGCGGTCTAAAAATATCAAAAACTGGTAACTGGTTATTCAGATATCAAATTCCTCTACGCCACCGACACCTTTTCAACGACAAATACGAAATCAAGCGCTCTCTTCGTACATCCGACAAACAAGTTGCATTAGTTAAAGCATTACAACTAGAGCTAGAAATCCGTATTTCGATACAGAACAGCACACCTCTATCTACACCTAAAACAGAATCTCATATACCTGAGAGACCTGCATCACCTGCATTTCTAATTCCGAAAGCAAAAACAACATCACGAGACCCTTTCAAGTGTCTCGAAAAGTACAGAGATTCCAAACAAGACCTCGTTAACCCAAAAACAATTGATATGGCTTATGCGAAGTGTCATATCGTGCTGACACTACTCAGAGCTAAAAGCATAAAAGATATCCGTCGACTTCAGGCGGAAGAGGCACGTACCTTACTGAGCCAATATCCGGTCAACGCAACCAAACATAAGCAATTTAGTGGGATGAAAGGTCAGCAGCTAATAGAAGCTAATAAAAAACATAAACTCCCTACCCTAAGCACTGAGAGCGTCAAAGATTACATACAAAAATGCTCGTCGTTTTTTGAGTGGTGTTTGCAGATGGAAATGACGGACATCAACCCATTTAAGGGAATGAGATTCAAAAAGACTCGCAAGGACAGCGAAGCCAAGAACGCATATAGCCATGCTGACCTTCAAAAGCTGTTTAGCACTGATATTCACACCCAGAAGAAATATAAGCACCCTCATTATTATTGGTTGCCACTACTAGGCTTATACACTGGCGCACGTTTAAACGAACTCTGTCAGCTCTACCGCCAAGATATATGTAACAAAGAGGGTATATGGGTCATTAAGATTGACGATAAGCTTGAGGGACAACGGCTCAAAAACAACAGTAGCCGCAGGTTAATCCCGATTCATGACAAGCTGTTAGAGCTCGGCTTTATTGACTTCATCAACAGCGTACAGCATGAACGTATCTTCCCTACCCTTAAACAAGAGCGTGATGGTTTTGGTACGGCAGCTTCAAAATGGTTTGGGCGTTTTAAAAGCAAGCTAGGTTTTACTCGCGGTCATGATTTTCATTCATTCCGTCATACAGTAGCAACACAACTGAAAAATGCAGATGTGTCCTCTTTACTCGCTAGTGAAATCTTAGGACATGCTCAAAATAACATTACTTATGATAGATATGGCAAAGGCATTTGCATCAAGAACCTAAAGTTAACAATAGATAAGATAGAATTGAACGTGAGCTTAACCTGATTAATTTCTAACTATTTCAATGCTCTTCTTGTACAAATATTATGCTATAAATCATTATAAATAAACGCAATCAATGTCATAATCATCAAGTTTCATTATTTGGATGATTTATATGAATTGCAGTGATTTATTTTATAGTAGCCAAACAACACTTGGCACTCTACACAGCCGAACTAAGCTTTCTAAAAGCATATTGAGTAAAGGTATAGCAAAAAAAGATGCGCTAATTGATTATCTGCGTGCGGAGCTTGAAGATTCGTTCGGTTGCTCTGTTAAGTTTTGGCTACAAGGATCATATAAAAGCTTCACTTTAATTGCGCCTGTAAGTAGTCAGTCAACTTACGATATAGATATTGGCATATACCTTATTTCAGAACTAGAGACTCCAGACGTAGACGCTAAAGATGTAAAAGAGGTCTTAAAAGAAACTTTATCGTACTATTGCCAAATCGATACCGAAGCTAAACTTCAAGATTCGAAGAACGCTTGTGAGGGGCTAACGTTTGAAAACTTTTTGACCATTGATACACCTATCTATTTTATTCGAGACATTAAGGACTCTACACCATTACTAGCCACAGATAATGGCTGGATTGATAGTGATCCTATTGCAATTCAAACTTGGCTGACCAATTTTTATTCTACTGATGCAGATCGGTCTTTAATGAAAAGAAATGTCCGCTACTTAAAAGCATGGGCTAACATAAGATGGAAACGGTCAGAGCACAAAAAGATCCCATCACTAGCTCTAAATATATTGGTCGCAAACAACTTACACATTGGAGATAACGAAATTACCTCCTTTGAGAAAACAGTCTCAAATATTTGCTCTCAGTTGAACCAGTCTTTTGAAGTTTTAAACCCTCTTAATGGACAGGATATTCTTGGTATGTCTGATGAAGCAAAAGCTTTTGCCGTTAAACAATTTGATCATCTAAATAGTGTTTATCTAAAAGTTAAACATGAGGATGAAGCAACAAAAGCACTTGAGTATTCAAACCTTTTTGAACATTACTTTCCTCAACTACCTGTTCTCACCACACAACAAGGCGGAGTATCAGTACCTGTAGTCACAAATATTCCTGAAATATATGTCGAGCGATATGATAGTTCAGGTAACTACTTGTCAGGAGAGGTTACAAACCAGATAGATGTCAGAAAAGGTGACTCGTTAACATTTAAGATTAACAACCCTCATGATTTTATTATGTCCGATGAAGTTCACTGGACCGTACGAAACGAAGGTAATCAATCAATTAGCGCTAATGATATTGGTCACAGTGAGATAACATCGATAAATGACACTTCACAACGCGGAAGTGCATATACTGGTACTCACGCTATGGAGTGTTTAGTAAAGTCGTGGGGTTCTATTACTGGATTTAATCTAGTTAAAGTCCGCGTACGGCCTGTTGCCCAGATAGTAAAAAATAAGGTCTTCAAAGGGTTCAATAAATTTGGTAAGAGGCGTTAATTATGTGGGAGTTGTTTCCGTCAAAAGTGAAGTATGGCATTTCATCCGTTGCATCAATTGCTATCTACTTCTTTTTAAATCATTTTTTTGAGATTTCATTGATACAGTCAGTGTCATACACACTGACTGCCATTACCATATTAGCTCTGTTCTTTGGTAAGTACGCTTGGAAACCTTTTTATATTGGATACTTCCAAGAGAATTTCTGTCCAAACTTTAATGGGACGTGGATATGCAAAATTCAGTCTAACTTCAATAATAAGACAGTAGTTGAATTTCCCATCACCTTTGAAGCCGATTTCTTTTCAATTAGGATGAAGGCAACTACGACTATAGGAAACACTCATTCTAACTATTGTCGTGTAATCAGAAACGCCGATGACAGTTTTCAACTAGAGTATATCTTTCAAGGAAAGAACCATTCACCGTCATCGACAGATACAGTCTACTACGAAGGCGCTGCGTCTTTGCGGGTAGAAGATATAAAATCAATGAAAATGAAAGGCGTATTTTGGACAAATCGTTGTTGGCAAAATAACTTAAACACAGCTGGTTCAATTGAGTTATACAGACAATAAGCTTTTTAACTAGATCGCTACAACCAAACAACAGTTGTTATACGATATTTATCTTCGGTTGATTTGGTAACAATATTGCTTCTAAGATCAGCTCAATCTTCTCTGTTACATGCTCGCATGTATCAGAGAAAGTGAGCCGCCAAACGGAGTGCGGCAGCTCTTGTCGTGAATACACCTAGAAACGCCTCCAGTCAGGCTTTGGTGATGCTGCTACCAAATAGAGAACAATGCTTTCCAATATTTGCTTCGCTTTAGCTTCATTATCTTCCTGTATGATTTTAGAATCCATAGGAATATCATTCCCATCTATTTGATCTGTTAACATTATTGCTGTCAAATGAATATCGACGACTAGACACAACCACTCATATTTAATTGTCTTATCATTAACATCCTGACTATTAATAAATCCAACATTTTTACAATGCTGAACAATTAATGATAATATATCTTTATAGCGGCGATCCCTATCAGATAATTCTTTAGCTGCATCTAATTTTACATCATCAATGGTTGAATTCAACCTATCTAAAAAGTTCATAACATTTATTCAGATGATAGTTATTCGGAAAGGCTAAATCAAGGGGATTGAGGATATTTCCCCAACAAGTGGATCAATAGCGAAGCAATTGTCCTATCTTGAACTCTAAAATAATGGATATGTTTGACTTTAATTTTTATAGTTAATATAACTAAAATAAAATCATGATAAAAAACTGGACGGTAATCTCTCAACCTATAAAGTATGGAAGTAAAGGGGTCGCTTGCAGAGAAAGATATATTACATCAACAAAACATCCAAATCATGCGAATACAACCGAAATATTTTCAATAATTGGGAATGAGCATACATCTAAGTATATAGCGCTTATCGGTGAGCAATATCGATTGCGCCAGCAAATGGGTCATAAAGCGGGTCGTCACCTGTCATCATATGCCATGGAATACTGCTTAACTCTGCCTAAGGGCGTTGAACTATCCAACGAACAGTGGAAGGAAATCATCGCGTACTGTTGCAAATCAATATTTCAACTTTGTGATTTAACTAATGAAGACAAGTTTTATTTTAAGAAAAGCATTAGAGCGGTTATACACCGACAAAACCAAGAAATCAAAATGGGGAGTGGTGATCATGTCCATTTAATTGTTGGGAAAGTTCTAGCGGGGAGGAACACCAGAGTATTAAAGGAACTTCAACAGAAAAAAGCAACCAAAGTATTAAAGACCGCTTTCAACATCGCCGTATTAAAACATGCTGGATTAAATTGTCGTGATTACACTCCATCCGAAATGAATAAATCAAAAAAACTTGAGACTTGGAAGTATCACTATACTAAAAACTTAGAAAATGAAAAAATGATCATTAAAATGCAAAGTCAAATAGATAAATGGTTCATTGCCCATAATGAAAATAACAGTCGACAACTAAATCGCCAGTTTAATCGTATAACTAAAACCTATTTAACGTTAAATAAGTCAAACCTACCTAACATAGTAAAAATAGAAGATAGCATTAGAACCATTGAAAAGATCTCTAATAGAAAAATAATTCACTAAATATAAACCTGCAACACCTGTATCAAGATCTTGCAGGTATTGCAGGTTGCTTTTGTTACTTAACAATACTCTGGATGAACTAGATATATTTTTCGAGGTTGTAAAACTAGCTTAATATACCCTTTATA